>CAWULT010000097.1:0-17615 GCA_963923455.1 uncultured bacterium
GGGCTCGGAGATGTGTATAAGAGACAGCCGTCGGTCGTGTCGAGCAGGTGCTTGATCTTCGACGCCGAGAAGTAGGCGTCGAGCACGAGCCCCGTCTTCGCGCGGACGGCCGGCTCGTGTCCGGCCGCCTTCAGGCGGTCGCACAGCCCGGCCGTGGCGCGGCTCTGCCAGACGATGGCGTTGGCGACCGGCCGGCCGGTGGCACGCTCCCACAGCACGGTCGTCTCCCGCTGGTTGGCGACACCCACGGCCGCGACGTCGGCGGCAGACGCCCGCGCGGCCGCCATCGCGGCGCGGGCCGTGTCGAGCTGGGTGCGCCAGACGTCCTCCGGGTCGTGCTCGACGTGGCCGGGATGCGGAAAGTGCTGCGGAAACTCCTGCTGCGCGGCCGCCACGGCCCGGCCGGCCCGGTCGAACAGGATGGCGCGGCTCGACGTGGTGCCCTGGTCGAGCGCGAGCACGTACCGGCTCATCGCTCCGGCTCCGCCGGGTGCAGCCGGGTGATGCAGACGTCGTAGACGGCGCCGCCGGTCACCGCCCCGACCAGCGGACCGGCGATCGGCACCCACCACCAGCCGTCACCCGCCGTGAAGACGCCCGCCCCCCAGCCGGCCAGCGCCGTGAAGAGCCGTGGGCCGAGGTCGCGCGCGGGATTGATCGCGTAGCCGGCGTTGAACCCGAACGCGACGCCGATACCGACGACGAGCAGGCCGACGAGCATGGGACCGAGCCACCCCGGTACGCCCACGTTGCGGGCGTCCCCGATCGCGAACACGCCGATCACGAGCAGCCCCGTGCCGACGATCTGGTCGACCAGGCCGCCCGTCGTCGACAGGAACGCCTGCGGATACGTCGCGAAGATGCCCGCCGTGCCGTGGGCGCCGGCAATCTGCCGCACGCCGCCGTCGAAGGCCGCGAACGCCTCGTGGTAGGTGAGGTAGACGAGCGCCGCGGCCGCGAACGCCCCGAGCGTCTGCGCCAGCGCGTACGGCACGACCTTGCGCCACGGCAGGCCACGGTGCACGGCCAACGCCACCGTCACGGCCGGGTTGAGGTGCGCGCCCGACACGCCGCCGGCGACGAGCACGCCGAGCATCACGGCGATGCCCCATCCCAGGTTGATGGCGAAATAGCTGCCGTTCGCGTTGGCGCTCAGCACGGTCTGTGCGACCACGCCGACGCCGAAGGCCATCAGCACGAACGTGCCGAGGAACTCGGCGGCCAGTTCTCGAATCAGCGCGCGTGACATGGTTCGGGGGCGGTGGGCTGCACTCGTCATCGCGCCGCGGCCACCTCGTCGATGAGGCCCAGCAGCCCGTTGACGATCGCGGACTCGGCACAGCCCGGCTTCAGGCGGGACGCCAGCACCTCGAACGTGTACTTGCCGTACGAGGCGTCGTCGGGCACGTAGCCGGAACGTGCCGCACCGTTGGTCAGCGTGGTCATCATCGTCGCCTTGTACGGCGACTCGGCCTTCAGCCGCTGCGCGATCGGGCTGAACACCTCGGCGTTGACCGCGCCGATCATGACCTCGCCCAGGCGCAGCAGTCCGAGCCGCAGTTCGACCGGCTCGGCGTCCGTGTAGGCGCCTTCGAACCCGGCCCGCCCCTGATTGGTGCGCTCGCGCCCCGGGCAGCGGACCGTCGTGGCGGTCCCCGCGACGGCGGCCGACGGGACCGTGCGCACGATTCCGCGCATCACGTGCAGCACCTCCTCGCCGAGGAACTGCCCCATCGAGGTCACCATCTGTCGCTGCTGGTTCATCAGCTTCGCCACCCGCGGGTTCGCACGGTCCAGGCCTTCGCCACCGGGCGGCATCGCGTTGCTGATGTCGATGCCGCGCGCGGCGTAGGCCCTGACGCGCATCTCCCGCAGGTCGTACGTCTGCTGGTAGTAGATGGGGTTCTGGTCCCCCGCGGCGCCGGACGACCAGAGCGCGACGACACGGTCGTCGAACGACTCCTCGACGTAGCGGGACGCGGCGCCTGGAATGTCGCCGCTGATCTGATCGAGCTGGCCGGCCAGCACGGCGTGGACGGCGTAGTTGTAGTAGACGGCGATGGGTTCCCCGGCCAGCGACTCGAAGGCCAGCACGGCGACCGTCTTGTCGGACGGCCCCTCGTAGTTGGGCCCCTCCCACCAGCGATTGGTCCGGCGGTCGATGAGGTTCCGGTTGACGTTGATGTAGGAGACGCCGGTGCCGTAGCCCATGCGGGCCGACGCCACGCGCTGCTTCGCCAGGCGAACCGACTCCACGATCTTCGCGGCGTAGTCGGGGCCGCGCATCCCGCCGGCGCTGTGCGTGTGGGTGGCCGTCAGGAGCAGGTTCGCCTCCGGGATGCCGAGCTCGTCCCGCACGCGCTGCGACACGGCTCGCCAGACCGGATCGGGAATGGCGCCCGCGTCGACGGTGACGAGCGCAGCCGTGACCGTTCCGCTCTCGATGACGATGGCCCGCGCATGGAGCCGATCCAGTACGCCCAGGCTGTTCTTCGGCAGCTCGCCCGGCGCGTGCGTTACGTCGACCTTCGCGGCGCCGACGCGAAGGGGCGGCCCGCCGGAGGCGGTCTGCGCGAGGCCGAGGCGCGGCGCGGCGGTCACGACCAGCGCGATCAGCGCGATCAGGGCGGCTGACGGTGTCTTCATGCAGAGTGTCCCCCGCGTCGAGGCCGGGATGATACCCCACGCGGCGGCGCCCGGCGCCGTGGCCGGGCCAACGCCTGTATCATCAGCGGCGCCTCCAGGCACGGGATGAAGAACCAGGCGCAGCTCATCGCCTACGTCGACCGCCTCACCGGCGGCACGTTCCGGGATCTGTCCGCGCTGCTCGAGGGGCCGCTCGCCGGCGCGTTCGGCGGCGTGCACGCGCTGCCGTTCTTCCATCCGATCGACGGCGCCGACGCCGGATTCGACCCGATCGATCACACCGAGGTGGACCGGCGCCTCGGCACCTGGGACGACGTCTCGGCTCTGGCCGCGCGGACGGAGCTGCTGGCGGACCTCATCGTCAACCACGTCTCCAGCCGGTCGCCCCAGTTCCTGGACTACGACCGCCACGGGGAGGCGTCGCCGTACGCCGGTTTGTTCCTCACCTACGACGCGGTGTTTCCCCTCGGCGCCGGGGAGGCGGATCTGCTGGCGCTGTCGACCCCACGCCCGGACCTGCCGTTCACGCGGCACCAGCGCGCGGACGGCCGCTCCGTGCTGCTGTGGACGACCTTCACGCGCGAGCAGATCGACATCGACGTGCGGCACCCGGCCGGCCGCCGCTATCTGACCGACGTGCTCGCGCGCCTGCACGCCGCGGGCGTCCGGGCCGTCCGGCTCGACGCCGTCGGCCACGCCGTCAAGGCGGCGGGCACCAGCTGCTTCATGATTCCCGAGACGTTCGCGTTCATCGCCGACGTCTCGGCGCAGGCGCGGGCGCTCGGGCTGGACGTGCTCGTCGAGGTGCACGGGCATCACCAGGACCAGATCGAGGTCGCGCGCCAGGTCGACTGGGTGTACGACTTCGCGCTGCCACCGCTGGTCCTGCACACGCTGTACACGAGGGACGTCACGAGCCTCGTCCACTGGCTCCACGTCCGGCCGCGCAACGCCGTGACGGTCCTCGACACCCACGACGGCATCGGCGTCGTGGACGTGGCGCCGCACCCGCGGCGCCGGGACGTGCCCGGCCTGCTTCCGCCTGGCGACATCAGCGCGCTCGTCGAGACGATCCACCAGCGCAGCGGAGGCGGCAGCCGGCTGGCGAGCGGCACGGCGGCGAGCAACGTCGACACGAGCCAGATCAACTGCACGTTCTACGACGCCCTGGGCCGACGCGACGCGGAGTACCTCGCCGCCCGGGCCATCCAGTGCTTCGTGCCCGGAATTCCGCAGATCTATTACGTCGGGCTGCTGGCGGGGGGCAACGACCTGGACCTCCTGCGCCGCACGGGGGTTGGCCGTGACATCAACCGGCACTACTACTCGCCAGCCGAGCTGGCGCAGGCCCTGACGCGGCCCGTCGTCCGGTCGCTGCTGTCCCTCCTGCGGCTGCGCAACACCCATCGTGCGTTCCAGGGGACGTGCCGCGTCGCGGCGCCGGCAACGGACCGCCTGACGCTCGAGTGGCGGGGCGCCGAGACGTGGGCGCGCCTGGACGTCGACCTGGCCCGGACATCCGCCACCGTGACGTGCTCGGGGCCTGGCTCGGCGGCGGGGGGCGATCCCGTCTGGCGGAGCTCACCGGAGGAAGGACCATGACACGGACGCCCTCGGACGACGCGCGCAACCTGTCGGTCGTCAAGGCCCTGACGTTCCTGATGTTCACGATGTTCGCGATGACGACCGACTCGGTCGGCCTGATCATCCCCGAGGTCATCCGGACGTTTCGCCTGTCGCTGACCGCCGCCGGCACGTTTCAGTACGCCACGATGGCCGGCATCGCCGGGGCCGGGCTGCTGCTCGGGCAGCTGGCGGACCGGCTCGGCCGCCGCCCGACGATCGTCATGGGCCTCACGCTGTTCGCGGGCGCCTGCTTCCTGTTCGCGGCGGGCGACAGCTTCCTCGTCTTCGCAGCGCTGATGGGCGTCTCGGGCCTGGCAATCGGCGTCTTCAAGACCGGGGCGCTGGCGCTCGTCGGCGACATCTCGACCTCGACGGCGCATCACACGTCCATCATGAACACGGCCGAGGGCTTCTTCGGCGTTGGCGCGATCATCGGGCCGGCAATCCTGGCCCGCCTGCTGGCCGCCGGGCTGTCGTGGAAGTGGCTCTACGTGATCGCCGGCGTGCTGTGCGTGGGGCTGATCGTCCTGGCGCTGCTCGTGCGCTACCCGGAGACGACGCGGCCGGCGGGCCGGCCGGCGGGCGGGCCGGCAGGCGGCACGGCACGGGCGCTGAGAAGCCCGTACGTGCTGGCGGCGTCGGCCGTCGCCTTCCTCTACGTGGGCGTCGAGGCCGCCGTGTACGTCTGGATGCCCACCTGGCTGGCGGGAGAACCGGCCATCCCCGCGGGTCTGGCCGCCTACAGTCTCGCGATCTTCTTCCTGCTGCGCGCGGCGGGCCGGTTCATGGGCGCCTGGCTGCTGACCCGCCTTCCCTGGCAGGCCGTGCTGGCCGCCTGCAGCGGCGGCATCCTGGCCTGCTTCGCCCTGAGCACGGCCGGCGGCGCGGGGGTCGCGCTGTACCTGCTGCCGCTGTCGGGGCTGTTCATGTCGGTGATCTACCCGACGATCAACTCGAAGGGCATCAGTTGCCTGCCGAAGACGGGGCACGGCGCGGCCGCCGGCGTCATCCTGTTTTTCACCTGCGCGTCGGCGGTGAGTGCACCCATGGCCATCGGCGCGGTCGGCGACGCGCTCGGCCACATCCGCTACGGCTTCTGGCTCGCGACCGGCTTCGCCGTGCTGCTGTTCGCGGGCGCCCTGGCGAACTGGCTGCGCAACCCCACCCGGGCCGTCCTCGAGGCGCTGGACGAGGCCGACTACCGCCACGAGCGGACACCCCAGGCGCGCTCCAGCACCGCCTGAATGCGCACCCGCGCGCGACCCGGCCGCCGAACTGTTCGGTGGCAAGGCCTGGCCCCGCCCGACGTCACGGCAGGGCGTAGGCCAGCAGCTCGGCGCCGTCGTTCCCGCTGACGGCCAGCACGATGTACTGCTTGCCGTCGACCTGGTACGTCATCGGCGACCCGGTCTGCCTGGCCGGCATCTCCACCGCGCCGGCGTCCTCACCGGTCCGCTTGTCGTAGGCACGCAGCAGCGCCACGCGGCGGCCGGCCGCGTTGGTGTGCACGCCGCCTTCTCCGGCGATGAGCAAGGTCTTGGTGGCCAGTACGCCGATGAACGTGCGTCCCGGCTGGCCCAGGCGCGGAAGCGTCAGGCCCTTGAGCGCCGGGTGGTTCCTGATCTCGTCTGGCGTCGAACTGTGCGCCTTCTGCCACACGATCTCGCCGGTGTTCATGTCGTACGCGGTGATCCGGTCGTAGGGGGGCTTCAGGAGCGGGAGCCCCTGCACGGTGGCGCCGCCGCGACCCGGCGCGGGTCCGCCTGCCCGACCGCCGCCCGCCGCGGGGCCAGCGCCACCGGCACGCGCCTGGCCGGAGACGTATCCCATGTCGGACTGGGCCGGGTTGGCCGGCACGAGGCCGTTCAAGAACACCGCCGTGTGCGAGTGGATGTACAGGAAGTTGTTCTCGGGATCCAGCGCTCCTCCGGGCCAGTTGGCGCCCCCGACGTCCGAGGGCACCTGCAGCGTGGCCAACGGTCCGTCGAGAGAGCTGACGACGGGCGGCGTGAAGAGCGGCCCCATCCGGTAACGCTTCGCCACTTCGACGGCCTCGGCCCTCAGCGCGGGCGTCAGGTCCAGCAGGTCGCTCTCGGTCACGCCCTGCAGGTCGAACGGAGCCGGCTTCGTCGGGAACGGCTGTGTGGCGCTGCTGCGCTCTTTCGGCGCCGTCGACTGCGGAACCGGTCGTTCCTCGATGGGCCAGATCGGCTCGCCCGTTTCCCGGTTGAGGACGAACAGGAACGCCTGCTTGGTCGGCTGCGCCAGGGCCTTCACGGTGCGCCCGCCAACGGTCATGTCGAAGAGGATCGGCGCGCACGGAAGATCGTAGTCCCAGAGGCCGTGGTGCACCGTCTGGTAGTGCCACTTGCGGCGTCCGGTCCTGACGTCGAGCGCCACGAGGCTCTCGCCGAACAGCGTGTTGCCGGGCCGGTTGCCACCGTAGTAGTCGCCCGTGGGCATCTCCACGGGGACGTAGACCAGCCCGAGGTCGGCATCGGCGCTCATCTGGGCCCACGCGCCCGTGTTGCCGTTGGTCTCAGCGGAACTCTCGAGCCACGTCTCGTAGCCGAACTCACCGGGACGGGGGATGGTGTGGAAGATCCAGAGGCGCCGGCCCGTGCGGACGTCGTACCCGCGCACGTACCCCTTGGCGTTGCGCATCGTCCGCGGCGCGGCACCAGGACGATGCGCCGCACCGACGACGACCACGTCGCCGACGATGAGCGGGGTCGCGTTCAACCCGAGTTCGGCCGTGTCGAGATCGACGTCCTGATCGTTCTCGAGCTTGAGGTCCACCACACCGTCGCGGCCGAACGAGGGAATCGGACGCCCCGTCGCCGCGTCGAGCGCGATCATCCGGTAGCCGGGGGTGACGTAGATGATGCGGCGGTCGGCGCCGCTGGCCCAGTAGGCGAGGCCGCGCCCGGCGCCGGTGCGCGGTGCGTTGACGCCGCGCGTGCCTTCGTTCACCGCGTGCATCCACAGCATTTCACCGCTGGTGGCGTCGAGCGCCACCGCGGCGCGGCGCATGCCGGCGGTCGTGTACAACACGCGGTCCACCAGCAGCGGCGTGGCCGAGTAGAGCGTGTCCGGGCGAGGTCCGAGGAAGTCGGTCTTCAACCGCCAGGCCACTTCCAGCCGGTTGAAGTTGTCCTTCGTGATCTCGTCAGCCGCGGAATACCGCCGGCTCGCCAGGTCCCCGCCGTACGTGGGCCAGGACGTGCTCGGCCCGCGCGGCGCGGCTGGCCGCCCCGCCTGCGCGTCGACGCGCGGCGTGGCCGCATTGAACACCAAGACAGCCGCGCCCACCGCGGCCGCCGCACCAACGACACGTCTGAACACGGTCACGGCTGCCTCGACTCGAATGAGATGTCGGCGAGCAGGGCCCTGTCGCCCGGCAGCGAAGTCTCGCCGCTCGGCATCCCCGCCTCGCGCAGCAGAAAGGCCAACAGGTCCGCCGCCTCGGCGGACGTCACGGGCTCGGCCGGCGGCATGCTGACGACGCGGTCGAACAACCGGCGCAGGTTCTTGCCGTTCCACGAGTCCATGAACGCGGGGCCGGCCAGCGCAGGCGCCCGTTCGACTCCACCGAGGTCGTCGCCATGGCAGGTCGAACACCGGGCGTAGTAGAGACGCTCGCCCGTCGAGGCCTGCGCCGCGGTGTAGACGCCGGCTCGCACCGACCGGGGCTGGGCGGCCGACACGACGGTCCAGGCGATGAGTCCCGCGGCGACCGCGGCACAGAGCCCAAGCCGTACGCGCACGCTACTGCCCCCGGCCACGACCGGTCGCTGGAGCGGACGTCGCCGGCCCGGCGCCACCGGGCAGCCCGATGACCGGCTCGGGATCCGGCTCGGGGGCGTCGCCTCCGCGGCCACGGCCAGCCGGCGCGCCACCCCTTCCCGCGCCGGGGCCTCCGCCACGCGCGGGCGGTGCCCACCCGTCACGCGCGGGGCCGTTCTGCACCATGCGCGTGTCGGCGCTGAGCACGTAGCCGTTGAGGTACTGGGCCCCGGCGTTGCCGAAGTACTTGCCGTACTTGAGCGCGGCGTCGTGCACCTTGACGAGCGCGTCCTGGTACCGCGGATCGTTCTGCGACCATCCCGAGAAACTCGACAGGTCGTTGTTGCCCACGAGCAGTACGTCCACGCCGTGGGTGGCGGCGATCTCTTCGGCGTTGGCCACGCCCTCGAGCGTCTCGATCATCACCGTGACGAGCATGTTGTCGTTGACGGTCGCCCGGTAGTTGACGTTGGGCCACACCTGGCCGAGCGAGCCGCCGCCGGAGCTGCGCCGCCCGAACGGCGGGTAGCGCGAGAACCGGGCTGCATCGCGCGCCTCGAGCGCGTCGTCGACCGTCGGCACGATGATCCCGATGGCCCCGAGGTCGGTGGCCTTCTGGATGCTCGACTCGAGCGCGTCGGGCATTCGGATCATCGGGGCGGCCCCGACGCCCGGGCACGCCAGGATCATGCGGCGCACCTCGTCGAACGACATCGTGCTGTGCTGCATCTCGAACCAGATGTAGTCGAAGTGCTTGCCGACCTCGCAGTACAGATCCGGGTTGAATGTCGCGATCGTGAAGCTCGTGATCTGCTTGTCCTGGAGCAGCAGCTCCTTGGCCTTGTTGTAGAACGGTCGCGGCGTGCCCGGTGCGATGGACGCCTTGACCTGCCAACCCCAGCCCCGCGCGTCCGGCACGGCCGGCGTCAGCGTGCCGCCAATTGGCTTGCCCCTGGTCGCGGGCGGGGCGGGCGCGCCCTGCTGGGCCTGGAGACCAAGGGCGAGGCACGCGGTAAGCGCAGACGCGACGAAGACCCAATGCTTCATGTCTGTAAGGCTCCTGGAACAGCGAGCGGGCAGCATACACCGCCGTCGAATGGGGTTGGCATCCCTACATGGAGGCAGCCATGACCTCACTGCATCGACAGCCGCTGCGCCTCCGCGCACGAGCCCAGCATCTCGAAGTAGCGCAGCACGGTGGACGCGTCGGTCTCGTAGGGGTGCTTCTCCCCGGCGTCGCGCGGCAGCTGTGCGAGGCGGGCGCGGTCGTAGGCGCGGTCGAACTCCGTGTGGTTCGTCATGAGCACGGTGGCCCCGGCTGCCTCGACCACCTCGGTCATCTTGCGCTGACTGTCACGGTAGCGGGCGAAGTTCTCCGCACGGCGGGGAAAGTTGAAGGCGGTGCCGCCAGAGTAGGCCACCATCAGCGTGCGGCCGCCATCCCTGACGGGAAAGACGTAGGACAGCGTCCCCGCCGTGTGTCCCGGCGTGGCGATGACGTCCACGGTGGTGCCGCCCAGCGTGATCTTCAGGCCTCCGGGGCCCACCGAGACGTCACGCTTCGGTACGCCGCCAGGCGCGGTGGACGCGCGCTGCAGCGTCGCGGTCCAGTCCGCCTCCCCCATCACCACCTTCGCGCCGTACCGGGCCTGCATCAACGCCGCTCCCTGGTCGTGATCGCCGTGCGCGTGGCTGATCAGCACGTACTTGATCGTGCGCGGATCGAGCCCGAGGGTGGTCAGGCCGTCGATCATCTCAGGCTCGATCGCGTAGTCGAACAGGGTGTCGATGACGATGATGCCCTCGCTCGTCGTCAAGGCCCATGCGGAATGGATCTTGGTGCCGATGAAGTAGAGGTTGTCGAAGACCTTGTAGGGCCTGGCGTACCAGGTGGAGCGGTCGGGCACCACGCGCGCTGGCGGCGTCGCGCCACGGGCGCCCCCACCGCCTGCGCCGGCGGCGAGATTGTCGGGGGCCACGCAGATCCGCAGGAACGTCCCTGCGTAATCGCTGCCCGCGGCGCGCTTCGCTGCGGCGACCAGACTGTCCGCGGTGGCGGGAGTGGGCGCCGGCGCCTGCGCCTGGCCAACGCGCACGACGGCCACGGCAAGTGCAAGGACCACCACCAACGATCGTCTTCTCATGACGCCTCCTGATCCGACCGCCCCCGCACGGCATGGCCTCGGGTCCCGGCGCACCGGAGTCTACTTCGAGACGCGGTCGTCGGGCATGCCGGCCCAGCCGCCGCCGGTACCATGGCGCTTGCACTGGCGGCCGGCCAGGCGCTACGTTCTGTCCCCGCGGCCCGCCGGCCTCGGGTCCGCAGGGCCACGAACCCCGCAACCGATTGAAGGAGTCGCCCGATGACACGTCGCGAGTTCCTCGCCACGACCGCAGCCACCGGCGTGGCGTCGCTGCTGGGTGGGCTGACGAGCGCCGAAGCCGCCCTGCCCACGGCGAAGGTCACCCGCATCCGGCTGTACGAGACGCCCACCGTGATGCCGCTGCAGATCCCGCTGCTGCAGAGCAACATGGTCGTGACGATCGAGACCGACGCCAACCTCACCGGCATCGGCGAGGGCGGCACCCTCGACACCCTGTTGCCCTGCGCCGGACGCCTCATCGGCCGCAACCCGTTCCAGATCGAACGCTGCTGGCAGGACATGTACCGCGCCTTCCACTACCCTCCCGGCCGGGAGCGCCTCCACGCAATCGGCGCCCTGGACCTGGCGCTGTGGGACCTGAAGGCCAAGGCCCTGAACGTTCCGGTCTACGAGCTGCTGGGCGGCATGAACCGCAACTACCTCGAGTGCTACACGACCACGTTCCGCGGCGGCGGCAACACGATCCGCGAGCGCGCGGCGGCGTGCATGGACGCTGGCTGGCGGCTGTTCCGTTTCGACGCCGCGAGCCTGCCGCAGGGCAGCACCAGCTACGACGCGCGCGAGCGCATCCGCCAGGTGCAGGCCGACTGTCGCGCCGCCCGGGAAGGCGTCGGCCCGACCGGCAATTTCATGGTCGACTTTCACCAGCGTTTCAACTTCGCGGATGCGCTGCGCGGCTGCAGGCTGATTGAGGAGTTCGAACCCTATCTGGTGGAGGATCCGGTCCAGACCGACGCCTTCCTGCAGGACATTCCGAAACTGCGCAGCCAGACGAGCGTTCCCCTGGCCGCTGGCGAAGAGTGGGGCGCCCGATGGGACTTCAATCGCCTGGTCGAGAACCACGACCTGGATTTCGTGCGCTGCTCCCTGCCCAACGTCGGAGGCATCACCGAACTGCTGCGCATCTGCGCCCTGTGCGAGACGCACGAGGTCGGGATCGTGCCGCACTTCACGGGCCCCATTGCCACCGCCGCGCAGATCCACGCGCTCGGCCCGTATCCCTACCCAGTCGTCTTCGAATACAACTACACGCAGCCCATTCCCTACCTGAACGAGTTCGTGACGTTCCGCGAGGGCAAGCTGTATTCGAACGACCGTCCGGGGCTCGGCGTCACGCTGAACATGAACCAGCTGAAGCTGGTCGCCACCGTTTCGGAACCCGGACCCAACAGGCCGACCTACTACAGGCCGGACGGCTCCCAGATCACCTGGTAGACGCTGCGGTGGTCCGTCGACTCCGGACGTCTTTTCGGACAGAATTCTGACCGATACGGAGCCGCGTCCGCCCTCGTAACGCCTCCCACGGGCGGGCGGTCGCTCCAGGAGCCCTGATGACGCCCCCTCTCGTTCTCGTCGCTGGCGCCGGTATCGGTGGCCTCAGCGTGGCCCTGACCCTGCATCAGATTGGCGTGCCCTGCCTCGTGTTCGAGTCGGTCACGACTCCCAAGCCGCTGGGCGTCGGCATCAACCTGCAGCCGAATGCCGTGCGCGAGCTGTACGAGCTCGGCTTCGGCCCGTCATCGCTCGACGCGATCGGCATCCAGACCCGAGAGTGGGCGCTCGTGGGTCTCAACGGGAACGATGTGTACTCGGAACCCAGGGGCCTCCTGGCCGGCTATCACTGGCCCCAGTACTCGGTGCACCGTGGCAAGCTGCAGATGCTGCTGTACGACGCGGCCCGCGAGCGCCTGGGCGCCGGCGCGATTCGCACCGGCGTCAAGGTGACCGGCTACCGGAATCATCCCGAGGATCAGGGCGTCACCGCCCTGCTGGAGAGCCGCAGCGGCGAGCGCACGGAGGTCGCCGGCGCGCTGCTGATCGCGGCCGACGGCCTGCATTCGACCGCGCGCCAGCAGATGCATCCCACCCAGCCGCCGATCCAGTGGGGTGGCGCGATCATGTGGCGCGGCGTCACGCGTGGCCGGCCGATTCGCACGGGCGCGTCGTTCGTCGGCTTCGGCACCCACCGTCATCGGGTGGTGTTCTATCCGATCTCGCAGCCAGATCCGCAGACCGGCCTCGCTGACATCAACTGGATCGCCGAGATCACCGTCGACAACACCGGCGGGTGGCCGGACGGCGACTGGAACAAGCGCGTGCGCCACGAAGACTTCATGCACCATTTCGATGGCTGGAACTACGGGTGGATCGACATACCCGGCATGCTGCGCGGCGCCAGCGACGTCTACGAGTATCCGATGATCGACCGCGACCCGGTGCCGACGTGGCGCGACGGCACTGTCGCCCTGCTCGGCGACGCCGCCCACGTCATGTACCCGACCGGGTCCAACGGGGCGAGCCAGGCCATCGTCGACGCGCGCGTGCTCGGCGCGATGTTGCTGGAGCATGGCGTCACCGCCAGGGCCCTGCAGGCCTACGACGAGAAGCTCTGTCCGGAGATCTCGCCGGTGATCCTGCGCAACCGCGGCGCCGGCCCGTTCGGGCTGTTGAACCTGCTCGACGACCGCTGCGGCGGCCTGTTCGATGACATCGACGCGGTGATCCCCAAGGCCGAGCGCGACGAGTTCATGCACCGGTACAAGGTCGCCGCCGGCTTTGCCGCCGAGCGCCTCAACGCCGCGCCGCCCATCATCCCTCCCGGCGCCAGGGTGCGCTGAGCCCTGCCGCGAGCCGCCGGCCATGCTGCGCCACTGCGTGTTCTTCAAGTACCGGCCCGGCACGGCGGAGAGCCACATCGAGGAGTTCTGCCGGAGGATGCGTGCGCTGCGCGGCACGGTGCCGGGCATCGAGCACCTGGCAATCGGGCGCGACGTGCTCAGGGATGGACGGAGCTGGGACCTGCTGCTGGACATGCGCTTCGCCAGCGTCGACGCCCTGCGCGGATACCAGCGGCACCCGGACCATCGGACCGTGATGGCCTTCAACGACCCGGCCGTGGCGGACGTCGGCACCATCGACTTCCACGAAGGCGACCCGGCCTGAATGCCGCCCGGAGCGGTCCAGGGGGCCGAAGAACGGCTAAGATGTCGTGCCCGCAGGGGCGCGCGACTGGCCGCGTTCGGCATCGACCGGCCGTCGTAAGGAGACGCCGTCCATGAAGCTGCCTCGTTCGATTTCCTCCACGATGGCCGGAGTCGCGCTGACAGGGGCGATGTACCTGTCCGGCGTGCTCAGTGCCCAGTCGCTGGCGACCCCCAACTTCACGACGGCGCAGGCCGCGCAAGGCCGGGCGGTCTACGAACGGAGCTGCGCGTCGTGCCACGGCGCCAACCTCGACGACGGCGAGTTCGCGCCGCCGCTCAAGGGCGTGGAGTTCCGGTTGCGCTTCGGAGGCAGGTCACTCGACGTCCTGCACGAGGACGTGCTGCGAATGCCGCCGACGGCGCCGAACAGCCTCGGTGAGGCGGCGCAGGCGCAGGTCCTTGCCTATCTGGCGCAAGAGAACGGCGTGACGGCCACCACCCGTGAACTGTCGACCGACGCGTCCGTCCTTCGTGGCGCGGCCATCCCGGGAGCCGCGGGCGGGCCGAGCGGCGGCCTGACGACCGGCGTGCCCATTCCACCACCCCCCGCCCGGGTGAATCCACTGGACCGGATCACGACCGTCACCGACCGCATGCTCACGGCCCCCTCCGACGGGGACTGGCTGACGTGGCGCCGGTCCGCCGACAACATGGGCTTCAGTCCGCTCGCGCAGATCGATCGGCAGAACGTGGCCGATCTCCGCCTCGCCTGGAGCTGGGCGCTGCCGAACGGCCCCAATGAAGTGCCGCCGCTCGTGCACGACGGCGTGATGTTCGTGCACGGCTTCGGCGACAAGGTGCAGGCCCTCGACGCGGCCACGGGCGACCTCCTGTGGCAGTACTCGAGGCGGCTGCCGCGTGACCGTGCGCCCACGGTCAAGCGCGGTCTGGCGCTCTACGGGAACATGCTGTACGTGCCGACGTCGGACGCCCACATGGTGGCACTCGCCGTGAAGACCGGCGATGTCGTGTGGGACCAGGCGGTGGCCGACGCGGGTGCCGGCTACGGCATCACCGGGGGGCCGCTCGCCGCCAACGGCAGGGTGATGATCGGCACGACGGGCCGGGCGCCCGGCGGCAACTTCATCGTGGCCCTTGACGCGCGGACCGGTGCCGAGGCCTGGCGCTTCAGCACCATCGCACGGCCTGGCGATCCCGGCGGCTCCAGCTGGAACGGGTTGGCCGTGAGCCAGCGCAACGGGGCGTCCGTGTGGGTGCCCGCGAGCTACGACCAGACGCTGGACCTGGCGTTCTTCGGACCTGCGCAGACCTACGACACCGGCCCGCTCCGCATCCCGTCGGACGCCGAGGGCGTCACCAACGACGCGCTCTACACGGACTCGACGCTGGCCATCAACGTGACGACCGGACGGCTCGTGTGGTTCTTCCAGCACCAGCCCAACGATCAATGGGACTACGACTGGGCGTTCGAGCGGCAGGTGCTGACGCTGCCGGTGAACGGCAGGCCCAGGCCCGTGGTGATCACCGGCGGCAAGCAGGCGATCTTCGACGCGATGGAAGCGGACACCGGGAAGTACGTGTTCTCGTTCGATCTCGGCGTACAGAACGTCGTGAAGGCGATCGACCCGGCGACGGGCGCCAAGATCATCGACGAGTCGCTCGTGCCCGGCGACGGCACGACCAAGTTCACCTGTCCGCACGCGGGCGGGGCCAAGTCGTGGCTGCCGTCGTCGTACAACCCCCGCACGCACATCCTGTACGTCACGCTCGTCGAGGCGTGCATGGACCTGACGCCGGTCGCCCCGGGTGGACGCGGCAGCCTCTCGACGGGCGTGCGCTGGAGCCTCCGTCCGCGGCCGGGCAGCGACGGCAAGTACGGGCGCGTGCAGGCCATCAGCCTGGATACCCGCAAGACCGTCTGGACCGAGCGGCAGCGGGCGCCCCAGTCGACCGGCGCATTGGCGACCGCCGGCGGTGTCGTGTTCGCGGGCGCGCTCGACCGTTCGCTCATCGCCTACGACGACATGACCGGCAAGGAGCTGTGGCGGACGCGCCTCGGCGACGTGCCGAGCAACGCGCCCATCAGCTACGCGGTGAACGGCCGGCAGTACCTGGCGGTGGTGGTCGGCAACGGCGGCGCGCAGGCCAACACGTTCCCGGCGCTCGTGCCGGAAATCAGGAACCCACCCGATCGGGGCGCGGCAGTATTCGTGTTCGAGTTGCCGGACCGCTCGCGCCGGTAGCGTGTCGAGTCATCGCGAAGAACCCCATGGCGCCCGTCCGCTCCAGGGTGGACGAAATCGGCTGGACCCAGCTCACGCCGGGCGCAACAACCTGGTACGCCGGAGGCTGAGATGATCGTGAGACGGACGCTCGTGGCGGGTGCGACCATCGTCGTGTGCGGCCTGGCGGCGCAGGCCCAGCAGACGCGTGGGGCGGAGTCCCCCCGCGCGGAGGTGAGCAAGGCGCAAGTCCAGCGCTGGATGACCGAGTTGTCGAACTGGGGGCGGTGGGGCAAGGACGATCGACTCGGGACGCTGAACCTGATTACCCCCAGGAAGCGTCAGCAGGCCCTCGCACTGGCCAAGCGTGGCGTCGTGGTCTCCCTCGAGCAGCCCGTGGCACTCGTCCCCATGCCGGACGCCACCAGACGCGACGGCCGTTCTCACGCCATCTCGTTCTACGAGATCCGGTTCCGGACGTTTCCCGATCCCGATCTGGAGACGGGCAATCCCGGGTTCAGCAGCGACATCAAGGAGTACCACGTCCACGGCCCGATGACGCATCTCGACGCGCTGTGCCACGCCAGCTACCAGGGCAAGTGGTACAACGGCTTCGTGCTCGCGGAGGGGTTCAGCGATCAGGCGGGCTGCTCCCGCCTGGGCACCGAGACGGTGCAGCAGGGAATCGTGACGCGAGGCATCCTGGTGGACATGACCCGTCTGAAGAACCCGTCCCGGCCGCCCGGGGCCCGCGCGTACGTGGATGACCTCGAGGCGTGGGAGCGGCAGACCGGCCTGAAGGTGTCGCCCGGTGACGCGTTGTTCGTGTACAACGCGCCGGCGCCAGCGGGGCGCGGCGGCGGTGGCCTTGCGGGCTCGATGGACATCTCCGTGCTGCCATGGATGAAGGAGCGCGGCGTCGCGATCACCAGCGCCATTCGATCGATCCCAGAGGACCCACGAGCCAACCACGTCGTCTCGCTGGTGGCCATGGGCCTGCATCTGCTGGACGGCCCCCGGCTGACCGAACTCGCCGAGACGGCCGCGCGGCTCAACCAGTGGGAGTTCCTGCTGGTCATCGCGCCGCCGAGCGTGCCGGGCAGCACGGGCGAGCTGGTCAACCCTCTGGCGATGTTCTGACATGGCCGGCCAGCGAACGCGACGCCGCCATGGCGGGCCGTGCCATGGCGTCGCGGCTCCTGGCGGGGGCCAGGTGAGCGCGGCCATGGGGCCACCGTCCCGAAACGGCTGGCCCGGCGACCCTTCCGGACGGTAGACTCGCCGCCGTCAATGGCGACCCAGCACGTGCCCACCCGCGCCCCGCTCGAGGGCTTGACGGTGCTCGATCTCACCCTGGCGCTGGCCGGGCCGTTCGCCACGTTCCTGCTGGCGGGCCTGGGGGCGCGTGTCATCAAGATCGAGAATCCGGAGGCGCCCGACCCGTGCCGGCAGAACCCACCCTACATCGGCCGCGACGGCGTCACGCTCGGGCGGACCTCGCCCGACGACGTCTCGGTGTCGGCGCTGGGCCGGCTGCGCGGCAAGTACGGCGTCACCCTGAACCTGAAGCGACCGGGCGCCCGTGACGTGTTCGCCGACCTCGTGCGCCAGGCCGACGTCGTCGTCGAGAACTTCAGCGCGGGCACGCTGGACCGCCTCGGGATCGGGTACGGGTTCGGACGGTCGATCAACCCCCGCGTCGTCTATTGCTCGATCTCCGGCTTCGGCGCCACCGCATCCGGCGGCGGCAAGGCGATGGACAGCATCGTCCAGGCCTTGAGCGGCCTGATGATGACGTCCGGCTCCCCAGGCGACCCGCCGGTCCGGGTGGGCGTGCCGGTCGGCGACCTGCTCGCGCCGGTCTTCGGCGTCATCGGCGTCCTGGCCGCGCTCCGGCAGCGCGACGAGACCGGAACGGGCCAGCACGTCGACGTCTCGATGCTGGGCGTGTTGACGTCGCTCGTCGCCGTCGAACCCTTCGATCTCCTCGAAGCCTGCGGCATGCC
>CAWULT010000098.1:0-17520 GCA_963923455.1 uncultured bacterium
CAGACCTATCCGCGGGGGGGCCAGCGCTACACGTTCACGATCTCGCTCGACGCCCTGGCCGAGCCCCGCCGGCAGCAGCAGCCGCGAGAACGGCTGGCCGTCCTGGTACCGCGCGACGAAGCCGGCGTCGAGATCCCCCGGGGCGCGGTAGTAGCCGGACGTCTTGATCACGAACGCCCGGTCGAAGAACAGCCGTCCGCGGCCGAACGTACCGGCGTTCGGCGACAGGAACGAGTCGCCCAGCAGGCCCTGGTCGTTCTCCTCGGGCCGGAAGCCCAGGCTGCCCCCGACGCCCTCCCCACGATACGCCATGCCTTCGAACGAGTAGGCCCACCCGTCACCGTTCCGGCCGAAGCCGATCTCGGCGCTCTGGAAGCGGTTCGGCACGCCGGCGGGGTTCGTCAGCAGGTAGCGGTCGCGGCCGAAGCTGCCCGGCAGGCGACTGAAGATTGGCACCTGCGTGTAGCCGGCGTTGCCGGCGACGTCGACGCCCGGATCGCTGACGTACCGGACGGCGTAGTCCTGCGACGCGAGTCCGGCGTTGACCAGGCCCACGCCGTCGCGCTCGCGCCGGTCGATGCCGGTGAAGTGCCAGCGCCAGCCGAACAGGACGTGCTCCATGCTGATCAGGAACTCGCCGGTCGTGGGGCGTTCGAGGTCCGGGTCGATCGCGCTGCCGGGGCTGCCAGCGCCGGCCGGGCCGATCGTGGTCAGTTCGGCGGCTGTGAACCGCCGGTCGCCGTTGAGGTCGTCCCACCGGAACACGGTGCCCGCCGGGCCGGCCGGATCGCCCACGGCGAAGTAGGCGAGCGGCAGCCGCTGTTGGTACCAGGCATAGCCCGTCGTGACCGCGAAGCGGCCGCTCGCCGACGGGCTCCACCGCAACGACACGCGCGGCGAGAGGTTCGCCCACTGAATCGTGTTGTCGCCGCCCGACGCCGAGCCGCGGTCGTAGTCGAAGCGCAGTCCGGCGTTGAGCGTCACGTGCGAACCGAGGAGGATGCGGTCGCTGGCATATGCCCCGGCCGTCACGGCCGACCACTCGGAGCCGGCCGACGACCGGATGTCCCAGACGCGCGCCGGGATGCCGTTGACGAGTTCACCGAAGCGCGGCTGCGCCACCGCGCGGTTGGCCACGCTCGACCCGCCGACGCTGGCGCCCATCGAGACCACGTGCGCGCGCCCGCCCCAGTGCCGGACGTGCGGCTGCAGCGAGACGGCCGCGTCCCAGGCCTGCCGCGCGGCCGGCGCCCACTCGCCCACCGTCAACGGCGGCCCGTCCAGCAGGCGGTCGATGGTGCCCCCGGCGGCCGACGCCGCAACCCTCGCCTCCGACGCCGCCCGGCGATACCCAGCCGCGACTGACCAGAGGCGCCCGTCACGGGCGCGCTCCCAGGTGGTCGTCAGCACGACGGCGGTCGAGCGGTCGTCGACGGCGCGGTCCGCGAAGCGGGCGCGTGCCGCGTAGGGCCGCGTGACGCCGTTGACGGCCCCCATCACCCGGAGCTGGTCGCCTGTCGCCGGCGTGGTGAAGAGGTGCGCGTACACGGACTGCAGGTCGTTCTTCAGCAGCGTCGGATCCGCGGCTTCCAGCCGCCGGCCGCTCGTGACCCGGGCCGAGGCGACCAGGCCGGCCCGACCCGAGAGCGGACCGCTGACGAGCGCGCTGCCGTCGGCCCAGCGGTCGAACCGGCCGCTCGACGGTACGGGGCCGGCCTCGGCCTGCCACGACGTCGGCACGTAGGTCGCCTGCGCGGAACCGCTCCACTGCCCGCCCGGCCGGCGCGGTACCAGCGAGATCGCCGGACCGGGCCCGGCCAGGTCCGCCGTCATCGCGACGCCGTCGACCTCCACGCCCTGCAGTAGCCCGAGGTCCGGATAGAGCATCGGCCCCCCGCGCTCGAGCGGGTCGGAGACGTCGAGCCCGTCGACCAGGAACGATGTCTGCGACCAGGAACTGCCGTACGCACCGATGCGGGGCGCCACGGCGCTCCACAGGCCCCCCGTGTCCATCCGATCGGTGATCGCGAAGGGATGCGCGGTCTCGATCAGCGACCCGGCCGTGCCGCTGCTCGGAAGCTGCGCGACCGAGTGCCGGTCGAACACCCACTGATAGGCCACGCCGTAACGATCGGACACGGCCAGGCGCGACACGGCCATGCTGTCGGAGGGCGCCAGCCGCGCCGTGATGCGCATCACGCTGCCGGGCCCCACCTCGAAGGGCGCGCGCGCCTCGCGCACGGTGCCCAGCGTCACGCGGACGTCGTAGCGCCCGGGCGCGACGACGAGCACGACGGTGGATCCGCCGGCAGGTACGACGGCCGAGCGCGCCGGGGCGTCGCCGTCAGCCGCGACGGCGGCAACCAGGGCGCCCTCGGCGGGCTGACCGGCCGGCGGCTGCACCTCGACCACCAATGTTCCAAGGCCCACCTGGGCCATCGCTGCCCGTGCCGCCATCACCACCAGCACCGCCGCCACCGCGCTCGCCAGACGTCGCATCACGGGTGCGATTCTCCCTTCATCGTCGAGACGGTGTCCAGCGCACGCGGGGGCCTGGACTATGATGAGCGCCCATGCCCGCCACGCGTCGCGGCCTCGCGGCCGTCATGCTCACGCTCACGCTCGCGCGTCCCGTTGCGGCGCAGGACGCGGCCACGGATCAGGCCCGGACGCCACCGCCACCGTCCCAGACCGCGGAGACCTACCAGCCCGACCCGTTCGTGCACCTGCTGCAGAACACGCTGCGCGACCTGAAGGGGCTCGCGTCGATCGACACGGCCTGGACGCTCGGCCTCGGAGGCGCGGCAAGCGCCGCCAGCCACCCGGCCGACGACTACGTGACCGAGCACGCGACCGCCGGGGGCACGAAGGCCTTCTTCGATGTCGGCGGCAACGCCGGCACCGGCTACGTCCACGCGGGCGGGGCGGTGGCCACCTATGTCGTGGGACGCCTGGCACACAGCCCCCGGACCGCCAACGCGGGCGCGGACCTGATTCGCGGGCAGGTGCTCGACACCATCCTCACGCAGGGCATCAAGGCGTCGGTCCGGCGCCACCGGCCGGGCCGCACCGACGGGTCGTTCGCGTTTCCGTCGGGCCACACCTCGTCGGCCTGGACGTCGGCCACGGTGCTCTGGCGCCACTTCGGGTGGAAGGCCGGCGTGCCCGCGTCGGCCGTCGGGGCGTGGGTGGCCGCCGGCCGCGTGCAGCAGGGCCAGCACTTCCTGAGCGACGTGGTGTTCGGCGCCGCGGTCGGGATCGCGAGCGGGCGCACCGTGACGATCGGGCACGGCCGGCGGGCGTTGCGCGTCGGCCCGTCTCCGGTGGCCGGCGGCGTCGCCGTCACCTTCACGCCCGCCCGCGCCGAGTAGGCGCTGGGGCCATCTGCGAGGCCTCCCGACGGCCCCTCGGGTGACAGCGCCCAGCGGGCGCGAGTACCCTAGGGTGTTGTCCGCCTGACGGCAGCCGCGCCGCCCCGGCCCGCGCGGCGCGGTCGTTCACCCAAGGGGAGCCCCACGTTGAGACCCGCGTTCCGGCATGCTGCCTCCACCCGCCCCTTCGTCGGCGCCACGCTTCTCGTCGCTGCCTTCGCGGCCATGGCCGCCGGCTGCCGCGGCCGCGGCGCGTCGACCGACACGGCGGCCAGTCCCGACGCGGCACCGCTCGAAGTCAGCACGCTGACGGTGGCCGAGAGGCCCGTCACCCGCGCCATTCGCGTGACCGGCGCGCTGGCCGCGCAGGAGCAGGCCCAGGTGGCCGCCGAGATCGCCGGCCGCGTCGTGGCCACGCCGGTCGAGCGCGGCACGCCGGTGTCGGCCGGCAGCGATCTGGTCCGCATCTCCGCGACCGAGGTGGAGGCCCAGGCCCGCGAGGCCGAAGCCAACGCGGCCCAGATCCAGGCGCGGCTCGGGCAGCCCGACGGCGCGGCCTTCGACGTCGAGAAGGTGCCCGAGGTGGCCGTCGCGCATTCCACCTACGACCTGGCCCACGCGGACTTCGAGCGGGTGCGGATGCTGTACGAGCGCAAGCTCGTCTCGCAGTCCGAGTTCGACCTGCGACGGGCGCAGGCCGAGAACGCCCGCCGGCAGTACGAGGGCGCCAGGAACGGCGCCGAGCAGCAGCGGCAGGCACTGGCCGCGGCCCAGGCGCGGGTGGCGCTGGCGCGCAAGGCGCTGGGCGACACTGTGGTGCGAGGGCCGTTTGCCGGCGTCGTCGGCGAGCGCCTCGTGTCGGTGGGCGACTACGTGACGCGCGGTGCCAAGGTGGCGTCGGTGATGCGCGTGCACCCGCTGCGCGTCCAGCTCACCGTGCCGGCGCAGTACATCACGGCGGTGGCCGTCGGCCGTGCCGTCTCGCTCGAGGTCGACGCCTATCCCGGCCGGACGTTCACCGGTGAGGTCCGCTACGTCTCACCCGAGGTACGGGCGGACTCGCGGGCCCTGATCGTCGAGGCCGTCGTGCCCAACGACAAGAACGAACTGAAGCCGGGCCTGTTCGTGACCGCCCGCATCGAGGAAGCCGCGCCGGCCCAGGGCATCCTCGTGCCAGCCGACGCCGTTCGGACCGTGTCGGGCACGTCCCGCGTGTTCGCCCTCGCCGGCGATCACGTCGAGGAGCGCATCGTGACGACGGGGCAGACGTTCGGGTCGGACGTGGAGATCGCGACCGGGCTGAAGACCGGCGACGTGATCGCCACCAGCAATCTGCCGCAGCTCGCCGATGGCGTGCGCGTGACCGCGAAGTAGAAGGTAGGAGTTTCCATGCAGGCACTGGCCGCCCTCTGCGTCCGTCGCCCCGTCTTCGCCTCGGTCCTGATCCTGTCGCTCATCGTCGTCGGCTCGTTCGCGTTCGCGCAGCTCGGCGTCGACCAGATGCCGAACGTCGACATCCCGACGATCACGGTGACCACGCGCCTGCCGGGCGCCGCGCCCGAACAGGTCGAGAGCGAAATCACGGACAAGGTCGAGGAAGCGGTCAACACCATCAGCGGCATCGACCAGCTGAGCTCCAACTCGGCCGAGGGCATCTCCCAGGTCGTCGTCACGTTCAACCTCGAGAAGGACGCGGACGTGGCCGCGCAGGAGGTGCGCGACCGCGTCAACCGCATCCTGCCGCTGCTGCCGCGTACGATCACGCAGCCCACCATCGAGAAGCAGGACCCGGACTCGCAGCCGATCCTGACGATGGCGTTGACGGCCGACAAGCCCATCCGCGAGATCACCGAGTTCGCCGACAAGGTGCTGCGCCGGCGCCTCGAGAGCGCCGACGGTGTCGGACAGGTGCTGCTGCTCGGCGGCCGGAACCGCCAGATCAACGTGTGGCTCGACGCCGAGCGCCTGCGGGCGCACAACCTGACCGTCAACGACGTGGCCCGCGCCCTCCAGGCGCAGAACGTCGACATCCCGGGCGGCCAGATCGAGCAGGGCGCCCGGACGATCACGATGCGCACGCGCGGCCGCGTGGACGATCCGGCCGGGTTCGGCGACATCGTGGTGCGCGACGTCGCGGGCCATCCCGTTCGCGTGCGCGACGTGGCACGCATCGAGGACGGGATGGCCGACGCGACGACGATGGCCACCGTCAACGGCAACCCGACCGTGCTGCTGCAGATCCGCAAGCAATCCGGCACGAACACGGTGGAGGTCGTCCGCAACGTCAAGCAGCGCCTGGAGGACCTCGCCGGGACGATGCCGGACGGCTTCTCGATCCGCATCGTCCGCGATCAGAGCGAGTTCATCCAGGCGTCGATCAGCAGCCTGCAGGAGCACCTGATCCTCGGCTCGCTGCTCGCCTCGCTGGTGGTGCTGCTCTTCCTGGGCAATTTCCGCTCCACCGTCATCGCCGCCGTGTCGATTCCGACGTCGATCGTCGCCACGTTCGCGCTCGTCTGGTACATGGGCTTCACGCTGAACATGCTGACGATGCTGGCGCTGACGCTGGCCGTGGGCATCGTGATCGACGACGCCATCGTCGTGCTCGAGAACATCTACCGGTTCATCGAGGAAAAGGGCATGCCGCCCGGTCAGGCGGCGATCGAGGGCACGCGCGAGATCGGGCTCGCCGTCATGGCGACGACGCTCTCCCTCGTGGCGATCTTCGTGCCGGTCGGCTTCATGAGCGGCATGGTGGGCCGGTTCCTCAAGAGCTTCGGCCTGACGATGGCGTTCGCCATCATGGTGTCGCTGCTCGTCAGCTTCACGCTGACGCCGATGATGTCGGCCCGGTGGCTCAAGGTGCCCGCGCGCCGCGAGGACGCCGACCATCGGGTGCACGACTCGAAGCATTCAATCGTCTTCGGGCCGATCGACCGCGTGTACACGCGGATGCTCGAGTGGGCGATGGCGCACCGTGGCGTCGTGGCGGCGCTGGCCGTGCTCGTGCTGCTGTCGAGCGTGCCGCTCTTCCGGATCGTCAACGTCAACTTCACGCCGCAGGACGACACGTCCGAACTCGAGGTGACGCTGCGGGCGCCCGAAGGCACGAGCCTCGAGGCGACCGACGTGCTGGCCAACCGCGTGGCGTCGGCGATCCGGCGGATCCCTGAGGTGGACTACACCATGGCGACGGTGGCCGGCGACGGCGCCGGCACGCGCAACAGCGCCTCGATCTTCGTCAAGCTGAAGGCGCTCGACATGCGCTCGCGCGACGTCTTCGCGGTCGTCGAGGACGTGCGCGGCACGGTGCTGCCGGCGCGGGCCCCGGCCGGCACCCGGACCTCGGTCGCGGCCACGGGCGGCATCGGCGGCGGGCGCGGCGGTGGCGGCGCTGGCGACATCCAGTTCGTCATGCAGGGTCCGGACCTGCGCCGGCTGCAGGCCGAGAGCACGCGGCTGGCCGGCCTGGTGCGGGACGTGCCCGGGCTCGTCGACGTCGACACCAACCTCAACACGGGCAAGCCGGAGATGTCGGTGCGCGTCGACCGGCCAAAGGCGGCCGATCTGGGCGTGCAGGTCTCGGACGCGGCCGAGGCGCTGCGCTTGCTGGTCGGCGGCGATCAGGTGACGACCTACAACGAGGGCGGCGAGCAGTACGAGGTGCACGTCCGCGCCGACGCGCGCGACCGCACCACGGAGGAGGCGATCGGCCTGCTGCCGGTGCCGTCGTCGCAGCTCGGCAGCGTCACGCTCAACAACCTGGCGAGGCTCAGCCCCGATTCCGCGCCGACCGAGATCCGGCGCCTGAACCGCCAGCGCCAGGTCACCATCGGCGCCAACATGCGCCCGGGTACGTCGCAAGCCGGCGCCCAGACGCAGATCCTCGAGAAGGCCGCGGCGCTGGGCCTCGGCCCCGAGTACCAGATGGGCTTCTCGGGGCGGTCCCGCGAGCTGAACCGCACGGCGAGCGCGTTCCTGACCGCGCTGGCCCTGTCGCTGATCTTCATGTACCTGGTGCTGGCCGCGCAGTTCGAGTCGTGGCTGCACCCGGTGACGATTCTGCTGTCGCTGCCGCTGACGCTGCCGTTCGCGCTCATCTCGATCGTGATCTTCCGGCAGTCGCTGAACATCTTCTCGGCGCTCGGCCTGCTGGTCTTGTTCGGCGTCGTCAAGAAGAACTCGATCCTGCAGATCGATCACGCCAACCAGCTGCGCGAGGCGGGCATGGAGGTGCGCGAGGCCGTGATCCAGGCGAGCCGGGACCGGCTGCGGCCCATCCTGATGACGACCCTCGCCTTCGTGGCGGGCATGATCCCGCTGGCACTGACGAGCGGGCCCGGCGCGGCGACCAACCACGCGATCGGCTACGTCGTCATCGGCGGCCAGACGCTGGTGCTGCTGCTGACCCTGATCGTGACGCCGGTGGCCTACTCGCTCTTCGACGAGATCGGCCAGAAGCGATACCTGGCGCGCGCGTTCGGCTGGCTGCGACGCAAGGCACCCACGGCCGCGACGAACCCGGTCACGCCGGTCTGATCGGCCAGGCGCGGCGCCCGCCGCAGGCCCACGCCGATCCGGCCGCGGGAGCACGGCCAGGCCCCCGGGTCGCCGGATCCATCGGGCCCGACGCGCGGCAGCCGGCGTCCGTCATGTAGACTGCGCTCCGGAGGAGATCCCCATGAAGCCGACGCTGCTCGCCGCGCTGACCTGTCTGACCCTCGCCGCGGCGGCCCGCGCGGGTGCGCAGGCGACACCGTCGCCCGGCTGCGCGCCCTCCAACGGGCTCGGCTTCATCTGCGACCTGCAGAAGCCCGAAGACCTGGTCCAGGTTCCCGGCACGCGGTGGGTCATCGCCAGCGGAATGGAGACGGGCGCCGGGCTGCACCTGATCGACACGCGGGCGAAGCGGGCGCAACGCTTCTACGGCGCGGACACGCCCGCGCGGCCGGACCGCCAGCGCTTCCCCAACTGCCCCGGTCCGCTCGACGCGCGACAGGCGGTGCTCCACGGCCTGAGCCTGCGGCCGGCCGCGGGCGGCCGCCAGACGCTGTACGTCACGAACCACGGCGGGCGCGAGTCGGTCGAAGTGTTCGACGTCGACGTTCGCGGCGGCGCGCCGTCGGCCACGTGGGTCGGCTGCGTGCTGATGCCCGACAACCTCGCGGCCAACAGCGTGGCGGCCTTCGGCGACGGTACGCTGGTGGCCACGGTCCTGTACCTGCCCGGCAAGACGGCGCAGGACATCTTCGCGGGCCGCGACACGGGCACCGTCGTCATGTGGACGCCCGGCACGAGCGCCTTCCGGCGCCTGCCGGGCACGGACCTGCCGGGCAACAACGGCATCGAGACCGCGGCCGACGACACGCGGTTCTTCGTCGTCGCGATGGGCCTGCGCCGCGTCGTCGCCTTCTCGCGCGGCGACGCTCCGAAGCCGCTCGGCTTCGCGCAGCTCACCGGCGTGAACCCGGACAACGTGCGGATGGTCGGGGGGCGCCTCATCGCCGCGGGCATGGCGCTTGCCGATCCCTCGTGCCCCGCCGGCACGCCGTGCCCGCGTGGCTACGTGGCGCAGGCGATCGACCCGAACACGCTGGCCGTGACCGATGTCGCGCGCGGCCCCGCCGCGCCGCCGTACACGGGAACTGCCACCGCGATCACGGTCGACGGGGAGATCTGGCTCAGCTCGTACAACGGCGATCGCGTCGCGTACGGGCCGCTGCCACGGTAGCGACGCGGCCCGCGTCGCGCGCGCCGGCTTCTGCGCGACATGCCGGAGCCCCGCTGGTCCAGCCTGCTCGCGGCGGTCGTCCAGTAGTTCGACCGCGCACGGATCCGGCCACCGGCCCGGCCGCGGCGTCCAAACGCTCGACGCACCCAGACACGGAGGCCACATGCGAATCGACGGCGCCGTCCTCGTCGTGGCGCTGGCAGCCGCGACGCCCACGCTCGACGCGCAGACCGTGCCGGATGGTCCCGCCGATCGGAATCGGCCGCCACCGCAGGGGCCTCGCCTGGTCCCTCCCCCGCCGAACCGACCCGACCTGCCGAGGCCGCCGTTCGGCGAGCGGCGCTTCGGTGACGAGGCCGCGACACGCCGGCAGGCACCCGCACCCCGGGTCGTCTGCGGCACGACGATCATCCCGGTCGATCCGGAGGCGGACCGGGGATTCGCCAGGCCGTCTCCCGACGGACGGCGCCGCTTCACGCTGCGCACGGTCCGGCCGGAGGTGTGCCCCAGCGAGCCCACCGCCCAGGGTCCGCCGGCGCGGCGGCCCTGAAAAGCGAAGAGCCCCGGCCGGTGGGGAACCGGCCGGGGCTCGATGTTCGCGCGGGAGCGGCGCTATTGATCCGAGTTGTTGCCGCCGCTCGACACGGCGTCGAGCGTCTCGCCGGGGCGGCCGCCGGTCGAGGTCATGGTGACCGACCGCGCGTTCATGCGCTTGCTCCCGTTCTTGGCGAGCGAGCCCTCGACCGTGACCTCCTCGCCGATCTTCAGCGTGTCGCGGCGCCAGCCGCGGCGCTGCAGCCCGTGCGGCGGGCCCATCTCGGCGCCCCAGTTGCTGACCTCACCGGTCTTTTCGTCCTTCACGTTGATGTAGAACCACACGTGCGGATTGGTCCACTCGACCTTGGTCACGATGCCGGTGAGCTTGACCGGCTTGTTGGCGTCGAACTCGGCCGAGAACGAGTGGTGGGCCCGCGTGGCTACCGCGGCCGCCAGGACGGCCACCGCGAACACGCCGACGAATACGATGCGCTTCATCTGCTTCCTCCGTTCATTCACCATTGCACCAGGGGCCGCACGCGCTCACGGCCGATTGTCCTGGCAGAAATACGTCGGGAGTTCTTCGCCCCCCACCCACCGAAGGGTCCAGCCGGACGACCAGGGCCGAGTGTACGCCCCGCGGTCCTCCACCGTCACCTCATACTTCAGTGTATCGAAATCCGTCCGGGTGAACCGCTCCACCAGGTGCAACTGGTCGGTGTGGGGCAGCCCCCCGTTCGTGAACCAGAAGTCCTCGTTGAACCCTCGGGTGTCCACCACCAGGGTTCCATTGTCCCACCGCCCGACCGAACGGCCGTAGTAGAGCGGGTTGTCGTCGTCCCCACCGACCTGCCCGGTCTGGCTGCGGCCGTCCATGTAGACGATGCGGTAGTTGTGGTTGCCGCCGCCGAGCAGCACGAAAATGCGCTGGCGTTCACGGTCTTCCACGAACTGGATGCCGTAGGGCTGCTGGAACTGACGGACGCCGCCCGGCGGCTTGCAGTTCAGGTAGGTCGGGTCGTCCTGCAGGAACCGGCGCTGGCGGTTCTCGTAGAGCGCCAGGGCCCACGGCTGCATCGGCGCCACCTTGGACGCGTCGGCCACGTTCTTGAGCTGCCCGTACTCGTCCATCGGCGCGTTGACCCCGTTCTCGGCGAGGACGGTCGAGGACGGGTACCCCCAGTAGCCGCCGACACCGCCCGGCAGCTGCCCCAGCCGCGGGAGGCCATCCGGCCACTTGGGCGTGGGCCGCGGCTGCAGCGGCGTCTTGAAGACCGGCGGCACCACGTTCAGCACCTGGCGTCCGGTCTTGCTCAACACGACCGACCGCCCGTAGACCTGCCGCGTGCCGTTGCGGGCCACGATGCCCTGCACGGTCACGGCGTCGCCGGTCTGCACCGTGTCCTTGCTCCAGCCGCTGCGCTGCAGGTCGACGGTGCTCTCGAGCTCCACCGCCCAGTTCACGATCTGGCCCTTCGCGTCCTTCACGTTCACGAACACGTGCACGTGCGGGTTGGTCCAGTCCACCAGCGTCACGACGCCGTTGATCGTCGTCGCCTTGGTGTCGTCGAACTTCGCCCCGATGGCGTGGTGGGCCGAGCCCGACGCCGACAGCAGCAGCCACGCCGCGCACACCAGGCCGACGATCGTCCTGACGCCAGCCGTCACCGTTGCTCCTCGTGCGGACCGCATCACTACTGCCTGCCGATCTTGAACGCGCCGGTGCCGCGCTGGCTCTTCCACGTGCCGGTGATCGTCCGGTTGTGGAAGGCGAGATTCTCGATCTTGCCGTCGATCACGTAGGTGATCGTGGCGCCCGACTTGTCCTTGGCGTCGGCCTCGAGGTGCACGGCCCACCCGTCGGGGTTGAGCGAGGCGTTCTTGATCGCCATGTTGTCGGTGCCCGGATTGATCGTCCCGGTGATGGCCTTGCCGTCCCAGGTCAGGACCAGCAGCACGTCGTTCCCGTGCACGGTGTTCCCCGTCCACGTCCCGATCCACGACCCCTTCAGGGGGTGCCCTTCCTGGGCCAGCACCCCGGCGCCGGTGGCCAGCATGCCCGCCAGCACGGTGATGATGAAAGCTCGCCTCTGCATTGCACTCCTCTCGTCGACGACGACCTACGACTTACGAACTTCGAAGCCCTCAACGTGCACGTTGAGGACGTGATTGATCCGGACCCCGACGATCCCGTCGGTCGCCGGCAGCGCACTCTTCGGCATCGAGTGCACGACGGTGCCGTTGGCGACGAACGACACCGTTCCGCCGGCCACGCGCACTTCGAGCACGTTGGTGGACTGCCCGTTGGCGCCGGGCTTGCTGACGGCCGCATGCGCGGTGCGGGCCTGGACGTCCTGCGTCTGGGCACCGGCCCGGTGCCGGATCAGGAACATGCCGTTCTGGGCCACCACGAAGTAGGTGTAGGCCTGAGCCTCGCCGTCGAGGTTCGCGCCGCCGAACACCAGCCCGTAGTAGTTGGTGTGATTGCTCGGCTGCATCAGGTTGAAGGTGGCCTTCAACGTGAAATCGCCCGACGCCGTGTTGGCGGGATTCCAGAACGTGCCCGCGGGGCCTCCGACGACGTGGAACCCCTTGCCCATCGCGGCGAAGGTCAGGTCCGGCGTGTTGTCGGGGTCCTGGGCGTTCTGGCTCCGGTCGACCCGAACCTTCCAGCCGGCGGGGGCCTGGGCGGCCAGCGGCACCGCGCACAGGGCGGCCACAGCCAGCGCCAGGGTCCAGTCTCGTCGCATTCGGTCTCCCTTTGGCGGCGGCCGTCGAGGGCCGCCGGCGTATTCTTGACGGGGTAATAGTAATCCCGTCCGCCGGCCCGCGCACGTCCCCGTTTGGGTGCAGGCGGGGCGCCGGGGGCCCGGCCCGAGGAGCCCGCCGATGACCTGGTCCTGGAAGCTGGCCCGTATCGCCGGCATCGACGTCCACGTCCACGTGACGTTCCTGATGCTCATCGGCTGGATCGCGATGAGCCACTGGAGCGAGGGGCACGACCTGGCGGCCGTGATCCAGGGGGTGGGCTACATCCTGGCGCTCTTCGGCTGCGTGGTGGCCCACGAGTTCGGCCACGCGCTGACGGCCCGCCACTACGGCATCCGGACGCGGGACATCACCCTGCTGCCCATCGGCGGCCTGGCCCGCCTCGAGCGCATGCCGGACAAGCCCCGCGAGGAATTGTGGGTGGCCCTGGCCGGACCGGCGGTCAACGTCGTCATCGCCTCGGCGATCTACGCCTGGCTCCAGGCCACCGGCCAGTGGCAGCCCCTGCAGGCGACGACCGTCGCGACGGGCGCCTTCCTGGAGCGGGTGCTGCTGGCCAACGTGACCCTGGTCGTCTTCAACCTGCTGCCGGCGTTCCCGATGGACGGCGGCCGGGCGCTGCGGGCCATCCTGGCAACCCGCATGGATTACACGAGCGCCACCGAGCGGGCGGCCGCCATCGGCCAGGGCCTGGCCGTGCTGTTCGGCTTCGTCGGCCTCTTCCTGAACCCGATGCTGCTGTTCATCGCCCTCTTCGTCTGGATCGGCGCCGGCCAGGAGGCCAGCATGGTGCAGATGAAGTCGGCGCTGGCGGGCATTCCGGTCCGGCGCGCCATGGTGACCGACGTGCTGACCTTGACCCCGCTCAGTTCTCTCGGCAACGCGGCGGACCTGCTGCTGACCAGCTCGCAGGTGGACTTCCCCGTGGTCGAGGGGCGCCATGCCGTGGGTATGCTGACCCGCGCGGACCTCATCGCCGCGCTGACCCAGCATGGCCGCGACGCCGCGGTCGCCCGCGCGATGCGCCACGACGTCCCGAGGGCCGACCCGTCCGAGATGCTCGAGGGGGCGCTCGCACGGCTCCAGGGCCTCGACGGCCGCTCCGTCGTCGTCGAGGATGACGGCGCGCTCGTCGGGCTGGTCACCATGGACAACGTCGGCGAGTTCCTGATGATCCACGCGGCCGAGGCCTCCCACCGCCGTGGCGGCGCCCACCGGCCCGGCCCATCGGCGCCTCGGCGCGCCGGCTAGGCGCTCGGTGGCCGCCCCAGGCCGGTCGCGGAGCCCTGTGCTACGATTCGCGCCGCTCCGGTCCGGCCGTACCTTCACGCGAGGATCGTCATGACGTTCCGTCTTGTGTGCGCTGCGTGCACCGTTGCAGCGCTGTTGCCTCTGTCGACGCTGCCCGCCCGGGCCCAGCAGGCGCCACCGGCCGCGGCTCAGGTGGTCGACGCCCAGGGTGGCAAGATCCGGGTCGTCACCGTGGCCACCGGCCTGGTGCACCCGTCGAGCATTTCGTTCCTCGACGAGGGCCGGACACTGCTCGTTTCGGAGCGGGCGGGACGGCTGCGCCTCATTCGCGACGGCGTCCTCCAGCCGACGCCGGTCTGGGCCGCGACGCCGGTCAAGGGTGAAGGGGGCAACCTGCTGCTGACCGCCACCCTCCACCCGCAGTTCGCGCAGAACCGGCTCGTCTACCTCGCGTACCCCAAGCAGGGGCCGCGGGGAAATACGCTGGCCATCTCCCGCGGCCGGCTCGACGGTGCCACGCTCGCCGACGTGAAGGAAATCTTCGTCGCCGACGCCTGGGAAACGAGCGGCAACATGGCGGGCCGTATCGCGTTCGGTCCAGACGGCATGCTGTACGTGACGGTCGGCGACCGCGACCGCCTGTGCTGTACCGGTACCGAGGACAACAGCCTCCGGATGAAGGCGCAGGATCTCAGCAACCACGTCGGCAAGACGCTGCGGCTGCGTGACGACGGCACGGCGCCTCCCGACAACCCGTTCGTCGGGCACGCCGGCGCGAAACCGGAGATCTTCACGTACGGCCACCGCAACGGCTACGGGCTGGCATGGCACCCCCAGACGCGCGAACTGTGGCAGGTCGAGATCGGCCCGATGGGCGGCGACGAGATGAACATCCTGCTGCCCGGCCACAACTACGGCTGGCCGCTCGTGTCGATGGGCCGCAACTACACCGGCTCGCTCGCCTCGGACGAGCCCTGGTTCCGCAAGGGCATGGACCAGCCGCGGATGTTCTGGGTGCCGTCGATCAGCCCGTCGAGCATCACGTTCTATTCTGGCGACAAGTTTCCGCGCTGGAAGGACAGCGTGTTCGTCGGCGCGATGAACGGCCAGTCGCTGCAGCGGATCTCGTTCAACCAGCCGTCGCAGGCCGAGCGCCGCGAGCCGCTGCTGCGGCAGCTCAACGTCCGCATCCGCGAAGCCCAGCAGAGCCCTGACGGGTACCTGTACGTCGCGACCGAGCTCAGCTCGGGCGGCAGCGAACCCACCGGGACGATCCTTCGGCTCGAACCGGCGCAGTGACCATCCGTGCCACGCGACGTGTCGTCCGGCGGCTCGCGTTCCTGACGGCGGCCGCGGCTCTGCTCGCGTCCGTCGCGCCCGCCGGTGCGCAGTGGTTTCGCCACCCGATGCCGGGCATCCCGCGCACGGCCGACGGGAGGCCCGATCTCGCCGCGCCGGCCCCGCGCGCCTCCGACGGGAGGCCAGACCTCTCGGGCGTGTGGCTCACCGACGATCACCTTCCGTGCCCGCCGATGATGCGCGACGGCGACGACTGCATCGAGAAGATCCCGCTCGCGAAGGCCGCCGCCAGCCTGAGCCTCCTGGTTCCGGGCGGGTTGCCGTATCAGCCGTGGGCGGCCGCGGCGGTGAAGCAGCGGTCGGCGGACAACTCGAAGGACGACCCGCACGCCCAATGCCTGCCGTCGAACCCGCCACGGCACTACACGCTGCCGCATTACCAGAAGGTGCTGCAGCTGCCGGGCGTGCTCGTGATGCTGAACGAGTTCAACGCGAGCTACCGCCAGATCTTCACCGACGGCCGCGCGTTGCCCGTCGACCCTCAGCCCTCATGGAACGGCTACTCGTCTGGCGCATGGGATGGGGACACGCTCGTGGTGCGGACCAACGGGCTCCGCGACGGGCTCTGGCTCGACGTGGCCGGCAGCCCGATGACCGATGCCGCGACGATTGCCGAGCGCATCCGCCGCCCGCGGTTCGGGACGCTGGAGGTCGCCTTCTCCGTCGACGACCCGAAGGCCTACACGCGCCCGTGGACGGTCGTGCTGACGCAGTCGCTCGCCGTCGACGTCGAGCTGGTGGACGAGGTCTGCCTCGAAGGCCTGAAGCCGATGCGCACGGGACCTCCGGCGCCAGTGCGATAATCAGCACTCGATGCCGCCGTCCCCAGACACGCAGTCGACTCCCACGCACCAGGCGCTCGTCCGCGCCGCGCAGAGCATGGCGCCGCTCTCGGCCACGGTCGGGCGGCTCGGCACGCTGCTCGGGAGCCGGCATTACTCGGTGGATCAGGTCGAGGCCATCGTGCGGCTCGATGGGCCGCTCACCGGTCGCCTGCTCCAGTATGCGAACTCCGCCGCCAGTGGCAGCCGGACGCAGATCGGCACCGTGCGCGCCGCGATCGTCCGCGTCGGCGTCGGCTGGGTGATGAACCTCGCGACGGCGGCCACCGTGCGGCGCGACCTGATGCAGGCGCTGCCCGAGTACGGGCTCTCGGAGGGCGAGCTGTGGCGGCACTCGGTGGCCACCGCGATCGGCGCCGAGGTCGTGGGCGGCGCGATGAAGACCGAGGCGCCGGCCGAGGCGTTCACCGCGGGCCTGCTGCACGACATCGGCAAGCTGCTCATCGCACGCTTCCTCGACCCCGCACACCTGCGGCGGCTGGCCGAGGCGCGGGCCGCGGGCAGCGACGCGAGCCGGCGCGCCGAAGCCGATCTGATCGGCATGAACCACGCGGAGCTGGGCGGGCTGGTCGCGGCCCACTGGAGCCTGCCCGCGCGGCTGGTGGCCGGCATCACGTACCACCACGCGCCGGGAGAGGGCCACGACCCGATCTGCGACATGGTGCACGTCGCCAATGCGCTCGCGAAGCGGGCGGGCGGCGGTGCACCGGCCGACGACGACGTGCGGGTCCAGCCCGACGCGCTGGCGCGGCTGCGCATTCCGCCCGCGCGCCTGCCCGCGCTCGCCGACGGCGTCGCCGAACGGATCGAACAGACGGTCGCGAGCATCGGGTAGCCGTCGCGCCGCCGCCGGCCGCGACAGGTCCGAGTCCCTCAACATGCCCAGCCAGTTCTCCGCCATCGGATTTCACGTGTCGTCCGGAGAGGATCTCGCCTCGCTGGCGAGCCGCGTCGCCGCCGAGGCCGAGAAGATCACCGTCGGGGCCGGCCAGTACCTCAGATGGGCGCCGCCCTCGGGCGAACAGCTCTGGCTGCAGGTCAACAACAGCGGCGACGCGATGGGGATGAATCCGCACTTCGCCGGCAAGTCGATGGTGCGGATCGCCGTCGAGGCACGCGTCACGCGCCCGACCCACACGCCGCTCGACGGGACGTGGCTCGCATGGGCGAATCCACCCGAGGGCGCCGGGACGGGCGGCGACTATCCGTTCGCGTTCGACGCGCCCGACGCGGCGCTGCACGGGTCCCTGGCGTTGCCGGCCACGACCGTCGCGCAGATCGCCGCCTTCGCGCAGCAGATCAGCGTCTACGCCACCCTGCCGGACTACGAGGCGGCGCAGCGCGCGCAGGGGCTGTCGTTCGGATCGCGCGCGTTCATTCCGTCGGGGCTCTTCGCGCCGTCGGGCGAACCGGTGAACCCGCCCGAACCCCACGCGCTCATCGCGGGCCACGTGCTCGAGGCCGAGGAGCGGCGCAACTGGCTGACGGGCGAACCGTACTGGTGGGCGCTCCTCGACACGCTGGGCGGCAGCTACGACGTGGTGATCGACCCGGAGCTCGTCGCCACCCCGCCGGCCGCCGGGTCCATCGTGTCGGGCTGGTTCTGGCTGTCGGGCCGCCTGCGGGACGACCAGCCGCCCGCGCCGGCGAGCGGCTGGCT
>CAWULT010000099.1:0-17464 GCA_963923455.1 uncultured bacterium
CGCCAGGCCCGCGCGACGCGTTCCTGGTCAGCAGCGAGACCGCCCCGCGCGCGCGGCTCGAGCCCGTCAGGCCGCCAGCGGCGTCCACCGGGGGAGCGGCGTCGTTTGCCGACGTCGCCGAGCGCATCAATCCCGCCGTCGTCAACATCGACGCGACCACGCGCGGCGACGGTCGTCCCCGTCGGCCGGTCGAGGCGCCCGACCCGTTCGGTGCGACGCCCCGGGACCGTGACCACGAAGCTCCACGTCGCGGCGCCGGCACCGGGTTCCTGATCGACGCCTCCGGCTACATCCTGACGAATCACCACGTGGTGGACGGAGCCGACCGCATCGTCGTGGGCCTGTCCGACGGCCGACGCCTGCAGGCGGTCGCGATCGGATCCGACCCCGACACCGACGTCGCCCTGCTCAAGGTGGAGGCATCGCGTCCGCTGCCGTTCGCGCCGCTCGGCAACTCCGACGACCTGCGGGTCGGCGAGTGGGTGATCGCCATCGGCAATCCGCTGGCGTACGAGCACACCGTGACGGCCGGCGTCGTGAGCTACCTCGGGAGGAAGCTCTTCGACTCCTCGTTCGATCGCTACATCCAGACCGACGCCGCCATCAACTTCGGCAACAGCGGGGGGCCGCTCATCAACACCCGCGGGCAGGTCATCGGCATCAACGCCGCAATCAGCTCGCGGGCGCCGAACATCGGGTTCGCCGTCCCGATCAACATGGCGACCGCCATCCTGCCGCAGCTGCGGGAGCGCGGCCGCGTCACGCGCGGCTACATCGGCGTCATGCTGCGCGACGTCGATCCCGACATGCAGCGCTGGCTGGGCCTGGCGTCGGCGCACGGGGCGCTCGTCCAGGACGTCACGGACAACTCGCCCGGCGCGCGTGCCGGCATCCGCCCCTACGACGTCATCGTCGCCGTCGATGGGAGCACGGTGACCAACCACGACGATCTGATCCGCGAGATCGCGGCCAGCCGTCCGGGCAGCACCCGGAGCCTCCAGCTCCTCCGCGACGGGCGACCGGTGACGGTCCCGGTCAAGCTGGCCGAACGGCCGCAGACCGAGCGCCAGGCGTCCAGCCGCGGCCTGGACGCCGGTCCGTCGGCGCGGCGCCTGCAGGGGCTCGGCATCGCCGCCCGCGAGCTCGACCGGCAGGCCGCGGCGAAGCTGCAGCTGCCGGACGGGGTCCAGGGCGTCCTGGTGTGGCGCGTCGAGGCACCGGGCCCTGCGTTCGACGCCGGGGTCGAACGCGGCGACATCCTCCTCGAGATCAACCGCCAGCCCGTCCGCAGCTACGCCGACTTCAGCCGCCTGACCGGCACGCTGCGCAGCGGGGACCTCGTGGCGGTGTACCTGTACCGCCCCGAGATCGACCAGCGCCTCCTTCAGACCATTCGGGTGGAATAGCCATGAAACCGCGCATCCTGGTGATCGACGACGAAGCCGCGATCCGCGACTCGCTGCGCATGATCCTCGAGTACGAGGACTACCAGTTCCTCGGGGCGGGCAACGGCCAGGACGGCGTCCAGCTGGCGCAGCGCGAACGGCCGGACCTGGTGCTGCTCGACATCAAGATGCCGGGCATGGACGGCATGGAGGTGCTGCGCCGGCTGCGCGCCATCGACGAGACGCTGCCCGTCGTGATGATCTCGGGCCACGGCACGACCGCCACGGCCGTCGATGCCATCCGGTCCGGCGCAATCGACTTCCTCGACAAGCCACTGAGCAGCGAGCGCGTCATCGTGACGCTGCGCAACGTGCTGCAGCAGCAGGCGCTCAAGGACGAGAACCGCGAACTGCGGCTCGCGATGGAGTCGAAGTACGAAATCGTCGGACGGAGCCCCAGCCTGGTGAAGGTGCTGGAGTCCGTGCAGCGCGCCGCGCCGACGAGCGCCACCGTGCTGCTGCTCGGCGAGAGCGGCGTCGGCAAGGAGCTCGTGGCGCGGACCATCCACCGCAACAGCCCCCGGGCCGCGCAGCGCTTCGTCCAGGTGAACTGCGCCGCGATTCCCGAGGAGCTGATCGAGTCGGAGCTGTTCGGCCACGAGAAGGGGTCGTTCACGGGCGCGACCGAGAAGCAGATCGGGAAGTTCGAGCAGGCGGACCGCGGCACCATCTTCCTCGACGAAGTGGGCGACATGAGCCCGAAGACGCAGGCCAAGGTTCTGCGCGTGCTGCAGGAGCAGGAGGTCGAGCGCCTCGGCTCGGCTCGGACGATCAAGGTGGACGTCCGCGTGATTGCCGCGACCAACAAGGACCTCGAGGAGGCGATCCGCCGCGGCGAGTTTCGCGAGGATCTCTTCTTCCGCCTCAACGTGATCCCGATCGTGGTGCCGCCGTTGCGGGAACGCCGCGAGGACATCCCGCGCCTGGCGCAGCACTTCGGCAAGCTGTTCGCCGACGAGCACAACCTGCGGCCGAAGCGCTTCGACCCGGCGGCGATGGAGGCGCTCCAGCGCTACCGGTGGCGCGGCAACATCCGCGAACTGCGCAACACCGTCGAGCGCCTGCTGATCATGACGCCGGGCGAGATCGTCCGCGAGGAGGATCTGCCGGCGGACATCCGGGGCGGCGACGCCGGACCGCGCGGCGTGGCGGCGGCCGCGGGGGTGGCGAACGCGCCCGCGCCAGGGATACCTGCGGCCGCAGCGCCTGCCGCCGACGCACCGCACACGCCCGGCACGCTCCGCGAGTTCAAGGATGCCGCCGAGCGCGCCTTTCTCGTCCAGAAGCTGCGCGAGACCAACTGGAACATCTCGAAGACGGCGGACCTCATCGACACGCCGCGCAGCAACCTCTACAAGAAGCTCGAGCAGTACGGCATCAGGCAGGAGATCGACGGGTAGGGCGCCCGTACGGGTCGCCACGCCCCGGACGGCCCCTCGGGCGCACCCCGGGTGATGTCGGCGATAATGGCCTGTCGCAGTCGGTTCGACGACCGCCGGTCTTCGTACGGGCGGCCGTGCGGCGGGTCCTTCGGGGTTCGCCGCGTGGCCGCCAACGGCGGAGGCGGGAGGAAAGTCCGAACTCCATAGGGCAGTGCGCCGGGTAACGCCCGGGCAGGGTAACCTGACGGATAGTGGCACAGAAAACATACCGCCTCGGGCAACCGGGGTAAGGGTGAAAAGGTGCGGTAAGAGCGCACCGCGCCGGCGGTAACGTCGGTGGCAGGCAAAACCCCGCACGGAGCAAGACCAAATAGGGTGGCGTTACAGGACGGCCCGTCCGAAGCCACCGGGTAGGTCGCTCGAGCCCGTGAGCAATCCCGGGCCTAGAGGAATGGTCGTCACGCCGGCGTGCCGCAAGGCGCGACGGCGGACAGAATTCGGCTTACAGACCGGCTGCGACGTTCTTCGGACTGCTACCATGCCTGCCATGCGAACGATCGTCGCGATGCTCGCGGTCGCCCTCGCCGCCGCCGTCGGAATGGCCCAGGGCCCGCAGGGCGCCGGCGGACGGGGCGCGCGTGGCGTGTCGCCCGGCGCCGGCGGGGAGCAGAGCGGGGCCCTGCGCCCCCGCCCGGGATCCGACCGTCAACCCCAGTTACCCCTGCCCAACATCCGCGAGTACCGGCCCACGTCGACCCTGGTCGTGCCCGAGCACCAGGTGCCGCGCGCGAAGTTCCCGGTCATCGACATCCACAGCCACCAGCCGGCGCCGATCTCTCCGCAGCAGTTCGACGACCTGGTCGCGTCGATGGACCCGCTCAACCTGCGCGTACTGGTCAACGCCAGCGGCGTCTCGGGCGACCGGCTGTCGCAGGCCGTGCAGGCGCTCCGGTCGAGCCGCCACAGGGACCGGATGGTCCAGTTCACGACGATCAACTTTCGTGACGTGGGCCCCGGCTTCGGCCAGCGCGCGGCCCGACAGCTCGAAGCCGACGTGAAGGCTGGCGCGCTCGGACTGGGCGAGATCAACAAGGGCTTCGGCCTGCAGGTGCGCAAGGCCGACGGCTCACGCCTGACGCTCGACGACCCGGAACTCGACCCGATCTGGCAGACGGCCGCGCGGCTGAACATCCCCGTCTTCATCCACACGGCGGACCCGCAGGAGTTCTTCGAGGAGATCACCCTCACCAACGAGCGGTGGCTCGAACTGGCGCTCTACCCGGACCGGCGCTTCCCGTCGCCGCCCAACCCCTCCTTCAACGATCTGATGGGGGAGCGGAACCGGCTGTTCAGGCGGCATCCGAAGACCACCTTCATCGCCGCCCATCTCGGCTGGCACGCCAACGATCTGGCCCGGCTCGGCAGGCTCTTCGACGAGATGCCGAACGTCTACGCGGAAGTGGGCGCCGTGCTGTACGACATCGGCCGGCAGCCTCGCAGTGCGCACGACTTCTTCGTCAAATACCAGGACCGGATCCTCTTCGGGAAGGACAGCTACCAGCCCGACGAGTTCCCGTACTTCTGGCGCGTCTTCGAAACCAACGACGAGTATTTCGACTACTACCGCGACTACCACGCCTTCTGGAAGCTGTACGGGATCGGGCTGCCCGACCCCGTGCTGCGGAAGTTGTACTACCAGAACGCGCTGAAGGTCGTACCCGGCCTGCCCAGGACGGGGTTCCCGTAGGACCACATGGCCCACTATCTGGTCACCGGCGGCGCCGGGTTCATCGGTTCGCACCTGGCGGAGGAGCTGACGCGCCGCGGCGAGCGCGTCCGCGTCGTGGACAACCTCAGCACCGGCCGGCGAGCCAACCTGGCGCACCTGCCGTCCGTGGAGTTTCTCGAGGGCGATCTCGCGGACCTCGACGTGGCACGGCGAGCCGTGGAGGGCGTGGACTTCGTGCTCCACCAGGCCGCCATTCCCTCGGTGCCCCGGTCCGTCGAGAACCCGATCGCCTCGAACCGCGCCAACATCGACGCGTCGCTGAACGTGCTGGTGGCGGCCCGCGACGCCGGGGTGAAGCGCCTCGTCTACGCAGGCTCCTCGAGCGCGTACGGCAACTCGGCGACCCTGCCGAAGGTCGAGACGATGCCGACGGCGCCGCGGTCGCCCTATGCGCTGCAGAAGCTGGTTGCCGAGCAGTACTGCCAGCTCTTCACGCAGCTGTACGGGCTCGAGACGGTGACCATCCGCTACTTCAACGTGTTCGGCCCTCGGCAGGATCCGTCGTCGCCCTACTCGGGCGTGATCTCGCTCTTCATCAAGGCGCTCTGCGAGGGGCGTCAACCGCGGATCCACGGCGACGGCGAGCACACGCGCGACTTCACCTACGTGGCCAACGTGGTGGACGGCGTGCTGCGCGCGTGCGCGGCGCCGGGTGCCAGCGGGGAAGTGATCAACGTCGCGGTTGGGGACCGGATCTCGTTGAATCAGCTCTTTCGGGCCGTGCGCGACCTGACCGGCGCCGCGATCGAGCCGCTCTATGGCCCGCCGCGGGTGGGCGACGTCAAGGACTCGCAGGCCGACATCTCCAAGGCTCGTCACCTGCTCGGCTACGAGCCGCTGGTGCGGTTCGAGGAAGGGCTGTCCCGCACCGTCGCCTGGTATCGGTCCTCGACGGAGACACCCGCCTAGCACCTCGAGGGGCCGCGCCGCCTGCCCCGACCGCCACCGCATCCGGGCCGCCGTGCGCGGGTGGCAACCACGGTTGTCGCCCGCGCGCGCCCGTCCGGCGCACATCCCTGCATGCGGGCGTCAACCCCCGCTCGCGCCGGTACTTACCGCGTGGGATGCCACCTCACACGAGTGGCCCCGCGCTTGCCCCTGTCATGGCCGTCCCGGCGGCCGCACGCGTTCTTCAACGCGCACCCGGCCCGTGACGGCGCGCGTCGGCGCCGGGACCCGTTCCGCGCAGGGGGCGCCCGTGGCAGAGCGATGCGCACGCACACCGTCAACAATCGTCCGCGGACTCCCGCTCCGGCAGCAGCCGCTGCCGCGTGCCACGCGCGGACTGGAGGCACACGATGACACGACTCACCGCGGCCGTGCTCCTGGCACTGGCTCTCGTCGGCACGGCCAGCGCGCAGGATGCCGGCAGAAGCACCGGGATCATGACGCTGAACCTCAACACGGCCACCGTCGCGCAGCTCGAGGCCCTTCCCGGCATCGGCCGGGCCACGGCCGAGCGCATCCTGGAGTACCGGCAGAAGAGCGGCGGCTTCAAGAAGGTCGAAGACCTGATGAACGTCCGCGGCATCGGAGAGAAGAGCTTCTTGAAGCTCAAACCCATGATCACCGTGGCGCCGGCGCCCGCCCGGACGGAGCGCGCGGGGCAGTAGACACCACCGGGGCGACGCGGGGGCGCCTCGGGCGCACCCCGCGCTCGCCCGCCGGCCTGTCGCTCGTCGAGTTGCTGTTCGTGGCGTCGCTCGCCGCGGTCGTCCTGGCGACCAGCGTGCCCCCCGTGCTCCTCTCGCTCGACCGCGTCAGGACCGCCGGCGCGGCGCGGTACATTGCGACACGGATGGCGCTGGCACGCAGCCAGGCGGTGGCCCGGTCGGCGACGATCGCCCTGCGCTTCGGCGACGGGCCGGACCAGGCGACGATCGCCGCCTTCATCGACGGCAACCGCAACGGCGTCCGCGCCGCGGACATCGAGCACGGGGACGATCCGCCGTGGGGCGTCCCGTCTTCGGTCGCCGCGCTCTTCCCGGGCGTCCGCGTCGAGGTGCCGGCAGGAGCACACCCGCTCTACTCCTTCACGCCACTGGGCACGAGCAGTTCCGGCACCATTGCCGTCCGCGGGCGCGACGGTTCCCGCTACGGGGTGCGCGTGCTGGGCGCAACGGCGCGGGCGCGGGTCGTCCGCTACGTCCAGGAGCGCAATGAATGGGTCGACCTCAACTGACGGGGGAAGAGCGACGGCACGCCCGGAGACGCGTGCCGGAGGCCGGCGAGCCGGCAGCCACGCTGCGCCTGCGGCGGGGAGGCGACTGCCGTGTGGTCGACCTCTCCCACGGCGGCGCGCTGATCGAGGGGCCCGTCCGTCTCGAACCGGGTCGTCAGGTGGAGTTCAGAATGGCCGGCCGCGCAAGGGAGGTCTCGGCAACGGCCCTGGTGGTCCGCGCGGCGGTCGCGCAGGTGATGCCCGACCGCGTGACCTATCGGGCTGCGCTCAAGTTCGACCGGCTGCTCGACGTCTGAGCCGCGAGTAAGGGCACGCACCAGGGCTGGCCCGCCAGCCCCGGCACGCAACGTCCATCGACACGCGCCGCGTCAGAATGACTGGAGCGCGGCATCCTCGGTGTCGTACGAGTCGAAGATGGTTGCCAGCTTCGTCAGCACGAGCAGGTCATTGAGACGCTTGGTGAGGCTGAGCAGCTTCAGGGAGCCTCCGGCTCGCTGCGTGGTGACGTGGCTCTGCACCAACTGGCCAAGGCCAGCGCTGTCGACGTAGGCCACCGCCCCCAGATCCAGCAGGATCTTCTTGCGGCCCTGCTGCAGCAGGCTCTGGATCTTGTCCTTCAACAGGACATCTGCGCCCGCGTTCAGCGTGATGTCTCCCGTCACCTTGATGATCGTCACATCCCCTGTCGTGCGTTCCTCGAGCTTCATGCACCCTCCAGAGCCCCGCCGCTGCGGCGGTAAGGGAGAATCCTATCCGATCTGAGCCGTTTTCACCGATCCGCGGATCCACCGCGCCCCGGTCCGCCAGGCACCAGACCTGCGCGGTCCAGGGTAGGCCCTGCCCGGGCTGCCGCGGCCTCTCATCGCCGTAGGGCACGAACTACCCGGCAGCGCCACCGTCCGGACGGCCACTGCAAGATTCTCTGGCTCAAGTCGCCGTACCCCGCCCTGTCGCCCGTTGGCATCGCTCTTGGTAATCCGCCACCCGCCGGGGCGCGTGGCAGAGGAGCGGTGATGGAGCGGGAAGATGGAGCGGGGCGACCGACCGGACGCCTGGAGCAGGATCTGAGGGCCATCGTCGAAGGCCTGGGTGCACACCTGTCGGCCGCGTCTGGGCGTGGACTCGGGGCGGCCTTCGAACAGGCGCTTCAGCGCCGGCTGGCGCTCGCGCACGTCCGGCTGCGCGAGCTGCCGCCGCGCGCCCACGCCCGGCTGGTGGCTCCGACGCGGACCCCCGACGCGGTGGTGCTGCCGGTGCCGACGGCGGATCCGCGCACGCAGGCGGTGCTGGAAGCCTCGACGCAGGGGGCACGCCGGCTGACCGACGACGACCTGGAGCTGCTTCGCGCCACCGCGCACCTGGCCGGCCTCGTGCTCGAGGCCGCCCGGACGTTCGCGGCGACTCCGGCCCGGGCGGTGACCGACGTCCGCCCGCTGGTCGGGTCGAGCCCCGCGATGGCGGACCTCCGCGCCCGCATCGAGCGGGTCGCAGCCACCGACTTCACGGTTCTCATCGAGGGTGAGAGCGGCACGGGGAAGGAACTGGTGGCCCGGCAGATCCACGAGGCGAGCCGGCGGCGCAGCGGCCCGTTCGTCGCCGTGAACTGCGCAGCGGTGGTCGAGACCCTGCTCGAGGCAGAACTCTTCGGCATCGAGGAGCGGACGGCCACGGGGGTTCGTGGGCGGCGGGGCAAGTTCGAGAGCGCCGACGGCGGGACGATCTTCCTCGACGAAGTGGCGGACCTGTCGGCGTCGGCCCAGGCGAAACTGCTCAGGGCCGTTCAGGATCTCGCGGTCGAGCGCGTCGGCGCGACCGGCGCCCGCCGCGTCAACACCCGGATCGTCGTCGCCACCAACAAGCCGCTCGCCGGCCTGGTCGAGCGGGGCGTCTTCCGCGCCGACCTGTTCTACCGGTTCAGCGGCGTCGAGATTCACGTGCCGCCCCTCCGGGAGCGGCCGCAGGACATCGTGGAGCTGGCGCGGCACTTCCTCGCGCGGCACGCGCACGGGCGCGACCTGACCCTCTCGCCGGCGGCCGAGGAGGCGTTGCGGCTGCACGCCTGGCCTGGCAACGTTCGCGAACTCGAACGCCTCGTCGAGCGTACCGTCGCGCTGGCCGAAGCCGACCGCATCGACGTCGCGGACCTGCCGCCCGCGATCTGTGGCGCCTACGCCGACGTGCTGGGTCCGTCGCTGGCGGCCAACGACTCGATGCGCGCGTGGGGCAGCCGCTATGCCCTGCTCGTCTACGAACGGTGCGGCCGCAACAAGCGCCGGACGTGTGAGCAGCTCGACATCAGCTATCACACCCTCCAGGCGTACCTGCGCTACGCCACTCGCCAGGAGTCGTCGTACAACGGGCAGCTCCCGCGCTGGGCCCGTTCCGTCAGCGATCCCGACGGAGCGATGACGGATCTCGATGCCGACGACTCAGAACCACCCGACGCGTTGTCCATGCCATAGGCAAGGGCGGCCGACCGCCTGCGTCACGAGCCCCACGCCGCACGCCCCAACGCGGTCCATGCGCCTTGACCATGCGGAGGGTGCATAGTACCGTCTGATCCGGCCCGGGGCGGTTCGGACGAGCCTCCCGCGAGAGCGCTGCACACCACTGCCAAGGTCCCTGCGTCATTCATGAGCGACACGGCCACACCCCTTCGCCGCACCCCGCTGCACGCCCGACACCTCGCCCTGAACGCCCGGATGGTCCCATACGCCGGCTGGGAGATGCCGGTCGAGTACGCGGGCATCATCGCGGAGCACCTGGCCGTCCGCTCGGCGGCGGGGCTGTTCGACGTCAGCCACATGGGCGAGATCGAGATCGCCGGCAAGGGCGCCCTCGCCCTGGTGCAGCGGATCTCCAGCAACGATGCCAGCAGGCTCAGGGTGGGGCAGTCGCAGTACGCGGGTCTGCTGACGCCGGAGGGCACGTTCGTCGACGACATGGTGGTCTACCGGCTGGCGTCGATCCACTTCCTGCTGGTGGTCAATGCCGCCAACGTGGCGAAGGACTACGCCTGGATCGCCGGGCAGGCGACGGCCGTGCCCGACGCGGCCGTCGTCGACTCGAGCAACCGCTACGCGCTGCTGGCGCTGCAGGGGCCAGCCGCACCAGACATCCTGCAGGCGCTCACGGGCGCGGACGTGACGGGCCTGCCGTACGGCCACTTCACGCACGGCGAGGTCGGGCCGGCCCGGGCACTCATCGCGCGCACGGGCTACACCGGCGAGGACGGCTACGAGATCTTCGTCCCGCCGGCCACGGCCGACGGCGTCTGGCGGGGGCTGACGGACGTCGGGGCCCCGAGCGGCCTGGTGCCGTGTGGTCTCGGCGCCCGCGACACCCTGCGGCTCGAGGCCGGTATGCGCCTCTACGGCAACGACATCGACGACACGACGACGGCCCTCGAGGCCGGCCTCGGCTGGACGGTGGGCTGGGACAAGGCCGGCGGAAACAGCCTCGACGCGCTCAGGGCCCAGCGCGCCGCCGGCGTCGCCCGCAAGCTGGTGGGGTTCGAGATGACCGCCCCCGGCATCGCCCGGCACGGCCACGCCGTCGTCCGCGGCGGGCAGGCGGTCGGGACCGTCACCAGCGGCACGCACGCCCCGTTCCTGAAGAAGGCGGTCGGCATGGCCTACGTCCCGGCCGACATGGCCGCGCCGGGCACCGACCTCCAGATCGACATCCGCGGGCGCGTGGCCACGGCGCGCGTCGTCCGCCTGCCGTTCTACAAACGCGGGGGCGGCGCACGCCCCTCCGCCTGATCGCACACGGAGCCTCCATGTCCCTTCCCGCCGACCTCCGGTACACGAAAGATCACGAGTGGGTGCGCCTCACCGGCGACACCGCCGAAGTGGGGATCACCGACTTCGCGCAACAGCAGCTCGGGGACGTGGTGTACGTCGACCTGCCGGCCGTGGGGGCGGCGGTGACGGCCGGTGCTGCGTTCGGGACAATCGAGTCCGTGAAGGCCGTCTCGGAGCTCTTCGCGCCCTTGAGCGGGGTGGTCACGGCGCTCAACCCGGCGGTGAAGGACAAGCCGGAGGTCGTCAACACCGACCCGTACGGGGCGTGGCTCATCAAGCTGAAGGTGTCCGACCCGGCCGAGGCGGCAGGCCTGCTCGACGCCGACGCCTACGCCGGCCTGACCAGGTGAGCATGGCCAGCCGGGACGCGCACGACCGCTTCCAGGACCGGCACATCGGCCCGTCGTCGGCCGAGCGGGAGCGGATGCTCCAGGCGATCGGCGTGCCGTCACTCGACGCGCTGGTCGACGAGGCGGTGCCCGCCGGCATCCGGCTGACCCAGCCACTCGACGTTCCCGGCCCCGAGACCGAGCACGAGTTCCTGCGCCGGCTCGCCGCGATCGCCAGCCGGAACCAGGTGTGCCGGTCGTACATCGGCCTCGGATACCACGACACCATCACGCCCAGCGTCATCCAGCGCATGGTGATCGAGAACCCCGGCTGGTACACACCCTACACGCCCTACCAGGCGGAGATCGCCCAGGGCCGGCTCGAGTCGCTCCTGAACTTCCAGACCATGGTGGCCGACCTGACGGGCATGGACGTCGCCAATGCGTCGCTGCTCGACGAGGCCACCGCGGCCGCCGAGGCGATGGCGCTCCTGTGGCGCGTCCGCACGAACAAGCCGGCCGACGGCAGCCACGGCGTCTTTCTCGTCAGCGACCGTTGCTTCCCGCAGACGATCGACGTGCTGCGCTCACGCGCCGAGCCGCTCGGCATCGAGCTGCGGATTGGGCCGGCGGACCGGATGACCTTCGACGCGGCGGTCTTCGGTGTGCTGGTGCAGTACCCCGACGAGCGCGGCGAGCTGCGCGACTGGACGGCGTTCATCAGTCGTGCGCGCTCCGTCGGCGTGATGGTCGCGGTGGCCACGGACCTGCTCGCCCTGGCGCTGCTGACGCCGCCGGGCGAAATGGGCGCCGACGTGGTCTTCGGCAACGCGCAGCGGTTCGGCGTGCCGCTCGGCTACGGAGGTCCGCACGCGGCATTCTTCGCGACGCGCCATGCGCACGTGCGACACCTGCCCGGGCGCCTCATCGGCGTCTCGGTGGACGTGCACGGCCAGCCGGCCTACCGCATGGCGCTCGCGACGCGCGAACAGCACATCCGCCGCGAGAAGGCGACCTCGAACATCTGCACGGCGCAGGCGCTGCTGGCCAACGTCGCCGCGATGTACGCCGTCTATCACGGCCCGGCCGGACTGCGCCGCATCGCGTCGCGGGTGCACGCCCAGGCCCGCGTGCTCGAAGCCGAACTGCGCCAGATTGGCTTCGCCCAGCACAACACGCTCTACTTCGACACCCTGGCCGTCGACGTCCCGGCGGGCGTCGACGCCGTCCGGGCGCGCGCACTGGAGTCGGGCATCAACTTCCGGTACATCGACGACCGGACGGTCGGCGTCTCGCTGAACGAGACGGTCACGAACGAGGACCTCCGTGACATCGTCCACGCCTTCGCGGGAGCCGCCCCAGCGCGGGGCGCCGCGGCCGATGCGCCGGCGCCCGCCGCGAAGGCATCCCTGCGGCGGGCGACCCCGTACCTGACCCATCCGGTCTTCAACACGCATCACGCCGAGACGGCGATGATGCGCTACATCCGGGGGCTCGAGCGGAAGGACATCGGCCTCGACACGTCGATGATCGCGCTCGGCTCGTGCACGATGAAGCTGAACGCCGCCACCGAGATGCTGCCCATCACGTGGCCGGCCTTCAACCGCATCCACCCGTTCGCGCCGGCCGACCAGGCCGCCGGCTACAGCCAGATCACCCGCGAACTGGAACAGGCCCTCTGCGCCATCACCGGCTTCGCGGCGATCTCGCTGCAGCCGAACTCAGGCGCGCAGGGGGAGTTCACCGGCCTGCTCGTCATCCGCGCGTACCACCGGAGCCGCGGCGATGGCGCCCGCGACGTCGTGTTGATCCCGGCTTCGGCCCACGGGACCAACCCGGCGAGCGGCGCGATGGCGGGCCTGCACGTCGTGGTCGTGGCCACCGCGGCCGACGGCAGCGTCGACCTGGCGGATCTGCGGGCGAAGGTGGATGCGCACCGGGCCCGACTGGCGTGCCTGATGATCACGTACCCGTCGACGCACGGCGTGTTCGAGGACGGCATCCGCGAGATCTGCCAGATCGTCCACGACGCGGGCGGACAGGTGTACATGGACGGCGCCAACATGAACGCGCAGGTCGGCCTGACGAGCCCCGCGTCGATCGGTGCCGACGTCTGCCACCTGAACCTCCACAAGACCTTCGCGATTCCACACGGCGGAGGCGGCCCCGGCATGGGGCCGATCGGCGTGGCCGCGCACCTGGTGCCGTTCCTGCCGGGCCACCCGCTCGTGCCGGCGGCATCGGCCTCGGCGATTCCGGCGGTCTCGGCCGCGCCGTGGGGCAGCGCCAGCATCCTGCTGATCCCCTACGCCTACATCCGGATGCTCGGGCCCGACGGTCTCACCGACGCGACGCGGGTGGCCATCCTGAGCGCCAACTACCTCAAGGCTCGCCTGGGCGCGCACTTCCCGGTGCTCTACACGCGCCCCAACGGCCGCGTCGCGCACGAGCTGATCTTCGACCTGCGCGGTTTCAAGTCGGTCGGGATCGACGAGATGGACGTCGCCAAGCGGCTGATGGACTACGGCTTCCACGCCCCCACGGTGTCGTTCCCGGTGGCCGGGACGCTGATGGTCGAGCCCACCGAGAGCGAGGACCTCGCCGAGCTGGACCGCTTCTGCGAGGCCATGATCCAGATCCGGCGCGAGATCGACGCCGTCGCCTCGGGCACGGCCGATCCGAAGGACAACCCGCTGAAGCACGCGCCGCACACCGCGGCCGCCGTCTCGGCCGACAGCTGGACGCACGCCTACTCCCGGGAGGTGGCGGCCTATCCGCTGCCCTTCGTCCGCACCCGCAAGTTCTGGCCGGCCGTGGGCCGGATCGACAACCCGTACGGCGACCGGAACCTGTTCTGCAGCTGCCCGCCGATCGAGCCGGTGCACTGAGGCCCCACACGCGATGCGCATCCTGAACACTGCCCAGATGCGGGAGGCCGATCGGCGCTCCATCGACGAACTGGGGATCCCGTCCCTGGTCCTGATGGAGAACGCGGGGCGGCAGGTGGTCGCCGCCATCGAAGCGTCGTTCGACGCACAGCTGTCGGGCCGCGTGGCCGTGCTGTGCGGGCGCGGCAACAACGGCGGCGACGGCTTCGTCGTGGCTCGCACGCTGCTGCAGCGCGGGGTGGACGCCGCGGTCTTCGTGGTCGGCGCCATCGCCGAGGTCCGCGGCGACGCGCGAGTCAACCTGGAGATTCTCGGCCGGCTGGGCGTCACCGCCGTCGAGATCAACGACGCGCAGAGCTGGGAGCTCCACTCGTCGGAGATCGCACGGTGCGCGCTCATCGTCGACGCGATCGTCGGCACCGGCTTCTCCTCGCGTCTCGGCGGGCTGCTCGAGACCGTCGTCGCCGACATCAACGCGTTCGGCATTCCCGTCGTCGCCGTGGACCTGCCGAGCGGGATGTCGGCTGATTCACCGGTGCCCCCCGGGGCCTGCATCGACGCCTCGATGACGGTGACCCTGGCGGCGCTGAAGCTGCCGCTCGTGCTGCCCCCCGGCGAGGACCTGGCCGGCGACGTCGTCATCGCGGATATCGGCATCCCCCACGAAGTGGTCGACTCGGTCGAGGGCCGCTACGTCGAGCTGCTGACCCCCGAGCACCTGCGCATCAACGTGAGCCCACGGCCGGCCGACTCGCACAAGGGCGACTTCGGCCGCGTCGCGGTCGTCGCCGGCTCGCGCGGCAAGACCGGCGCGGCGTATCTCGCCGCGATGGGCGCGCTGCGGTCCGGCGCCGGGCTCGTCACGGTGGGCACGCCGGCCTCGTGCCTGCCGGCGGTCGCCTCGCTCGGCCCCGAGTACATGACCGAGGCCCTGTTCGAGTCGGACGGCGGCCTGGTCGAAGACGCGGCGCGGCAGGTACTCGAGCTGGCGCACGACGTCATCGTCTGCGGGCCTGGCCTGGGCCGGCGCCCAGAGGCACTGGCGTTCGTCCGCGCGCTCGTGCAGCGGGCCCCCGTCCCGCTCGTGCTCGACGCCGACGCCATCACACTGCTCGCCGAGGATCCCGGGGTGCTGGTGGGCCGCGAGGAGCGCGAGATCATCATCACGCCGCATCCCGGGGAAATGGCGCGGCTGATCGGTCGCGCCATCGAGGAGGTCCAGGCCCACCGCATCGACGTGGCGTGCGACTTCGCGACGGCCCACCGGGTCACGGTGGTCCTCAAGGGGCACCGGACGATCATCGCCACCCCCGAAGGCCGCGCGTTCATCAACCCGACCGGCAACCCGGGAATGGCCACGGGCGGGACGGGCGACGTGCTCGCCGGCATGATTGGCGCGTGGCTCGCCCAGCTGCTCGACGCCGAGGCGGCCTGCCGACTCGCGGTGTTCCTGCACGGCAGTGCCGGCGACCTCGCCGCCGCCGCCGAGGGCCAGGTCGCGATGATCGCCGGCGACCTGCTGCGTCACATCGGCCCGGCCCTCCGGCGGCTGACGGAAGGCCCCGATCGCCAGCCCCGCCCCGAGAAGGCCTGACCGTGGCCCCGGAGGGTGCCTCCCGGGCGCCGGAGATCGACGGCAGTTTCACGTCGCGCTCGGAAGAGGAGACCGAGCACCTCGCCACAGCGGTGGCCGCGCGCCTGCGGCCCGGGGACGTGCTGCTGCTGAGCGGCAACCTCGGAGCCGGGAAGACCGCGTTCGTGCGCGGCCTGGCCGCCGGCCTCGGCCTGGATCCCGAGACGGTCAGCAGTCCGACGTTCGCGCTGGTTCACGAGTACCGGGGCGGGCGCCTGCCGCTCCTCCACGTCGACCTGTACCGGCTGGAGCGGGCCGACGCGGAGGACCTCGGGCTGGACGAACTGGGCGCGGCGGACGGCGTGCTGGCCATCGAATGGCCCGACCGCCTGGCGCACGTACCCGCCGTGCCGATTCGCGTCACGCTCGAGGCGCTCGACGACTCGACCCGCCGGATCACGATCCGGCGCGATTACTCCATCCGGTAGTTCGGAGCTTCCTTCGTGATGGTCACGTCGTGGACGTGGCTCTCGCGCACGCCCGCCGGGGTGATCCGGATGACCCGGGCCTTGCGCTGCAGTTCGGGAATCGTCGCGGCACCGCAGTACCCCATGCCCGCACGCAAGCCGCCCATCAGCTGATGGATCACCGCCGACGCGGAGCCCTTGTGCGCGACGCGGCCCTCGATGCCCTCGGGGACCAGCTTGTGGGCCGCGCGGCCGCCCTCGAGATCGAACTCGTCCTGGAAGTAGCGGTCGCGGCTGCCGCGCCGCATCGCGCCGATCGATCCCATCCCGCGATATTCCTTGTACTGCCGGCCCTGCAGCAGGATCAGCTCACCCGGGCTCTCGTCCGTCCCGGCGAACAGGTTCCCGAGCATCGTCGCGCTGGCGCCGACCGCCAGCGCCTTCACGATGTCGCCGGAGTAGCGGATGCCGCCGTCGGCGATGATCGGCACGCCTCGGGTCGCCGCCGCGCGGGAGCACTCCAGGATCGAGCTGATCATCGGGACGCCGATGCCGGCCACGACGCGCGTCGTGCAGATCGAACCCGCGCCAATGCCCACCTTGACGGCATCGACGCCGGCGTCGATGAGCGCCAGGGTCGCCTCGGCGGTCGCCACGTTGCCCGCGACGAGGTCGGTGTTCGGGAACTCACGGCGGATCCGCGCCACCATGTCGATCACACCCTGCGAGTGGCCGTGCGCGGTGTCGACGACGAGCACGTCGACGCCGGCCGCCACGAGGGCCTGGGCGCGCTCGACCGCGTCCTTCGACGTGCCGATGGCAGCGCCACACCGAAGGCGTCCGAGCGCGTCCTTGCAGGCGTCCGGGTACTTGATGGCCTTCTGGATGTCCTTGACGGTGATGAGCCCCTTCAGCCGGAAATCCCTGTCCACGACCAGGAGCTTCTCGACCTTGTGCTTGTGCAGGATCTTGCGAGCCTCGTCGAGCGTCGTGCCGATGGGCACGGTGAACAGCGGGTCGCGGGTCATGATCTCGGCGATCGGCCGGTTGACGTTCGTCTCGAACCGGAGATCCCGGTTGGTCAGGATGCCCACCAGCCGGCCTTCCTTGCTGCCGTCCTCGGTGATGGGCACGCCCGAGATCCGGTAGTTCTTCATCAGGTCGAGCGCCTCGTAGATCAGGTTCGACGGCGCCAGCGTGATCGGATTGACGATCATGCCGCTCTCGGACCGCTTGACCCGATCGACCTCGGCCGCCTGTTCGTGAATGGCCAGGTTCTTGTGGATGATGCCGATGCCGCCGAGCTGGGCCATCGCGATCGCGAGGCCCGACTCGGTCACGGTGTCCATCGCCGCGCTGAGAATCGGGACGTTCAACCGGATGTTCCGGGTGAACTGCGACGACACGTCCACCTGCGTGGGGAGCACGGTCGAGTGCTGCGGCACGAGGAGCACGTCGTCGAAGGTCAGCGCCGTTGCGAATCCCGTGTCGGTGGAGGAGAGCAGCGGAGCGCTGGTCGTGGCTTCCATGACAACCTCGTCTGAACCCTGATGCACGAAAGGCCGACATCCGTCGGCCTTCCTGCTGTTGTTACGCGGCGGTC
>CAWULT010000100.1:0-17117 GCA_963923455.1 uncultured bacterium
CGCGGCTCGCGCCGCAGCGGCCCGGCCCGGGGGTGGGCGGGAGCGGGCGGACACCTACACGGACCGCAGCCTGTACGACCGCTGCATCACGCGCGGCCTGCCTGGGTCGATGATGCCGGCCAATTACGGCAATTCGTACCGGATCGTCCAGGGCCCGGGCGTCGTGGCCATCACGTACGAAATGGTGCACGAGACGCGCGTGATTCCCATCGACGACCAGCCGCCCCTCGCGGCGACGATGCGCCAGTACATGGGCGTGGCCCGCGGACGGTGGGACGGCACGACGCTCGTCGTCGAGACGACCAACTTCCGGGACGAGCCCGCGTACCGGGGCTCGAACCCGGCCACCCTCCGGCTGATCGAGCGGTTCACGCCGGTGGCGGCCGACAAGCTCGATTGGTCCGTCACGGTGAACGATCCCTCGACGTGGCCGCGCCCCTGGACCTTCGCCATGCCCCTGACGCGCAACGACAGCGAGGCGGTCTTCGAGTACGCCTGTCACGAGGGCAACCGGGCGATGGCGAACCTGCTCAGCGCGGCCCGGACGCTCGAGCGCGAGGGCGCACCGGCGCGAGCCTCGAGCGCGCCCGATGGCGGACGCGCCGTGCCCCTGTCCGCCGCGGCACCGGCGATCGGGCCGGAGGTCGCCTCGCCGCTCGCGGGAACCTGGGTGCTGTCGGACGCGGGCGGGCGCGGCAACTTCGCCGGATTCGCGACCGCGCGGCGGCTGGTCATCCGGGAGTCGGCCTCGGCCGTCGTCGTCGAGACCGACACCGGCACCGAGGGTCTGGCGCAGTACACGACGTTCAGGCTCGACGGCTCCGCGACGGACGTCCCGGGTCCGCTCGGGTGGGAGACGAAGGCCACGGCGGCCCGCCGGGACGCCGCGCTGGACGTGCAGATGCAGCGCACGATCGAGGGGCCCGATGGCCCGCTGCGCTTCGAGATTCGGGACGTGTACAGCGTGACGGACGCCGGCACGCTGACCCTCGAGCGGCGTCAGGGCAGCCAGACCAGGCGGATGGTCTACACCCGCGCGCCCCGCTGAGTCGCAGCCCGGCCCGGGCGATCGCGCTACTTGAGCACCTCGGCCAGTAGCACGTGCTTCAACCGCCGCGCCTGCGCCAGCGGGGTGCGGCCCTCGTCGTTCCTGATCGTGCGGTCCGCCCCGGCCGCCAGCAGCGCGCGCAGCGTCTCGGCGTCGCCCTGATCGATGGTCGCCGCGTACATCAGCGGTGTGTAGCCGTGGTCGTCCTGCGCGTCGATGTCGACGCCCGCCTTGGCCAGCACCGGGATCACCGACGCCCGGTTGGTGATGGTGGCCCAGTGCAGCAGGTTGATGCCCGACCGCTCCGTCCCACCGACGTCGGCGCCCGCGCCGACGAGCGCCTGCACGACGTCCGCGTGGCCGAACGTCACCGCCTCGGCGGCCGCGTCGGCCCGCGCCGGGGCCTTCCGATCGAGCAGCAGGCGTACGGTCTCGAGGTCGCCGGTCATGGCCGCGAAGACCAGGGGCGGCCGCCGCACGCGCACATCGGCGGGCGGCGCGGCATCAGCGCCCGCGTCGAGCAGCAGGCGGATCGCGGCGGCGGTCCCGGGCGCCGTGGCTGCGGCGGTCACCGCGTCGGCCCCGCTCTCCGCGCGCGTCCTCGCGTCGGCCCCGCGCGCCAGCAGCAGGCGCACCTTGTCTGCCTCCGGGGCCGCTGCCATCAGCACCGTGGTGCCGCCGGCGGTGGCGCTGTTCGGGGCGAGGCCGCGGTCGAGCAGGGCGGCGAGGTCGCCAGCCGTGCCGAACAGGGCCGTTCGGAGCCACGGGCTGTCAGCGCCCGATACGGTACCGGTCGAGGCCGTCGAACCGGCGGCGTTCGACGTTTCCGGTGCGGTCGGCCGCGCGGCCGGCGCGGCGCCCGCGGGCGACTCGGGCAGCGTCGAGAGCAGGCCCATCACCGCCCAGCAGCTGCCGGCGTACGAAATGAATTCGTCCGTGCCGTACGGGAACCCAGTCTTGAAGTAGGGAGGGCTGACCGTGGCCGGTGAGAGCATCCGCGTGCGCACGCGCCAGGTGCCGTTCCCGGCCTGCGTGCGAACGAGAAACGCCACGCCGCGCGCGACGGGGCGTTCCGCCGCGCCGAGGCCCGCCAGCCGCAGCGCGTACACCGCCTGTCCGGTGGAGTAGGCGTCCGGCGCGTACTCCGGCGTTTGTCCCCAGCCGCCATCCGGGCGCTGCAGCGCGGTGAGGTCACGGCCCGCGGCCTGCACGTCGCCGGCCGGCGCGTCGGCCCAGACGAGGCCCATCAGGCGGAACGCCGCGTCCTCGGTCGAGTGCGGTGTCGTCGACGCCAGCCACCCACGTGCCCGGGCCGTCACGCGGTCGCGTTCGGCGGCCAGTTCGGCGGGGAGGTAGGCGCGAATGGCGCGGACGGCCGTCGCCGTGGCCGTGAACACGCTGCTCGAATGCGGAGGCCTGAAGTCGGACGTGATCCAGCGGCCGTCCGCACGCTGCCATTGCGCCATCCGCCGGGCGTGCACGCCGGTGACGACGTCCGGGGCCACGCCTGCCGCGTGCGCGGCGAGCAGCAGCAGACTGTCGTTCGGTGTCGGGTCGGACACCGACGTCCCCTGCACGGCGGCGTCGAGCGCGTCGGGCGCGCGCAGCTCCCGGAACGTCTTCGCCTCCACGGCGGCGAGCACGGAACGGTCGACGGCCAGGCCGCGGGCCTGGGCCAGGCGCAGGGTCAGGATCGGCAGCGCGTTGTGATGGCAGGACATGCACGCGCGCTGCTCGACGAACGTGGCCGCGCTCGTCTGGAGCAGCGGCAGCGCGCGCGCGATCGCCGCGCGGGCCGCGGCGGGGGACTGGGCCGTGGCCGTGGTGGACCCGGCGAGCAGGAGGAACAGGGCGACGGCGATGCGCATCGGGATGACCGTCGAGGGGAGCACGCGCTGCACCGGTCTACCGCGGAACGAATCGCTGGTTCTCGTTGCAGACGAACTCGATCAGCTGGCCGTCCGGATAGAGGCGCCAGTTGACGCGCACCGTGAACGGCCGCGTGTACGCCTTGGCGTCCTCGACGGTGACGTCGATCTCCATGCGTCCGACGTTCACGCGGCGGAACCGCTCGGTGAGCTTCGTCGTGTTGCCGAACGGGCTGCCGTTGACGTCGAGCCAGCCGTCGTCACGGAAGCCCATCGACTCGACGACCAGCGTGTCGCCCTCCCAGCGGCCGACGGAGTAGCCCTCCCACGTGGGATTCGCGTCGGCGGGCGGCAGCATGCGGCCGTCCGTGAAGATCTGCCGCAGCCCCTGATTGGCCTCGTACACGATGACCAGATCGTCCTTCGTGTGGACGATACGGCGCGGCTGCGAGTGGGTGTGGAGCTGCATGAACCCCAACGGCAGGCAGTTGGCGTCGGGGTTGTCCTTCGAGCTGCCGGCCATCCGCAGCTTCCGGAGCTCGGCGGCCCACGGCGTGAACGGCAGGCCGCCTGGTACGTTCATGCCGACGTCGACGAAGCTGGCGAGCGGCGGCGCGTCGCCGATGTTCGGCACCATCCGGCCGCCCAGACGGCCGCTCGGCGGCACGCGGCTCTCCCAGACACCGGTGAAGTCGGGCTTGCCGTTCGGCAGGCGTGGGGCCGGGGCGGCCAGGTCGGGCCGGCCGTCGGCGGCGCGCGGCACGTCGGCGCGGACGAACGGAGGCCACTGGGCGGACAGCGATGCGGGGACGAGGCACAGGGCGGTGACCAGGGCGGCGGCCGCGAGTCTCATGGGGCGACTTTAGCGCACTGGCCGGCGCGGTGTAATCTCCTGCCTCATGACGCACCTCGTGACCCGCCTGTCCGTTGCCTCGCTCGTCGCCCTCTTCCTGCTGGCGCCCGCCTCACGTGTGTCGGCGCAGCTGCTCGCCGCCAAGGACGGCCCGATCGTCTACGGTCACCATCACCTGAACGTCGGCAGCGTCGAGGACGCGAAGAAGTTCTGGGTCGATGCCCTCGGCGGCGTCGTGGTGAAGGTCGGCGCCAACAACACCGAGGTGATCAAGTTCCCGAACGCGCTGGTCTTCATGCGGGCGCAGAAGCCGACGGCCGGCACCAAGGGCAGCACGATGGATCACGTCGCCTTCTCGGTGCGGAACCTGCGGCAGGTGGTCGACAGGCTGAAGGCCGGCGGGTTCCGGATGGTGACGTCCAGCGAGGCGCCCCCGAACGTTCCGGTCAAGGACGACATCGGCGTGCCTGCGGCCGGTCCGGTCACCGGCCTGGCCTACACGCTGAGCCAGGACGACGTGAAGGTGGAGCTGGTCGAGAACACGGCGCAGACGGCGCCGATCGTCTCGCACCACATCCACTTCTTCGGCGCGCAGAAGGAGATGCAGGCGTGGTACCGGCAGACCTTCGGCGCCGCGGAGGTCCCCTCGGCCAACCCGGCCGCCTTCATCAGCGCCGGGCTGCCGGGGCTGACGATGAATTTCGCGCCGTCGGCGACGCCGGTCGCCGGCACGCAGGGGCGGGCGCTCGACCACATCGGGTTCGAGGTCAAGGGGCTCGAGGCCTTCGCCAAGGCGCTCGAGGCCAGGGGCGTCACGCTGGCCGTGCCCTACCGTCAGGTGCCCGCCCTCGGCATCGCCATCGCCTTCTTCACCGATCCGTGGGGCACCTACATCGAGCTGACCGAGGGGCTCGACAAGGTCAACTGACGCGACACGCCCTCGAGCCGGAGCCGCCGGGACGTCCACGACGCCGCCGCGCGGGCCCGTGCCCGCAGGCGGGTCCGGCGGCTAGCCCTTCGGCGGTGCCGCCGTGCCGAAGACGCGCATCGCCGACGCGATCATGCCGGCGACGTCGCTGACGTTGGCCGGCACGACGACGGCGTTGGTCTTCTGCGCGAGCTGCCCGAACTGCGCGACGTACTGTTCCGCCACCCGCAGCTGCACCGCCTCCATGCCCCCGGCGACGCCGATGGCCGCGGCCACCTCGCGCAGGCCGGCGGCCGTGGCCGTGGCGACCGCCCGGATGGCGGCGGCCTCGCCCTCGGCCTCGTTGATCTGCCGTTGGCGCTGGGCTTCGGACGCCTTGATCACCTGCTGCTTCTCGCCCTCGGCCGTGTTGATGGCGGCGTCGCGCTGGCCCTCGGACGTCAGGATGACGGCGCGCTTCTCGCGCTCGGCGCGCATCTGCTTTTCCATCGCGGCCAGCACGTCGGCCGGCGGCTCGATGTTCTTGATCTCGTAGCGCAGCACCTTCACGCCCCAGGCTTCGGAGGCCTTGTCGAGCTCGCCGACCACGGCGATGTTGATGGTGGACCGCTCCTCGAACGTGCGGTCGAGGTCGATCTTGCCGACCTCGCTGCGCAGCGTCGTCTGGGCCAGCTGCGAGATGGCGAACACGTAGTTCGAGATGCCGTACGAGGCCCGCTCGGGGTTCAGCACCTTCATGTACAGGATGCCGTCCACGCCGACCTGCACGTTGTCCCGCGTGATGCAGACCTGGGCGGGGATGTCCATCGCCTGTTCCTTCAGCGAATGCTGATAGCGGATGACGTCCACGAACGGCACCAGGATGTGGAACCCGGCGTTCAAGGTCGCGTGGTAGCGACCGAGGCGTTCGACGACGTACGCGCTCTGCTGCGGCACGACGACGGCCGTCTTGTACAGCACGAACAGGACGAACAGCGCGACGAGCACCAGGACGACGAGTGTGCCTTCCACGTTCACCTCATTCCGCGCGAAGGTTGAGCCGCAGTCCCTTGACGGCCACCACCCGGGCCCGCGCGCCGTCGGCGAGGGGGCTGTCGTCGAGGTTGTGAGCCTGCCATGTCGTGCCGCGCAGCTCCGCGCGGCCGTGCTCGCCGGGGCCGATCGCTCCCGTCACGATGGCGACCTCGCCGACGAGGGAGTCGACGGGCCCATGGTCGCCGGCCTCCAGGCGCTTCAGCAGCGGCTGGCGGAACAGCCGGACGGCCACGATGGCGAGGGCGGTGAAGAGCAGCCACTGGAGCCAGGCGGGATCGCGAAGGCCGGCGAGGTCGAGCAGGCCCACGATGAGCGCGCTGACCCCGAAGAAGATCACGAAGAAGCCGCCCGGCGTCGCGAGTTCGATCGCGGCCAGCAGCACGCCGAGGATGATCCACAGCCACCAGGTCATGATCCGCTCCGGGTGCCCAGATTGTGTCGCCTTCGCGCCCCGGGCGCAAACGGCCGGCGCCGGTTGGCACGCCCGCCCCGACCCCGTATACTGGCGCCCGCATTCGGGGGGCTCCTCATCCCTCGCGAGGTGGGACGATGACGACGCTGGTAGGACGGGTGGTGGTCGTGGCGGTTGCGCTCGGGGTGCTGTTCGGGAGCCGGCCGGCGTCGGCCCAGTCGGGTCTGGTGGGCAACTGGAATCCGCTTCGGCTCGAGGACGAGCAGGATCGCGGGCCGGGCCCGGACCTCGGCGACTACTTCGGGCTCCCCATCAACAACGCCGCCCGTCAGTTCGCCGACAGCTGGGACGCCTCGCGCCTGACGCTGCAGGAGCACCAGTGCCGCGTGCACGTCGCCCCCTACATCTATCACGGGCCGCTGGCGGTCCGGATCTGGGAGCAGCGCGATCCCGAGACGCAGCGCATCATCGCCATCAAGAACTGGATCAGCACCTACGAGCAGGAGCGGACGATCTGGATGGACGGCCGGCCGCACCCCTCGCCGTTTGCGCCGCACACGTTCATGGGCTTCTCGACGGGCACCTGGGACGGGCAGGTGCTGACGGTCAAGACCACCCATCTCAAGCAGGGGTGGCTGCGCCGCAACGGCGTGCCCGAGAGCGACCAGACGACGATCTTCGAGCGCTTCTCCCGGCACGGTCGTATCCTGACGCACACGGTGATCATCACCGACCCCGTGTACCTGGCCGAGCCGATGATCCGCACCACCGACTTCCAGCTGAACGAGAACGACGGCACCAACTGGCTGTGGCCGTGCGAATACGTCGAGGAGATCTCGGGCCGGGCCAAGGGCGAGGTGCCGCACCACCTGCCGGGCACGAACCCGTTCCTCGACGAGCACATCAAGCGGACGGGCGCGCCGGCGGCCGCGTCGCGGGGCGGGGCGGAGACGATGTATCCCGAGTACCAGGCCCGCGTGCGGTCGGCCTCGCCCACGAGCGCCGAGGCGCCCCGCACCAGCCAGGCGAAGAATCCCGACGAGGGCCGGGTCGAGGTGCTGCCCGTGCAGGGCAATGTCTACCTGCTGGCTGGAGCGGGCGGTAACACCGTGGTGCAGGTGGGGGCCTCGGGCGCCATCGTCGTGGACTCGAAGACCGCGGCCCAGGCGGAGCGGATCCTCGCCGAGGTGAACCGGCTGAACACGTCCGGCAAGCCGGTCAAGTACGTCCTGAACACCAGCGTGGACCCCGACCACATCGGCGGCAACGAGAACCTGGCGAAGGTGCTGGGCTCGTCGGCGAACTGGACGATCATCAACACGCCGGGCGCGTCCAACACGGCCGTGAAGATCGTCGCGCACGACAACGTGCTCGCGCGCGCCGCGGACCTGCCGTCCACGGCCCAGCCGACCGAGACGTTCATCGAGGCCGACCGCGAGATCTTCTTCAACGGCGAGCCCGTGCTGATGCAGCACGTGCCGGCCGCGCACACCGACGGCGACAGCCTGGTGTTCTTCCGCCGGTCCGACGTGATCGCGACGGGTGACATCTACCGGACCGACGCCTACCCGGTGATCGACCTGGCCCGCGGCGGTACCGTGCAGGGGGTGATCGACGGGCTGAACCACGTCCTCGACCTGGCCGTGCCCGCCCACCACGAGGAGGGGGGCACGTTCATCGTGCCCGGGCACGGACGCATCAGCGACGAGTTCGACGTGCTCGAGTACCGCGACATGGTCACCATCGTGCGGGATCGCATCCAGGCGATGGTCGCCAAGGGGATGACGCTCGAGCAGGTGAAGGCCGCGCGCCCGACGCTCGAATACGACCCGCGCTACGGCGCAGCGTCGGGTCCCTGGACGACCGACATGTTCGTCGAGGCGGTCTTCCGGACGCTGCCGCGGCCGCGAACGGGCACGCGCTGATCGCGGACGGCCGCCATGCACCCGGTGACGGGCGGCCGTGCCCGGGATCGGCCCGGTGCGCGGGCCGGACTGGCGGCCTGCGCAGGGCCAGGGGCGTCTCGATCTACCCATTTGGGGGATGGCTCGGCTACGATCGTTCCCACCGATGATTGAGATTCGATCCGAGGCCCAGTCCAAGTATCCCGACGTCTACACCCCGGAGGCCGTCGCGGCCGTGCGTGCGCTGGCGCCCTTCGACGAGGACCGCAAGGCCCTGATGGGGGCCCGGATGGCCCGCCGGGCCCAGCGCGCCAAGGACCAGCGGCGGCTCGGATTCCTCGACCCGGCGAGCGTCATCCCGCGGACGTCCCTCACGGTCCAGCAGGCGCGCGACGGCCAGTTCGTCGGGAGCGAGATCCCGCACGACCTGCGGCGGCAGTGGATCCAGGGCACCGGGCCGGGCGCCAAGCCGGACACCTCCATCGAGAAGAGCATCCGCAACGTCGCCTATGCGCTGCTGTCGGGGGCCGATGGCTGGATGTTCGACGGCGAGGATGCGCTGGGGCAGCTCTCGACGATGTCGCTCGACAATCAGCGCAATCTGACGCTGGCCATTCATCGAGACCCCGTCTTCCTTGCCGCCGCCGAGCAGGTGGCCGGCGAGATGAACCGCTGGGCGCAGGACTTCTTCGGCCGGCCGATCATCGCGGACTGGCGCGCGCAGCTCGACTTCACGACGAAGATCTTCCGTGCGCGCGGCCTGCACCTCGACGACCGCCACATCCGCCGCCGCGACTACTCGGGCTTCTCGGCCTCGATCGTCGACCTGGCGCTGTACGTGACGAACAACCACGCGCCGCTGCGGGCGGCGGGGTCGTCGATCGTCGTCTACCTGCCGAAGATCCAGACGGCCGAAGAGGCCGCGCTGTGGAACGACGTGCTGACGGCGCTCGAGCAGCACCTGGGCCTGCCCGTGGGCACCGTCAAGGCCTACGTGCTCGTGGAGCAGCTCGAGGCGGTGTACCAGCTGATGGAGATCCGCGCGGCGCTCGGCCTGCACTTCGTGGGCTTCAACACGGGCCGCTGGGACTACATGAACAGCGTGTCCGACGCGCTCGCGTGGGACCCGACGTTCGTCAACCCGAACATCGACGCCATCACGATGACCTACGGCTACATGCGGCACTACGAGGACCGCGTGCGCCGGGCCGTCAACACGCCGGACGCGAAGGGCCAGTACGCGATCTGGCAGGGCGGCATGGAGCCCAACATTCCGGTGGGCTCGCCCGAGGGCGTCGCGCGCGCGATGGCGCGTGCCGTGGCCGGCGGCGAGCGCGAGCAGCGGGAGGGCGCCAGCGGCAAGTGGGTGGCGCACTGGAAGATGGTGCACATCGTCCGGCCCGTCTGGGAGCAGGCGGGGCAGGACAACCAGTGCGGCCGGGCGTTTCCGCGGCTGACCTACTCGGCCCAGGATGCGGCGAACCTGACGCTGATCGAGCCGGCACCGCGGACCGTCCGCGGCGCCCGCGACCTGCTGAGCGTGGCGATCCAGTACGGCAACGCGTTCGGCCAGGGCATGCAGGCCGCCGCGCTCAAGCCGGCCGACTTCTTCGGCAACGACGACGTCCTCTACCTGATGGAGGACATGGCCACCGGGGAGATCCGGCTGAGCATCCTCTGGGAGTGGCTGCACAAGCACGCCTCGTTCACCGAGGACGACGCGGCCACCGGCGTCAAGGCCGGCGACCCGTTCACGCAGGCGCTCTTCACGCGGCTCCTGGAAGAGGAGTACGGAAAGCTCCTGCGGGCCTCCAACAAGGACGTCCACGACAACTCGAAGACGACGACGCTGCCGATCGCGCGGGACATCGTCGAGACCTACGTGCTGGGCGGGGTGAAGCTGCCCTGGTACATCGACCTGCTGAACATCAACCTGGGCGTGCACGACCAGGTGGAGGCGCGGCGGCGCATCAAGCTGCTGTGGGACAGCTTCCGGGCCACGGGCGCCCGCGTCACCCACAACCTCGATTTCGACGCCTGACGGTGATCGTTGACACTGGCGCCGTCGGTGGTCTTAGATCCGCCGATGGCGATCAGTCGACTTCCGATGACGGACGAACAGCGCAAGTCTGTCGCGCTGGAGTACTTGAAGGCGTTCGACAACAAGGGAATCACGTCGGACGGGCGCAGCATCCTGGACCTCTTCGCGGACGACGCCCAGGTGTTCTTCCCGAAGTGGGGCTTGGCCACCGGCAAGGCCCAGATCGGGCAGTTGTTCACCGACTTCGGCGGGTGCATCCGGAGCATCCTGCACGATTACGCGACCTTCAACTGGATCATGACCGGCACCGACACCTTCGCCTGCGAGGGCACCAGTGCCGGCGTGCACCAGGACGGCGCGTGGCGGGCCGGCGTGACGCACGCCGGGCGCTGGTGCGACGTCTTCGAGGTGCGCGACTTCCTGATCCAGCGCTGCTTCATCTACCTCGACCCCGACTACGCCGGCCTCGACACGGCGCGGTACGCGTGGCTGTCGGCCGGTGGCCGCGACCCGTCGAAGCCGATGGGCTCCCACGTCTGAGCGGGGGCGGCGCGGCGTCGGCGGGGGCGCCGGCCGGCCCCGCAGCGCGGTCCCGCGGGGTGCGCGGAACGTGTTATAAGAAGTAGTTCACCCCGCCTCGAGACCTATGGTTGTACAGAAATTCGGCGGCACGTCCGTCGCCGACCCCGACGCGATTCGACGCCTCATCGAGATCGTCCGCACGGCGAGAACGACCGAAGGCACCGGCCCCGCCGTGGTGGTGTCCGCGATGAGCGGCGTCACCGACGCCCTGCTCAAGATTGCCGCCGACGCCGCCGCCGGGCGGGTCGAGGCCGCCCAGGACGGCATCACCCACCTGCGCGGCCGCCACATGACGGCGGCGCGCGCGCTCGCCGCCGAACGTGACCTGCCCGCCCTCGTCGAGCAGATGGGTCAGCAGTTCGACCAGCTCGACGCCGTGGTCACGGTCATCGCGTCGACCGGCGAGACGTCGCCGCGCACGCTCGACGTGGTGGCCTCGACGGGCGAGCTGCTCAACTCCCGGCTCATCGCCGCGGCGATGGTCAACGCCGGGCTGCCTGGCGAGTGGGTGGACGCGCGCGCGGCCATCGTGACCAACGACGACTACACGCGCGCGGTCCCGATTGCGCACAAGACCAATGCGGCGCTCAAGGCCACGGTGGGCGCGCTCGTCGCCGCCGGCCGCGTGCCCGTGATGGGCGGCTTCGTCGGCGCGACCGCCGACGGCCACACGACGACGCTCGGCCGCGGCGGCTCCGACTACTCCGGCGCGCTCGTCGGCGCCGGCATCGGGGCGCGCGAGATCCAGATCTGGACCGACGTCGACGGCATGCTCACGGCCGATCCGCGCGTGGTGACGAACCCGCGCCTCGTGCCGGCGCTGTCGTTCGCCGAGGCCGCGGAGCTGGCCTACTTCGGCGCCAAGGTGCTGCACCCGGCCACGATCCTGCCGGCGGTGGAGCACGACATCCCCGTGCGCATCCTGAACTCGCGGCGGCCCGAGGGCACCGGCACCGTGATCACGGCGGCCGGCACGAGCGACGGCGGCCCGCTGACGGCCCTGGCGTGCAAGAAGGACGTGACCGTCGTCGACATCACCTCGAGCCGCATGCTGATGGCCTACGGCTTCCTGCGGCAGGTGTTCGAGGTGTTCGAGAAGTTCAAGACGGCGGTCGACGTGGTGACGACGTCCGAGGTCAGCGTGTCGGTGACCGTGGACGACCGGCGCCACCTCGAGGCGATCGTCGAGGCGCTGCGGGCGTTCGGCGAGGTGTCGGTCGAGCACGAGATGGCCATCCTCTGCGCCGTCGGCGACCGCCTGCGCACCGAACCCGAGATCGGCGCGCGCGTGGTGCGCGTGCTCGAGGAAACCCCGCTGCGGATGATTTCGCAGGCGGCCGCCCGCCGGAACATCACCGTGGTCCTGCGGCAGGGCGACGCGAACCAGGCGATGCAGCGGCTGCACCAGGAGTTCTTCGGATGAAGCTGCTCGTCGTCGGCTACGGCAAGATGGGCCGGCTGGTGGACCAGCTGGCGACGGAGCAGGGACTCGAGGTGGTGGGGCGGGTCGACGACGGACGTGACGAGTGGGCGCCGGCCGACGTGGCGATCGACTTCACGACCGCCGACGCGCTGGTAGCCAACTTCCCGCAGTACGTCGAGCGCCGGCTGCCCGTCGTGATCGGCACCACCGGATGGGGGGCGCACGCCGCGGACCTGCGGGCGAGGGCCGAGCGTGCCCAGCTCGGCGTGGTGGCATCGGCGAACTTTTCGATCGGCGTCAACATCTTCCAGCTCGTCGTGGCCGAGGCCGCCAGGCTGATGAGCCAGCAGCCGCAGTACGGCTCCTGGATTCACGAACTGCACCACGTCACCAAGCGCGACGCGCCGTCGGGCACCGCGCTGCTGCTGCGCGACACGATGGCGGGCGCCGGCTATGCCCGCGCGATCGACATGTCGTCGAGCCGCGCCGGGGCGATTCCGGGCACCCACACCGTCGGGTTCGACAGTGCCTCGGATACGATCGAGCTGACCCACGCGGCGCGGGACCGCCGTGGGTTCGCGGCGGGCGCGCTGGTGGCGGCCCGCTGGATTCACCGCCGTCAGGGTTGGTACACGATGGCGGACGTCCTGCAGACGTCCTGACCGTTCCCCGCAAGGAGCCCAGCATGCGCACGCCATTCACCGGTGTCGGAACCGCGCTGATCACCCCGTTCAAGAAGGACGGCTCGCTCGACGAGGCGGCGATCACGCGGCTGGTGAAGCGGCAGATCGACGCCGGGATCCACTTCCTGTCGCCCGTCGGCACCACCGGAGAGGCGCCGACGCTGAGCCACCGCGAGAAGCTGCGCGTCGTGGAACTGGTGGCCGAGGAGGCCAACGGCCGCGTGCCGGTGCTGGCCGGGTGCGGCGGCTATGCCACCCGCGAGGTGATCGAGCTGGCGCACGACATGGAGAAGGCGGGCGCCACGGGCCTGCTGTCGGTGACGCCCTACTACAACAAGCCGACGCCCGAAGGCCTGTACCAGCACTACAAGGCCATCGCCGAGAGCACCCGGCTGCCCATCGTGCTCTACAACGTGCCCACGCGGACGGCCATCAGCCTCGACGTGGCCACGACCGCGCGGCTGTCGGAGATTCCGAACATCGTCGGCATCAAGTCGCCGGGCGATCTCGTCCTGATGTCGGAGCTCGTCTCCCACACGCGGGAGGGCTTCCTGGTGCTGAGCGGCGACGATCCGGTGGCCGTGGCCACGATGGTCGTCGGCGGCGTGGGCGTCGTGTCGGTGGCGTCCAACGAAGTGCCGGCCGAGATGGTGCAGGTGATCGAGCTCTGCGAGAAGGGCGACTTCGCCGCCGCGCGGAAGCTCCATCACTGGCTGCTGCCGCTCATCCAGGTGAACTTCGCCGAGTCGAACCCGATCCCGTGTAAGGCCGCGATGGCGGCGATGGGGTTGATCGAGGAGGTGTACCGGCTGCCGCTCGTGCCGCCGTCGGCCGGGGCGCGCGAGAAGGTGATGACGGTGCTCCAGAACCTGCGGCTGCTCGGCGCGGCCGCCCGGGTCTAGGTGAGGCGCGCGTGAGCCTGCAGGACACCATCGTCCGCCTGTTCGAGCAGGGCGCGTCGGCGCCCAAGGCCGAAGTTCGCGAGGCTTTCTTCCAGTTCCGCGAGGAACTGGCCGCGGGCCGCGTCCGCGCGGCCGAGCCCGACGCCGCGTCGCCGACCGGCTGGCGCGTCAACACGTGGGTCAAGCAGGGCATCCTGCTCGGCTTCCGCGCGGGTGACGTCGTCGACATGGGCGTCGGCAAGGGGCGCTGGCCCTTCTTCGACAAGGACACGATGCCGCTCAAGAAGCTCGACGCGGGCAGCGGCGTCCGCGTCGTCCCCGGCGGCTCCTCGATCCGGGAAGGCGCGTATCTCGGCAGCGGCGTCGTGTGCATGCCGCCGATGTACATCAACATCGGCGCCTACGTCGGCGACGGCACGATGGTCGACTCGCACGCCCTCGTCGGGTCGTGCGCGCAGATCGGGAAGAAGGTGCACGTCAGCGCGGCCGCACAGATCGGCGGCGTGCTCGAGCCGGTGGGCGCCATGCCGGTGATCGTCGAGGACGAGGTGCTCGTCGGCGGGAACACCGGCATCTACGAGGGCGCCATCGTCCGCCGGCGCGCCGTGATTGCGTCGGGCGCGATCATCACCGGGTCGACGCCCATCTACGACCTGCCGAACGGCCGCATCATCAAGCCGGAGCCGGGGCAGCCGCTGGTCGTGCCCGAGGGGGCGGTGGTGGTGCCCGGGGCGCGCTCGGTCACCGTGGGCATGGGCAAGGAGTGGGGCCTGTCCCTGGCGACGCCGGTCATCGTCAAGTACCGCGACGAGAAGACCGACGCCCGCACCGAGCTCGAACAGTGGCTGCGGTGACCGCGGTCGACCCGGTTGCGCTGACGCGCGCCCTCGTCGACATCGACTCGACGACCGGCACGGAAGGCGAGGTGGGCGCCTGGCTGGGCGGCTACCTGCGCAACCTCGGCTACACGGTGGAGGAGCAGCCGGTCTCCCCCGGCCGCTTCAACGTCTACGCGCACCTGGCCGCCTCGCCGGAGGTGGTCTTCTCCACGCACTACGACTGCGTGCCGCCGTTCTTCCCGAGCCGGGAGGAGCGCGGCTTCGTCTTCGGCCGGGGCTCGTGCGACGCCAAGGGCATCCTGGCCGCGCAGGTGGCCGCTGCCGAGCGGCTGCGCGCGAGCGGGGAGCAGCGCATCGGCCTGCTGTACGTGTCTGGGGAGGAGCGCGGCAGCGACGGCGCCCGCGTGGCCAACGAGGCGGCTCCCCCCGGCGTCCGCTACCTGATCAACGGAGAGCCGACCGACAACCGGCTGGGCGCGGCCACGCGCGGCATCCTGCGCGTCCGGCTGAAGGCCAGGGGCCGCGCCGCGCACTCGTCGTTTCCCGAACTGGGCGAGTCGGCCATCGACAAGCTGCTCGACGCGCTGATGGTGATCCGCGGCGTACAGCTGCCCGAAGACCCGCTGCTCGGCCGCACGCACTACACCGTGGGCCTGATCGAAGGCGGCGTGGCGCCCAACGTCGTGTCGCCGCACGCGTCGGCCGAGCTGATGTTCCGGATCGTCGGCGACGCGCCGCCCGTGCGGGCCGCGCTGCAGGTGGTCGAGAGCCTCGTCGACATCGAGCACATCCTCGACATCTCGGCGATCAAGATGCACGTGGTGCCCGGCTTCGAGACGGCCGTCTTCCCCTACACGACCGACGTGCCGTTGCTGACACGGTGGGGAAAGCCCTTGCTCATCGGGCCCGGCTCGATCCACGTGGCGCACACCGCCGACGAGCACATCTCGATCGACGAGCTGCGCCACGCGATCGACCTCTACGAGTCGCTGGCCGCGCGGCTGCTGCGCGGCTGAGGCATCGCGTGGCCCTGGCCACGCGTCCCGTCCTACCGGCGCGGCGACGCGTCGCCCGGCACGAGCCCCGTCGCCCACCGCAGCGCGTCGACGAACATCCGCTGCACGAGCGGGTTGTCCCACGACTCGTCGGAGTGGCCCAGCACGCTGTAGAACACCCGTCCCTTCCCGTAGGGTTTGGCCCACGCCACCGGGACGTCCGTGTCCCTGGGATCGCGCGCCAGGCTCCTGTCCACCTTGTCGAAGTCGAGGCTCGCGAGCACCCGGACGTTGCCGCGCGCGTAGGGCGCCTTGTGCACGGCCACTTCGTCGACCACCTGGAACGCCGGCGGCAGCGAGCTCATGGCGGGGAAGGCGGGGTCTTCCACCGTGATCGGCAGGTTGGCCACCAGCCGGTCGGCCCGGGTCCACGGATGGTCCCACGCGCCGCCGATCATGTTGGCGTATTCGGGGTGCGGCTGGAACGCGTTGTCGCCGGTGTGCGCCGCCACGAAGCCCTTGCCGTCGTCGCGGACGAAGGCCAGCAGGTCCTGCATCTGCTGCGGCGTGAGGTCGCCCGGACCGGCGCCGAAGAAGAAGATCGCGTCGAAGAAGTCGAGGTTCTTCGTGTTGAGCGCGGGCCTCGGGATCGGGCTCTTCGTGATGAGCTGCGAGTCGGTGCGGATGACCGTCACGAAGGCGCCTGATTCACGGCCGAGCCGTTCGATCGTCGCGAGCGCGTGCGACACCGAGTCGTGCTGGAAGCTGGTGCGCGCATCGCCGATGGCCAGTACCTTCTTGCGCCCCGGCCAGGGGTCCTGCGCCGGCGGCGCGGCCTGGGCAGCCCCCGCGCCCGCCGGCGCTGCTGGCGCCGCGGGCTGCTGCGCCGCGACCCACGTCGAGAGAAGCAATCCGATGATCCACGCCGCCGTCGCCCATGCCCGCATCCGTCACTCCCATGCGGCCTCGAAGGCCGGCCGGAGTATACGATGCGCGCCGAGGCGTGCGCCGCGACCGCATCGTGGACTCGCCAGGCTGTCGTCCGCCTCGCGCGGTGCCGCTCGCGCCCTACGCGGTGGCCGTCACCATCCAGCAGCTGGCCACGAACGTCGCCTCGTCGCCGTGCACGTACGGGTCGAAGGCGGCGCGCACGACTGGCGCAACCCGCATCCGCGTGGCGGTGTCGGCCTGATCGAGCGCCCGCCCGACGGGGCCGAGCCGCATGGCGTACTGGTCGAGGGCCGAGGCCGGCACGCGGCAGGTGACGTCGATGGGCTGGAGCGCGACACCGTGCCAGCCGGCGCCGCCCACGATGGCCGTGACGCGCGCCGGATCCCCGAAGGCGAACTGGCCGGGCGCGTCCGGGTCGCGGGGCGGCAGCGCCGGCAGCAGCGGCGCGGCGGCACGTTCGGCGGCCGTCATGAACGGGTTGTCCTCCGCGCGGCGCCACACCGCCATGCGCAGCCCCGCGCCCGGCCTGGCCGCGCGGCGTAGGTTGGCGAACGCCCGCACCGGGTCGGCGAAGAACATCACGCCGAAGCGCGACACCACGGCGTCGACGCTGCCGGGCTCGAAGGCGTACGCCTGCGCGTCGGCACGCACGA
>CAWULT010000101.1:0-16925 GCA_963923455.1 uncultured bacterium
GACGGGGACGGGCGGGGGTATCGTCGTCGACGGCCGCGTGCTGACGGGGCCGAATGCCATCGCGGGGGAGTGGGGGCACAACCCCTTGCCGTGGCCCGACCCGGCTGCGGCGGAGATGCCGGGACCACCCTGCTACTGCGGGCGTCGCGGCTGCATCGAGACGTTTCTGTCCGGCCCCGGCCTGGCTGGCGACGTCGAGGCGGCGACCGGCCTCCGGATTGAGCCGCCAGATCTGGCTTCCCGCGCGGGCGCGGGCGACCACGTCGCCGAGGCCTGTCTCGAGCGGTACGAGCGCCGCATGGCGCGTGCGTTGGCGAGCGTGATCAACGTACTCGACCCCGACGTCATCGTGCTCGGGGGCGGCCTGTCGAACCTGGACCGGCTCTACGCGAACGTGCCCCGTCTCTGGGCGCCCCACGTGTTCTCCGACACGGTCGTGACCCGGCTCCTCAAGGCGCGGCATGGCGACTCGAGCGGCGTCCGGGGCGCCGCTTGGCTCTGGCCGGCCCCCGGCCGGTGAGCGGCTGGCGCCGTCGTGGCCAGGCACGTGGCCGGCGTGTCCGGGGCGCGGTCGCGCCCGTGCGCCGGGTCAGCGCGGGCCCAGTCCGACGCCCACGTGGATGCTCGCGCGGTGGTGCAGCTCCCAGCCCACCCGGTACTCGCCGGCGACGTAGGCCCGGTCGGACACCCACGCCCGGATGCCCGCGCCGCCCGTCCACGCACCCTCGCGCGAGGTGAAGGTGACGCCGTTGAAGGCGTCGCTGTGCTGGAACAGCCCCGCGCCCGCCACCAGGTACGGCACGGCGCCCCGCCGCGCCGGCGCCCGCAGGTCGAACGTGATGTTGCCCGTGGCGATCAGGTCGCGATCCGATCCGGGCCCGACCAGATACAACAGTTCCGGCCCAATCGCGACGCGCCGGGACAGATAGTACCGGGCGGATGCGCCCACCACCTCGTGACGGACGGCCGCGTCGTCGACGAACGCCGCCAAGCCGGCCTGACCCTCGAGCGTCGGAGCGGGGCGCGGGGACGACGGCTGCGCGCGAGCCGGGTCGGCCCAGACCAGCAGCAGCGCGGCAGACAACAGGACCGGCGCGATCGTTCTCATTCGAATCCTCCGTATCGGAAGGTGCGGACCGCGAGAAGACGGGCTCATGCCGGTCGGGGGCCGTCCGACGCTGCCGCAGGCCCGTGCGGGTCGACAGGTCTTCAACCGATAATGCGGACGTCCCCAACCCGGAGGCGACTCCCTGCGCATGTCGACGGTCGATCCCAAGTCCCTGAACCTCGGCGATTTCTTCGCCGGCCATGACACCGATCCGCTGGCGGCGCCGCCGGACTTCCTCGCGTGGGTGCGCGCCACCGCACGCGAGCACGGGCTGTTCCGCACCCCCCTGGCGGGTGCGGCCGGTCCGCGGACGCTCGTCGAGATCGACGGCCGGCCGCGCCAGCTGATCAACCTCGCCTCGCTCGACTACCTGGGCCTCAACCGGGATCCGCGCATTGCGACGGCCATCCGCGACGCGCTCGACGAGTGGGGCGTCGGCGCGTGCGGCGTGCCGCTGCTGACGGGCACCAGCCGCCTGCATCGCCGCCTCGAGGCGATGGTCAGCGAAATGCTCGAACGCGCCGACACGATGCTGTTCCCCAGCGGATTCTCCGGCGGCGTCGGGTTGATGTCGGCGCTGCTCCGCAAGGGCGACGTCGCGATCGCCGACGTCAAGGCACACATGTGCTGGATGGACGGGATCCGCACCTCGGGCGCCACGCTGGCCACCTTCCCGCACGGGGACGTCCGGGCGCTCGACGCCCTGCTCGACCGGCACAAGCACGCCCGCCGGGTGGTGATCGTCGACGGCCTGTATTCGATGGACGGTGACGTGGCCGACCTGCCCGCGCTGCTCGACGTCTGCGACGCCCACGGCGTGGGCCTGATCGTCGACGAGGCGCACAGCATCTTCGCGCTCGGCCGACGGGGCGGCGGCGTGACCGAGGCCACCGGCACCGAGAGGCGGGTGCGCCTGCTGTTCGGAACCTTTTCGAAGGGGCTGAGCATGCTGGGCGGCTTCGCCTCGGGTGATGCGGACCTGCTGTCGTACGCGCGGCTGTACGCGCACCCGTTCGGCTTCTCGGCCGCGCTGCCGCCGGTCTACGTGGCGGGAATGATCGCGGCCGTGAAGATCGCCGTGGAGGAGCACGAGCGCCGCGAGCGACTGGCCGCCAATGCCTCGTACTTCCGCGACGCGCTGCACAGCCTTGGCCTCGACACGGGCGTCTCGACGACGCATGTCGTGCCGATCATCGTGCGCGACCGGGCGCTGCTCTACGAGGCGGGGCTGCGGTTGCGCGAGCTCGGGCTGTACCTCGTGCCGATCGACTATCCGGCCGTGCCGGAGGATGCCGTGCGCTTCCGCACGTCGCTGTCGGCGGCGCACACGCGCGAGGAACTCGACGAGGCCCTGAACCTGATCGAAGACGTCCTGGCCAGACCCCTCCGGGCCCGCGCCTGACCGGCGCGGCACCCGCCGGGGGGTGGCAACAGGGCCGCAACGCGCCGCCGTACCGGTGGACCCCCGGCCGCACGGGCGGCTATGATCCGACGACGGACTCCCGCGGTTCCGCACGAGGTTTCATGGCCAGCCTGATCGAAGCGATCGACATCAAGCGCAAGATGTTCTTCGAGTACGAGAACGCCCCCTACCACTGCCTCGACGTGGAGGTGTCGCGCCCGACGGCGCGCGGCGGCCAGACGCTCGTGCGCCTGAAGATGCGCAACCTGCTGACGCGGGCCGTCTTCGACCGCACGTTCAAGGCCGGCGAGAAGTTCGGCGAGCCCGACCTCGTGCAGGTCACGGCGACGTTCCTCTACGCCGACGCCGACGGCTACCACTTCATGGATCAGGAGTCGTTCGAGACGCTGACGCTCTCGGCCGACACCGTGGGAGACGACCGGCTGCTGCTCGTCGACAACGTGCAGGTGCAAATCCTGAAGTTCAACGGCAACCCGATCGGCATCCAGTTCCCGCCCCACATCGAGTTGACCGTCACCTACACGGAGCCCGGCGTGCGCGGCGACACGGCGAGCGGCGGCGTCACCAAGGCGGCCACGCTCGAGACGGGGCTGGAGATCCGCGTGCCGCTCTTCATCAAGGAAGGCGAGCGGGTGAAGGTGCACACCGAGACGCGGGAGTTCGCCGGCCGCGCCTGAGTCGCGCCGAGCGCGAGTGATCGCCTCGAGGCTCGGGGAATCTCTCCTGAACGGAGATCGCGTGTGACCGAGGGGTTGAAACGGGGGGCGTTCGGCAGCCTCGTCGTCCTGACGGTTGGTGCCTCGGTGCTCGCGGCGCAGGGGCCGCCGGCGAGTCCGCAGGCGCCGGTGGCCGCGCCGCAGGGCGTCACGGTGACCGTCGTGGGGACGACACCCGCGGGCAGCGACGTGGCGGCCCAGGACGTTCCTGCGCCCGTGCAAGGTGCGACGGCGGCGGACCTGGAGCATGCGGCGGCCCTCGACGTGACGGACTTCCTGAACCGCCGGTTCGGGGCGGTGCACGTCAACGAGGTCCAGGGCAACCCGTACCAGGCCGACGTCAACTACCGCGGCTACACGGCGTCGCCGCTGCTCGGCTCGCCGCAAGGGCTGTCGGTCTACATGGACGGTGTCCGGCTGAACCAGCCGTTCGGCGACGTCGTCAGCTGGGACCTGATTCCCCGCAACGCCGTGGACACGGTGACGCTGATGCCCGGGTCGAATCCCCTGTTCGGCCGCAACACGCTCGGTGGTGCGCTGGCGCTGCGGACCAAGAGCGGGCGCACCAGCCCCGGCACGTCGGTGCAGGCGACCTATGGCAGCAGCGTGCGGCGTGCACTCGAGTTCGAGCACGGCGGCGCCAGGGCGAGCGGCTTCGACTGGTTCGTCGCCGGGACGCTGTTCGCCGAGGACGGCTGGCGGCAGGACTCGCCGTCGGACGTGCGGCAGTTGTTCGGCAAGTTCGGGTGGGAGCGCGCGGCCGGGTCGCTGACGCTGAGCGTCGTGCACGCCGACAACGCGCTGACCGGCAACGGCCTGCAGGAGACGGGATTCCTCGACCGCGACTACGCCAGCGTCTACACCAAGCCGGACGAGACCGACCAGCGCGCCACCGGCGTCACCCTCACAGGGTCGCGCCGCTTGCGGCGCGTCGAGCTCTCCGGCAACGCCCACTACCGCGGTATCCGGACCAGCGCGCTCAACGGAGACCTCAACGAGGCGTCGCTCGATCAGGCGCTCTACCAGCCGTCGGCCGTCGAGATCGGCGTGCTGCAGGGGGCCAACTACGCCGGCGTTCCGCTCGGCGGTGCCACCGCGGCGAACACGCCGTTCCCGTCGTGGCGGTGCATCGCCAACGTGCTGTTGAACGACGAGCCGGCGGAGAAGTGCAACGCCGTCGTCAACCGGACGACGACGCGCCAGCACTCGGCGGGTGCGTCGGCCCAGCTGGTTCGCCGCGACGGCTCGACCGCGCGCGGCCACCAGTTGACGATCGGGGTGGCCTACGACCGTGGCCGCGCCGCGTTCGCGCAATCGACGCAGCTCGGGTACCTGAACCCGGACCGCAGCGTCACGACGCTGCCGGCTTTCGCCGACGGCGTGACCGGTGGTACCGAGGACGGCGTGCCGTTCGATACCAGGGTCGACCTCGACGGGCTGGTGCAGACGGCCAGCGTCTACGCCGCCGAGGCCCTGGCGCTCGGCCGCGGCTGGCACGTGTCGTTGTCGGGCCGTTATGACAGGACCGCGGTGCGCAACCGCGACGCCATCACGCCGGGTGGCGGGCCCGACTCGCTCGACGGCGATCACACGTTCGCCCGGTTCAACCCGGCCGCCGGCGTCGTGTACCGGCCGTCCACGGCGTGGAACCTCTACGCGGGCTACAGCGAGGCCAGCCGTGCGGCCACCGCGATCGAGCTGGGGTGCGCCAACCCGGAGAGGCCGTGCAAGCTGCCGAACGCCATGGCCGGCGATCCGCCGCTCGCCATGGTCGTCGCGCGCACCTGGGAGACGGGCGCGCGCGGGCGCGCCGGCACGCTCGACTGGTCCGCCGGATTCTTTCACGGCGTCAACCACGACGACATCCAGTTCGTCGTTTCGGAGCAGGCGGGCTTCGGCTACTTCACCAACGTCGGACGCACGCGGCGACAGGGCCTCGAACTGAGCGCATCCCGGCGGACCAGCCGCCTCGAGGCCGGGGCGAGCTACACGTGGCTGGACGCGACCTTCCAGAGCGAAGAGACGGTCAACGGCAGCGGCAACAGCTCGAACGATGAGGCCGCTGCCGGCGCGCCGGGCTTCGAGGGCAGCATCGACGTCCAGCCCGGCGATCGCATTCCGCTCGTGCCGGCACACCTGCTGAAAGTGTTCGCGGGCGTGCAGGCCAGCGGTCGGCTGCGAATCGACGCCGACGTGCTCGCCGTGTCGAGCAGTTACGCGCGCGGCAACGAGAACAACCGGCACCAGCCACTGCCGCCGTACTACCTGGGAGCGGGCGTGGCGGACGGGTACGCGGTCGTCGGCCTGTCCGCGCGCTACCAGCTGCTGCGTGGCCTGCAGGTGTTCGCGCAGGTCAACAACCTGTTCGATCGCCGCTTCGCGACCGCCGCGCAGCTCGGGCCCAACGGGTTCACCGAGAGCGGCGCGTTCGTCGCGCGCCCGCTGCCCGCGATCGGCGGCGCGTATCCGGTGGTGCAGTCGACCTTCCTGGCTCCAGGGGCGCCTCGGCGGGCCTGGGTCGGCACGCGCGTGACGTTCTGAGGTCCGCGGCGGGACGTGCCGCGGCCCTCCCATCGCGGCGCAGCCTCCGGCGCGTCACGCCCGCTTGCCGGCCCTACTCGTACCGGAGCGACTCGACCGGATCGAGGGCGGCCGCGCGTCGTGCGGGCAGATAGCCCGCGAGAATGCCGACGGCGACCGAGACGACCAGGCCGGAGACGACGGCCCATCCCGGCGGTACGGCGGGGAAGACCGGCGCGATCTGCGCCGCGATGAGGCCGATGCCGGAGGCCAGCACCACCCCGAGCGCGCCGCCAACGCCCGAGAGCACGGCAGCCTCGAACAGGAACTGGCGCAGGATCTCGGCGCGGCGCGCGCCGACGGCGAGCCGCAGGCCGATCTCGCGCGTGCGCTCGGTGACGCTCATCACCATCACGTTCGCGATGCCGATGCCGCCGACGAGGAGGCTGACGCCAGCCAGCCCCAGGGTTGCCAGGAAGATCTGGAAGCCGATTTGATCGAACTGCGCGATGATCTGGTCCGCGGTCGAGATGGTGAAGTCGGGAGGCGCCTCGTCCGGCACCTGGCGGAGCAGGCGCAGGACCAGCTCCGTCTCGATCCGGGCCCGCTCGCGCATGCCCGGCCGCGCCCGGATGTAGAGCACGGTTTCGTCGGCCTCGGGAAAACGGCGCTGCGCCGTGCCGAGCGGCAGCGACACCACGTTGTCGTTCCGGTTCTCGCCGAAGAAGGTGCCCCGCCTCGGCGCCAGCTGCCCCACGACGTAGTACCGCTCGCCGCCCAGCAGAAACGACCGGCCGATCGCCGGCTCGGCCCCGAAGAGCGCCCGCGCCACGTTGGCGCCGATTACGGCAACCGGCGCGGCCACCTGCCCCTCGAGCGAGGTGAACGGGCGGCCGGCAGCGAAGTCGGCGCCGGTCACGTCGAAGAAGTTCGCCGAGACGCCCTCCACGAGCACCGTGTCCGATTCGCTGGCGCCCGCACGAGCCGACAGCGTTCGGGTGCCGGTGACGACCGGCACGATGAGCTGCACGCCGACCTCCCGCACCGACGGCCCGAGCCGCTCGATGTCCGCGGCGAACGCGGGCGAGAGCGGCCGGCGGTCCGCGTCGGCGTCGGAGACCGGCGAGTACGGATCCCCGCTGCGGTGGAACGCGAAGACGTTCTCCGTGCCGAGCTCGCGAAAGAGCAGCGCGACGCTGTTGCGCAGGCCCACCAGCACCGAGGCGACGAGCACGACCGTCACGATTCCGATCACGACGCCGACCACGGCCAGCGTCGATCGCGCCGGCTGCGACCGCACCGACGCGAGGCCGAGACGGATGGTCTCGCCAGCGACACGGCTCATCGCCCGTCCGTCGAGCGGCACGGCCACCGGCCTACTCGCTCCTCATCGCCGTGACGGGATCGAGGCGGGCGGCCCGGCGCGACGGGTACCAGCCGGCCACGGCGCCGGCGGCGGTCGATGCCGTCAGGCCCCAGACGAGCGTGGATGCCCGCACGCCCAGCGGCAGCCCCGTGAGTCCCGCGACGCCCGACACGAACGCGACGGCGACGAGCACCCCGGCGCCACCCCCAAGCGCCGCCGTCAAGGCGGCCTCCGCCAGCACCTCGGCGGTGATCTGTGCGCGGCTGGCCCCGAGCGCCCGCCGCACCCCGATTTCGCGCGTCCGCTGCGTCACCGACACCAGCACCGTGTTGGTCACGACCACGACTGCCGCCAGCAGCGCCATCAGCGAGATGGGCAGTGCGGCCTGTCCGATTCGCTCGGACAACTGTTGAACGAAGTCGCGCGCGGCCTCCGGGGTCAGCAGGTCGAACGTGTCGGCGGCCCCCGGGCCGAGGGCGCGACGCGCGCGCAGCGACACGCGCGCGCGGTCCTCGCCGACGACTGCCGGGCGCCCCCCGGAGGACTTGCCGAAGATCTGGAGGCTGCGCGGCGCGCCGAAGGCCCGCTCGAACGCGCGCAACGGGATCCACACGTAGCGATCCTGGGAGGCGCCGCCGGTGTTGCCCAGTCGCGACTGGATGCCGATCACCCGGAAGTTTCGGCCGGCGAGCCGGATGGCACGGTCCAGCGGGTCGCGCCCTTCGAACAGCGTCCCGGCGACATCGGCGCCGATCACGGCGACCTGCGCACCCGCGCGGTCCTCGTCGAGCGAGAAGAATCGGCCGCGGTCGATGCCGAGACTGCGGATGTCGGACATCGCCGCCGACGTGCCGGTGACGGCGCCGTTCTCGAACGTCTTCGGGCCGGCCGACACTTCGGCGCCGGCCTGCGCGGCCGGCGCGTAGAGGACGAGGCCACCGGCCTGGCGGTCCAGGAATCGGGCTTCGCTGCGGGTGATTGGCGGGTTGCGCCGGTACTGCTCCTGCAACTCGCGGCGGGTCACGCGCCCGGGCGAGGCGACCTGCGCGAGCAGGAACGTGTCGGCACCGAACGCGCGCTCGCTGGTGCGGCGCGCGAACAGCGCGACGCCGTCGAGGGCGGCCGTCACGACCACGATGGTCGCCACCGCGACGGCGGCCGCCAGGGCACCGAGGGCGGTGCGCAGGGGGTTGGCTCGCAGCGTTGAGGCCGCCAGCCTGACGGCGGTGAGCCACTCCGTGACGACACGAGGCGAGGCGGGCATGGACATCCTGCGGCGCTTGGACGATCCTGACACGGTCGGCTCCGTGCCGAGCGAGCCCAGCCTACCATGCGTACACGCTCCGTTCTCGTCCTCGTCGCCCTCGTTGCCGCGGCCGCAGTCGTCGCCGCGATCGTCACGCGGCGCGGCCCCACGTCCGTCGAGGTCGAGGTGACCCCGGTCGCCCGCGTGCCCGTGCTCCAGTCGTTCGTCACCGCGTCGGGCGAGATCACCGCGGTGCGGAGTGCCGACATCGGGTCGAGCATCATGGGCCGCCTGGTGTCGCTGCGGGTCGAGGAAGGTGACCGGGTCAGGGCCGGGCAGGTCCTGGCGATGATCGATCCGGAGCAGGCGGCCAGCACGCTGGCCGGGACGGCCGCGGGGGCCTTGGCGCTCGAGGCCGATGCTCGCGCGGCGTCCGCGGCCGCCCAGGCGGCGCGGGCCGACGTGGACGCGGCCCGCGCGCGCCTGGACGACGCGGAGCGCACGCTGCGCCGCACGCGCGAGCTGCAGCGCGACGGGCTCGTCGCGCAGCAGGCGCTCGACACGGCCGCGGCCACCGCCGACGCCGCCCGGGCGCAGCTGGCGTCGGCCGAGGCCGCGCTGGGGCGGCTCGAGCAGTCCGTCGACGCGGCCGGGCGCCGCGTGGCGCAGGCCCGGGCCGACGAGCGCCGCGCGAAGGACAGCCTCGCCAAGACGCGCATCGAGGCGCCGATCGACGGCGTCGTCACGCGGCTCGACGTCGAGGAGGGCGAGATGGTGGTGATGGGCGTTCAGAACCAGCCGGGCACGATCCTGATGACCGTGTCCGACCTGAGCGCCATCGACGCCGAAGTGAAGGTGGCCGAGGCCGACGTGCTGCGCCTGCAGCTCGACGATCCGGCCACGGTGACGCTCGAGGCGCTGCCTGGCGAGTCGTTTCGCGGCCGCGTCGTCGAGATCGGGGCGAGCGCGCTCCCGCAGGTGGGCGCGCAGGCGGCCGCCCGCGAGTTCAAGGTGCTCGTCAGGCTCGACCGGGCGATCGAGCGCCTGCGTCCGGGGCTGACGTGCGACGTCGAGATCCTGGTGGACGAGCGCCGGAACGCCCTCGTGGTGCCGCTGCAGTCGGTGGTGGAGCGCGCGACGAGTGGGGGCGTGCGGCGGCCCGGCGTGTTCGTCGAGAAGGGCGGCGTGGTCACCTTCACGCCGCTGAGCCGGACGGGAATCATCGGCGGGCTGACCATCGAGGTGGACGGCGTCCCCGAGGGGGCCCGCGTGGTGTCCGGCCCGATCCAGGCCCTGCGCGACATGGCGGACGGCACCCGGGTACGCACGACCGCCGCGCCCTAGGGGCGGGCCGTTCGCACGCGCCGGGTTCGAACCGCGGTGACGGTCAGCGCGCGCCGGCCGAGACGGCGGCGCCCCGCGCCTGCTGCGCCTTCGCCAGCCGCTCGAGCAGCGGCTCGGTCTGAGCGAACGAGATACAGGCGTCCGTGATGCTCTGTCCGTAGACGGCGGGCTTGCCCGGCACGTAGTCCTGCCTGCCCTCCACCAGGTGGCTCTCGAGCATCACGCCGAAGATCAGCTGCGAGCCGCCTTCGACCTGCCTCGCGATGGCCTCGGCCACTTCGGCCTGGCGCCGGTGGTCCTTCTGGCTGTTGCCGTGGGAGCAGTCGATCATCACGCGAGCGGGCAGGCCCTTGGCCGCGAGCCGCGCCGACGTGTCCTCCACGTGCTTCGGGTCGTAGTTGGGGCCCGTGCGGCTCCCCCCGCGCAGGATCACGTGGCAGGTGTCGTTGCCGGTCGTCTCGAAAATCGCCGACACGCCGTGTTTCGTCACCGACGGGAACAGGTGCGGCGAACGGGCCGAGAGCACCGCGTCGACGGCCGTCTGCACCGTGCCGTCGGTGCTGTTCTTGAAGCCCACGGGCATCGACAGGCCCGACGCGAGCTCCCGGTGTACCTGGCTCTCGGTGGTACGCGCGCCGATCGCGACCCACGACGTCAGGTCGGCGATGTGCTGCGGAATCTGCGCGTCGAGGAACTCCGACGCCGTCGGCAGCCCCATCTCGTTGAGGTCGACCAGAAGCCGGCGGGCGATGCGCAGCCCCTTGTTGATGTGAAAGCTCTCGTCCAGGTCAGGGTCGTTGATGAGGCCCTTCCAGCCGACCGAGGTGCGCGGTTTCTCGAAGTAGGTGCGCATTACGAGGATGAGTTGGTCGCCGTACCGCTTCGCGAGCGGCAACAGGCGTTCGGCATACTCGACCGCGGCCTTGGTGTCGTGAATGGAGCAGGGGCCGACCACGACGACGAGCCGGGGGTCGCGTCCCAAGAGGGCGTCGGCGATCTGCTGGCGCGTGTTCGCCACCAGGTTCGCCGCGCGCTCGGAAGCCGGGAGTTCCTCGATCAGGATCGCGGGCGGCAACAGGGGCCGGACGTGGGCGATGCGGAGGTCGTCTATCTTTCGGGGCACCCCCAAATTTTATCAGGCCCGCCCGCCATATAATCGGCCTCGACTCGCCCGAAAGCCCGGAGTTGGCCGCGGGCGGCCCGGAAGGGTGCAGAGGAGTGAACATGCGGGTGGGGGGCGTCGGCACGAGGCGGGCGATCAGGCTGGCGGTGGTCGTGGCCGGCCTGCTGGCGGGTCTGGCGCCGGCTGGGGCCCAGTACCTCAGGTTTCCAGACCCGAAGACGCCCCGGCTGCCCGACGGCAAGCCCAACATGACCGCGCCGGTGCCCCGGACGGCCGACGGCCGGCCCGACCTGAGCGGTCTGTGGAACGCCGTCGACGGCCGGTTCCTGACCAACATCGCCCGGCGCGGCGGGGTCGAGGCGCCCTTCCAGCCCGCCGGGGCGGCCCTGTTCAAGGAGCGCCAGGACACACAGGGGCGCGACCGGCCCGCCGGTCAGTGCCTGCCGCACTCGATTCCGAGCGCGATGCTGATTCCGGGCTACCCGTGGAAGGTCGTCCAGACGCCGGGGTTGACGATCATCCTCTACGAGAACTTCACCCAGTACCGGCAGATCTTCACCGACGGCCGCGACTTCCCGGCCGAGCGCCAGGCCGCCTGGTTCGGCTACTCGAAGGGCCGGTGGGACGGTGACACCTTCCTCGTCGAGAGCCTCGGCTTCAACGACAAAGCCTGGCTCGACGACGGCGGGCACCCGCGCAGCGAGTCGATGACGGTGACCGAGCGTTTCCGCCGGAAGGACTTCGGCCACATGGAGATCGACTTCACGTTCGACGATCCCGTGATGTACACGAAGCCCTGGAGCGTGACGGTGCCCTTCGAACTGCTGCCCGACACCGACATCATCGAGAACGTCTGCGAGAACGAGAAGGACCTGGCCCACATCTTCGGACCTGGCGGCCCGGCCAGGAAGTAGCCGTGCTGCCGGCGCGCGGCGCGCGACCGCCGGCCCGCGTCAGAGCAGCAGGGTTTCGACGCGGTGCGCGTGCAGCTGGTCGTCCGACGACGACCAGGCGAACACGGTGAAGCGGCGGTCCTGCGACGCGACGAGCGCCACCGCGCCACGGTTGTCGTGCACGAACTGCGCGGCCGACAGATGGCGCGTCCCGCCGAGCGACGACGGCGGCACGACCTGGGGCGAGCCCCCTTCGATGGGCTCGTTCACGACCACGTGCTCCACCTGCGGCGAGCCCCGGCGGCGCGCGATCTTCGCGCCGAACGCGAGCAGGTCGTACGTGTCGGCCATCACCGTCGCGCCGTCCACCGCGCTCAGCCCCGCCACGGCGTCCACCGCGTCCTTGAGTGCCTGCCGCCAGGGCTGGGCGTCTCGCCCGGCGGCCGTCGCGCGCAGCAGCGACGACAGGCCCGTGTAGGGCGGCTCCACCGCGTACGGGATGGGCGCGACGATCGAATCGCGCCAGGTGTCGGTGCCGGCCGGCACGATCAGCAGCGATCCGCCGCGCCCGTGCGCGCGCATCGAGACGGCGAGCTGCACCAGCAGGTTGACGGGCCCGGCCTTCTGCCCGCGGCGGTCGTGTCCGAGCAGAGAGGTCAGCAGCGTCGGGCAGTCGGGCAGGCCCGAGGCCCGCTCGTCGACGATCTTGATCTGATCGCCCTCCAGCACGGCCACGTTCGCGTACTTGCCCGAGAGCTCGCCGCGGTGGTGCTTGATGACGAGCAGGCCCGGTTCGACCACTTCGAGCACGAAGCACAACGGCGGGATGGCCCGCGTGGTGCCCCAGGCCGTCAGCGCGTCGCCGTCGTGCCACACGCCGAGGTGGATGCCCGGCCGCTCCACGACCGGCGCGATCTTGGCGAGCGCCGTGGCGCTCAGCGGGATCGGGCGCTCGAAGACGAGGGGATGGTCGTCGCGGTCCGGCGGCACGTAGGCCAGCGAGACCTTCGGAACGTAGCCTTCCTCGCGCCGCAGGCTCGTCCAGAACGCCGCGTTGACCAGTTGCTCGATCGCGCCGATGTCGGGCAGCGGGGCCTGCACGTCGACACCACGCGCCGTCGCCTCGCGCCGGTGGCGTTCGAAGTACGCCCGGACCCGGGGCGCGACGAGGCGTGCCGCAGGATAGCTGTCGAGGGGCGTCAGCATGACGACGGCCCGATCAGGCGGACGTGCCGCGGCCGAGCCGGACGACGATGTCGTACTCGGCCTTGGTGACCGGCTGCACCGACAGGCGGCTGCCCTTGCGGACGACCATCATGTCCTCGAGACCCTTGGTCTTCTTCAAGGTCTCGAGTGACACGATGCCGGGGAAGCGCTCGACGAAGGCGACGTCCACCGTGTACCAGACGGGCGAGTCGGGTGTGCTGGCCGCGTCGAAGTAGGCGTGCCCCTTCTTCCAGGCGAAGGGATCCGGATAGCCCGCCCGGGCGATCCCGGCCAGGCCGGTCACGCCCGAGGGGTCGGCGTTCGAGGCGTAGAACAGCACACCGTCGCCCACCTGCATCTGGTCGCGCATGATGTTGCGCGCCTGGTAGTTCCGCACGCCCTCCCAGCCGGTCCGGCCGTCACGGGCCAGATCGTCGATGGAGTAGGCGGACGGCTCACACTTCATGAGCCAGTAGCGTCGCGGCATCCATCCAGCATACGTCAGCGACGGGCGGCCGCCGCGGCGCGTGGCGCGCGGCGCAGGGTCTCCCAGAACGAGCCCTTGCCCTCCGGCGTTTCGTACCGAATCTCGATGGGGCTGCCGGCGGTCTCGCCGAGCGTGGACAGGCGGATCTTCAGCCCGTCGAGCGGCCACGCGTGTCCGGGGTCGTCCGGGTACCGCCGTTCGGCGCTCGCCACCGTCACCGAGTAGTCGGTGCGTCCCTCCTCGGGCTCGCCGGCCGCGCCGACGGTCAGCTTCGCCTCCTCGATCGACGTCGAGGCCGGCACGGTGCGGCGACGCGCGTCGAGCACCCTGGTGGTGACCGTCAGCGTGCCCTCGCCCGTCGGACGCAGCCCCAGTTCGACGGTGCGCACGGAGACGGCGTTCGGCCCCCACACGGACACGTCGAAGTCGCTGGCGAGCCGGGTTTCGAACGGTGCGGCACGCCAGGTTCCGGCGAATGCCGTGGCGGTTCGTGGCGCGGCGGCCGGGGCGGCCGCGCCGGGTTTCGGGACGGATGGACTCTGCGCCGAGGCATTCCCAGGCGCGCAGAGCATGAGAACGGCAGCGGCCGTCGTCACCTGTGTTCGCATAGGTCCTCCTGACCCCTTTAGCTACACAGATCGGCCGGGGCTCGTCAAGAGTGGGCCGGATCGGCGGCTCGCACGTACGACGATGCGTGGCCGCCGACGTGCCCGACGAGGCTCCGAGGCGCGGGACTTACCGGGTCGACTCGCTCGGGACGCCCCGCGCGGGCGCGGCGTCAGCGGGATGCGGCGGCCTGTGCCCGGAAGTCGCGGAACGTGGGGTGCTGGCGGTCGCGGTCGGACAGCAGCGGCTCGGCGATGGGCCACTGGATGTTCAAGTCGGGGTCGTTCCACATCAGGCCCCGCTCGCTCGCGCGGTCGTAGACGTCCGAGCACTGGTACTCGATTTCCGCCACGTCCGACAGGACGCAGAATCCGTGCGCGAAGCCCACGGGGATGTAGATCTGCCGGAAGTTGTCCGCCGAGATGTGCAGGCCGAACCACCGGCCGAACGTCGGCGAGTCCGGCCGGATGTCGACGGCCACGTCGAACACCTCGCCGACGACCGCGCGCACCAGCTTGGCCTGGGGGTGCGCCCCCTCCTGCCAGTGCAGCCCGCGCAGCGTGTTGCGCGTCGACCGGGAGTGGTTCGCCTGCACGAAGGTCGCGTCGATGCCGGCGGCGCGGTACCGGTCGGCCCGGTACGTTTCCAGGAAGAACCCGCGAGGGTCGCGGTGGACGACCGGCTCGATCACCAGCACGCCGGCGAGCGGCGTCTCGGTGACCGTCACGGCAGCGGCTCTCCGCGGCCGCTGTCGGCGAGCCGCAACAGGTACTCGCCGTACGAGTTCTTGGCCATCGGCGACGCGACGCGCCGGAGGTCGTCCGCCGAGATATAGCCCTTCCGGAACGCGATTTCCTCGACGCAGGCGATCATCAGCGCCTGGCGCTCCTCGATGGTCTGCACGAACTGCGACGCCTGCAGCAGCGACTCGTGGGTGCCGGTGTCGAGCCACGCGATGCCGCGGCCGAGCCGCTCCACCATCAGGCGCCCGGCCTCCAGGTAGCGCCGGTTGACATCGGTGATCTCCAACTCGCCCCGCGGCGACGGCTTCAGCGCGGCGGCGATGTCGAGCACGGCGTTGTCGTAGAAGTACAGGCCGGTCACGGCGTAGTGCGAACGGGGGGACGCCGGCTTCTCCTCGATCGAGAGGGCGTGCCCCTGTTCGTCGAACTCGACGACGCCGTAGCGCTCGGGTTCGGCGACGCGGTAGGCGAACACCGTGGCCCCCGTCTCGCGCGTGCTGGCCGAGGCGAGGGTCTCGGTGAAGCCGTGGCCGAAGAAGATGTTGTCGCCGAGCGCCAGCGCGACGCGGTCGCTGCCCACGAAGTCGCGCCCGATGATGAAGGCCTGCGCGAGTCCGTCGGGCCGCTCCTGCACGGCATAGTGCAGCCGCAGCCCGAGGTGCGATCCGTCTCCGAGCAGCCGCTTGAAGCTGTCGGCGTCCTCGGGCGTGGTGATCAGCAGGATGTCCCTGATGCCCGCGAGCATCAGCGCGCTCAACGGGTAGTAGATCATCGGCTTGTTGTAGATCGGCACGAGCTGCTTGCAGATCGCGCGGGTGATCGGATACAGCCGCGAGCCCGAGCCGCCGGCCAGGATGATTCCCTTCAGCATCGATCCGTCCTAGACGTTGAACTTGAAGAGCATGACGTCGCCGTCGGCGACGACGTAGTCCTTGCCCTCCATGCGGTAGAGGCCCTTTTCGCGGGCCGCGGCCACCGACCCGCAGCGGACGAGGTCGTCGTAGGCGACCGTCTCGGCCTTGATGAAGCCGCGCTCGAAGTCGGAGTGGATCACGCCGGCGGCCTTCGGGGCCGTGTCGCCCGCGTGGATCGTCCAGGCGCGCACTTCCTTCTCGCCCGCGGTGAAGTAGGTGCGCAGGCCGAGCAGGTGGTACGTCGCGCGGATCAGTGCGCCGATGCCGCTCTCCTTGACGCCCAGCTCCTCCAGGAAGGCCTGTGCCTCCTCCGGTGACAGATCGACGAGGTCGCTCTCGATCTGCGCGCTGATGACGACGGCCTCGCAGGAGAGGTGCGCCTGCACGTACTCGCGCACCTTCTGGACGGCCGGATGGGCGTCGGCAGCCGCCAGCTCGGATTCGCGCACGTTGCACGCGAAGATGGTCGGCTTGTCGCTGAGCAGGAACAGCGCCCGCGTCAGCGCGCGCTCCTCGGGCGACAGCTCGACGGTGAGCGCCGGCCTGCCCGCGTTGAGCACCGATTCGATCTTCCCCAGCGCCGCCTCCTCGGCGGCCGCGCTCTTGTCTCCGCGCTTGATGTCCTTGGCCAGCCGCTCGCGGCGCTTGCTCACCTGCTCGAGGTCGGCCAGCATCAGCTCCGTGTTGATCACCTCGATGTCGCGCACCGGGTCGACCGAGCCGGCCACGTGATGCACGTCCGGATCCTCGAAGCAGCGCACCACCTGGATGATCGCGTCGACCTCGCGGATGTGCGTCAGGAACTTGTTGCCAAGGCCCTCACCCTGGCTGGCGCCCTTGACGAGGCCGGCGATGTCCACGAACTCGATCGCCGCCGGGATCACGACGCTGGTCTTCGCAATCCTCTGCAGCTCCTGCAGCCGCGGGTCGGGGACGTTGACGATCCCGACGTTCGGGTCGATCGTGCAGAACGGGTAGTTGGCCGCCTCGGCGTTACGGGTGCGGGTGACGGCGTTGAAGAGCGTGGACTTGCCGACGTTCGGCAGCCCGACGATTCCGGCTCTGAGCATGTGGTGATGGACGGGGGCGAAAGGATTCCGGCTATTGTACCGCTCCCCCTGGCGGCGCGGTGACGGAGGGGGACCCCGGAGGGGCCATTCAGCCGGCTTCGGCCAGGTCGTCGTCGACTGCCCGTGGGTCGGTTGGCGCGGGTGCGGCGCTGTCTCTTAT
>CAWULT010000102.1:0-16873 GCA_963923455.1 uncultured bacterium
CGCCGCCCAATATAGCCCAACGTGCCCTCAATTGAACGGGCTGCACGGGCGGCGTTGCAGCGCGGCCTCCAGCGTTGGAAGGGTGGCGTTGAAGCAGGGTGGTTGGCTCGTTTGGCGCCGCCAGTTTCGCCCCTGGCGAAGATCGGACGTAGGACCAACCCTGTCACAGGCCGTCGCTACGATGCCCCCCGAAATAGAATGCCGGCAGCCCCACCTCAGCGATGCCCCACGCCGGGGCGTCTGGGAGGGGCACTGGGGAGGTGGGGTGGCCTGCACAATTTGCGACGGCGTGGGGAACTCGACATCCCCCAGTCGGCGTGGGGAGCAGGGCTCTATCGGGGCTGTCGCATGAGATTAGTCCGTAACGCGGGCGCCGACAGGGTCCTCGAACTGCTCCGTCCATGGCTCAAGGCCGGCAGTCGCCTGGACGTCGCGACGCCGGGCCTGTCGCTCTTCGCTTTCGAGGCTCTTCGGGACGAATGCGAGCGATTGGCGAGCGCTCGTTTGGTGCTCCCGCCAGCGACCGGGGATCTCGAGCTACTCGGCGGCAGCGGCGACCGCGCAGCCCGGAATCGGATGCAGGTCCGCTGGTTGGCTCGACGTTGTGCCAACTGGCTCGAGCGCAACGTCGAACTCCGCCGTGCGGCGGGTGCTGTTCCGCAGGGAATCTTGGTTGCTCGCGACCAGGCTTCCAACCCAATGCAGGCGCTACTGGGCGCCTTCGCTTTCACCACTGACGGGCTCGGCTTGGCACCCGGCAATCCGCTCAGTTTGATTCAGGCGTCCGAGAACGCGGAAGAGGCGGGACTGCTGAGCCAGTGGTTCGACACACAGTGGTCGGCACTCGATAAAGCGACTGATGCGAAGGCCACGCTTGTAGCCGAACTGAGACGGATCGCGGGACATCGTGATCCGCTCCTCGTCTACGCACTCTTCCTTCACCACCTGTTTCGTGACCGGGACGGTCAGCTCGACGAAGACGCGATCGTCAAATCGGCGACGGGTATCCGCAATACCGTTGTCTGGAAGAAGCTATTCAAGTTTCAGCGCGACGGCGTCGTCGGCGCAATCGACAAGCTGAACCGCTTCGGAGGATGCATCATCGCCGATAGCGTCGGCCTGGGGAAGACCTTCGAGGCGCTCGCCATCATCAAGTACCACGAGCTGCGCAATGACCGTGTGCTCGTGCTGTGCCCCAAGCGCCTGCGCGACAACTGGACGCTCTACAAGGCCAACGACCGCAGGAACACACTGGCTTCCGATCGCTTCAACTACGACGTCCTGAACCACACCGACCTGTCGCGAGAGGGTGGGCTGTCTGGGGACATTGACCTGTCCCACGTCAACTGGGGCAACTACGACCTCGTCGTGATCGACGAGTCCCACAACTTCCGCAACAAGAAGACGCCTCAGGCCGGGGGCGAGACACGCTACGACCGGCTCATGCGCAAGATCATCCGCGAGGGAGTCAAGACCCGTGTGCTGATGCTTTCGGCAACACCGGTCAACAACCGCATGGCGGACCTTCGCAATCAGATCGTCTTCGCGACGGAGGGCGACGACACGGCGCTCCGGGAGCACGGCATCGGCAGCATCGACGGCACCACACGCTTGGCCCAAAAACAATTCAACCGCTGGCTCGATCTCGACGAGTCGGAGCGCACGCCGGCCCGATTGGTCGAGATGCTGGGCTTCGACTACTTCACGCTGCTCGACGCGCTCACGATCGCCCGCTCACGCAAGCACATCGAAAGGTATTACGGGCTTGCGGAAACGGGGCGATTCCCCGATCGCCTGAAGCCGATCAACATCAAGGCCGACGCCGACTTGCGGGGCGCCTTTCCGCCAATCCGCGACATCAACCTGGAGATCCGCCGGCTCAATCTGGCCGCGTACGCGCCGCTACGGTACGTGCTGTCGCACAAGCAGGAGGCCTACGACAGGAAGTACAGCACCGAAGTGAAGGGAGGCACGGGCTTCTTCCGGCAGGTGGACCGCGAAGAGAGCCTCATCCATCTTTTGCGGGTCAACCTCCTCAAGCGGATGGAAAGCTCTGTAGTGTCGTTCGCGTTGACCGTCGAGCGGCAACTTAGGGACGTGGAGGCCACCCTTCGACGCATCGAGGCCGAGGCGGAGGACCTGGAAGAGATCGACATCGACGACGTGGATATCGAGGATCCCGCGTTCGAGAGCCTGCTCGTCGGGCGCAAGGTCAAGGTGCTGCTCAAGGATGTAGACCTTGTGCGCTGGAAGCAGGATCTCGTTGAGGATCGCAATCGCCTGGCGACTCTACTCGGCACGGCCCGTGAGATCGCTTCCGAACGCGACGCCAAGCTGGCCGCGCTCCGCGAGGTGATCGCGAACAAGCGACATCATCCGATCAATGACGGCAACCGGAAAGTCATCGTGTTCACTGCCTTCGCGGACACGGCCCGTTACCTCTACGAGCAGCTTGCGCCGTGGGCCAAGGCCGACCTTGGCCTCGACAGCGCCCTGGTGACCGGCACGGGCAGCAACCAGACGACCCTGCCCACGCTCCGGCGCGATCTCGCCTCCATCCTCACGGCTTTCGCGCCACGCGCGAAGGAGCGGCCGGAGGAACTGGCCTCGGAAGGTGACCTCGACCTGCTGATCGCTACCGACTGCATCTCGGAGGGCCAGAACCTCCAGGACTGCGACTGGCTGGTCAACTACGACATCCACTGGAACCCGGTGCGCATCATCCAGCGCTTCGGGCGTATCGACCGCATCGGCTCGCCGAACGACCGCATCCAGCTCGTGAACTTCTGGCCCAACATGGAGCTTGAGGAGTACATCAACCTCGAGCAGCGCGTGAGCGGTCGCATGGTGCTGCTCGACATCTCGGCGACCGGCGAGGAGAACCTGATCGAGCAGCAGTCCGGCAACCAGATGAACGACCTGGAGTACCGCCGCAAGCAGCTCCTCAAGCTTCAGGACGCGGTTATCGATCTGGAAGATCTCTCCACCGGTGTCTCCATCGCCGATCTCACCCTGACCGACTTCCGCATCGACCTCGCCGAGTTTCGTAAGGCGCATCCCGGCGCGCTTGAGGCCCAGCCGCTCGGCACCTTTGCGGTGATCACGACTGGGGAGGCAGAGATTCCTCCCGGCATTGTCTTCTGCCTGCGCGCCGAAGGGGGCGCGGCCACGCGCATCCCTGAAAGGGCGTACCCCCTTGCGCCCCACTACCTAATCCATGTGGGCGACGACGGCGTGGTGCTGCTGCCCTACCCACAGGCCAAGCAGATCCTCGATCGCCTGAAGCGCCTCTGCTTGGGGCGGGACCTGCCCGACGCCGGCGCCTGCGCCCGCTTCGACAGGGCAACCAAGGATGGTGAGGACATGCGGCACGCGCAGAGGCTGCTTGCCGCCGCCGTGGCGTCCGTGGTGGGCAAGAGCGAGGAGCGTGCCGTCGCGAGCCTCTTCACACCCGGCGGCACGCACGCGCTGGCCGGCGAGTTCGCCGGGACCGACGATTTCGAGGTCGTGACCTACCTGGTCGTGCGGCCGGAGGCGTCGGCGTGACTGGTGACGAGGTTATCGCTGCACTCGACCTTCCCGCGGCTGCGTGCGTGGATCGTCGCGTGCCGAAGACGCTGCTCCTCGAGCACGGGGCGCCGACGGCCGCGGACAAGCGCTGCATCAATGAGGGCATCGAGCAGATCCTGTGGGTGGCCGCGCTGAAACCCTCCACGATCGGCGTTGCCGCAATTCGGGACGACGCGCGCGAGTACCTGGAGATCGCAGTACTTCGCGTGGCGCTCCGGGCTGACGCCAGGGAACCCCGGCTGATCGAGTTACTGCACCGGGCCGTGCCGTACCCGGTGTTGGCCATGACCGAGCGAGGCGACCGCGTCACCCTGTCGCTCGCGCACAAGCGCTGGTCGCAGGGCGAGGCCGGCAAGACCGTCCTCGAAGGAGAGCCGGTGGCCGTCGACTGCCCCCGCGACGGGGATCCGCACGGCCCTGCGTTCGTCGCTGTCCTGGGCCTGGGCCGCCAGCCGCAAGCCTCGCTGCAGGCCCTGTACCAGGGGTGGATCGATGTGCTGCTCGCGCTCGAAGCCGCCCGGCGGACTGGTCGGTTTGAGATCCCGGATGCCGCCGAGCGTCGGGCCGCCCGGCGCGAGGCGCTTCGGGACTGTGCGCGCCGGGAGGCCGAGATGGCGCGCCTGCGCGCCGCCGCGGCGAAGGAGAGGCAGATGCCGCGACAGGTCGAGCTGAACCAGGAGCTGAAGCGCGTCGAGGCCGCCCACGCGGCTACGCTCGCGCAACTGTGAGGAACGCGATGACGATGAAGAAGCTCACTGCCGAGGATCCCGAAAGCCGCTCACCCGACCTTGTTGCCGAGAACGTCGGGCGGCTGAAGGCGCTCTTTCCGGAACTGGTGACGGAGGGTTCGAACGGCGCTGCCGTCAACGTGGACGTGCTCAAAGCACTGGTGGGCGATGCCACCGTTACCGATGCGGACGAGAAGTACGGCCTCACCTGGCACGGCAAGCGCCGCGCCCGCCAGCTCGCGCTCACGCCATCGGCTGGAACCCTGCGGCCGCGCCCGGAAGACAGCGTGGACTGGGACACCACGCAGAATCTGATGATCGAGGGCGACAACTTGGAGGTGCTGAAGCTCCTACAGAAGAGCTACGCCGGGAAGGTGAAACTCATCTACATCGACCCGCCCTACAACACGGGCAAGGACTTCGTGTACCCCGACGACTTCCAAGACAGCATCAAGAACTACCTGGAGCTAACGGGGCAAGTTGAGGGCGGTGCGAAGATCAGCAGCAACACCGAGGCAAGTGGCCGGTTTCACACCAACTGGCTGAACATGATGTACCCGCGGCTGAAGGTCGCCTGGCACCTTCTCAGGCAAGATGGCTATCTCTTGGTCAGCATTGACGATGTCGAGTTGGCGCACCTTCGGCCGGTGCTAGCGGAGCTTTTTGGCGAGGAGAACTTCATCGCGACGCTGGTCTTCGACCGCAATCGGAAAAATGACGCCAAACTGGTGTCAGCGGGCCATGAGTACATGGTTCTCTTTGCCCGCAATAAGCAGTTCCTCACCGAGTCGGACGTCCGGCTGCGTGCCCCCAAAGATGGGGTAGATGAGGTTCGCGAGCTGTTTGGCGCACTTCGTCAACAGCACGGCGACAACTGGGACAAGATCCTCGCTGGTCTCAAGACGCATTACGCGACCTTTGGAGAGGACGATCCTCGACTGCCACTGACCCGATTCACAAAGGTCGACGAACGCGGTCCGTATAGGGATGACGGAGATGCGAGTTGGCCGGGGGGGGGGAGGTCCGCGATATGACGTGCTGCATCCCATAACCGGCAAGCCGTGCACCGTCCCCGGCCGCGGCTGGGTATGGCCGACCTACGAGCGCATGAAGCAGGAGATAGACGCCGGGAATGTCGTCTTCGGTCCAGACGAGCGGCGCATCCCATCGATTCGGAGGAACCTGTTTGAGAAGGACGAGCAGGTTCTCAGAAGCGTAATTTTCAGCTATGCCCAGAAGGCGACCCAGGACTTCGTGGCGCTTTTCGACGGACAGGCGGTCTTTTCAAACCCGAAGAGCTACCGCGATCTTCATCGCCTCATCTCCTACCTCACTGACGCGGGCGATCTTGTCTTGGACTTCTTTGCAGGGTCCGGGACAACCGGACACGGGGCGATGCTCGCAAGTGCCGACGCGCAGCCTTCGCGCCGGTTCGTCCTTGTTCAACTGCCAGAGCCACTTGATCCGGAAGATAAGGACCAGAGTGCGGCCGCTGACTTCTGCGACAGATTAGGCAAGCCCCGCCACATTGCCGAACTGACCAAGGAGCGCCTCCGTCGCGCGGCCAAGAAGATCAAGGATGAGAACCCGCTCTTTGTGGGCGACTTGGGCTTCCGCGTCTTCAGGCTGGACTCCAGCAACATCCGCACGTGGGAGCCGGATCGCGATGATCTTGATGGAGCTCTCGTCGAATCTTTGGAACACTTGAAGCCCGGGCGCACCGAGGCGGACGTGCTGTACGAGCTTCTGCTGAAGCTCGGCCTCGACCTCTGCGTTCCGATCGAGAAGCGAACGCTCGGCGGGAAGGATGTGCACGCCGTCGCTGGCGGCGTATTGATGGCCTGCCTCGCTGAGAAGCTCGAGCGCGGTGAAGTGGAGACGCTGGCGCAGGGCATCGTTGAGTGGCACAAGGCGCTCGCTCCGGTGGGAGGCACCACCTGCGTCTTCCGCGACAGCGCCTTCACGGACGACGTTGCCAAGACCAACCTCGCGGCGATCCTGGAGCAGCACGGCATCGCCAACGTGCGGAGCCTGTGAGGAACGACGCGCGATGAAGCTGCACTTCGAGCCCGACCTCGACTACCAGCTCCAGGCCATCGAGGCGGTCTGCGAGCTGTTCCGTGGCCAGGAGGTCGGCCGCACCGAGTTCACGGTGACGCGCGATGCCCAGGACGCCCAGATGCGGCTCGGCTTCGCGCAGAACGACCTGGGCATCGGTAACCGCCTGACCCTGCTCGACGAAGAGCTGCTGCACAACCTGAGAGACATCCAGATCCGGAACGGCCTGGCTCCGTCCGAGGCACTCGCATCAGGCGACTTCACCGTTGAGATGGAGACCGGCACGGGCAAGACCTATGTCTACCTGCGCACGATCTTCGAGTTGCACCGGCGCTTCGGCTTCACCAAGTTCGTCATCGTGGTGCCCTCGATCGCCATCAAGGAGGGGGTCTACAAGTCGCTCCAGATCACCGAGGACCACTTCAAGGGCCTCTACGCCGGCGCACCCTTCGACTACTTCCTCTACGATTCCAGCAGGATCGGGCAGGTACGGAACTTCGCCACCAGTGCTCACATCCAGATCATGGTGGTGACCGTCGGTGCCATCAACAAGAAGGACGTCAACAACCTCTACAAGAACACCGAGAAGACCGGGGACGAGAAGCCGATCGACCTGATCAGGGCCACGCGGCCGATCGTAATCGTCGACGAACCGCAGAGCGTTGACGGGGGGCTGTCGGGCGCCGGCAAGCAGGCGCTCAATGCGATGAACCCGCTCTGCGCGCTGCGGTACTCGGCGACGCACGTGGACAAGCACCACATGATCTACCGGCTCGACGCGGTGGACGCCTACGAGCGCCGGCTCGTGAAGCAGGTCGAGGTCGCGTCGGCCACGGTCGAAGGCGGTAACAACAAGCCCTACGTGCTGTTTCTACGGCCTGTCATGCGCGGCAAGACTGTGTTCGGCGCGGAGGTCGAGCTCGACGTTCAGACAGCAACCGGGGTCCGCAGGCAGAGGAAGACAGTTCAACCGCTCGATAGCCTGGAGCAGACCACGGGACGCGCCGTCTACCGCGATGTCCTGATCGGGCAGGAGATCCGCGCGAAAAAGGGCGACGAGCTGCTCGAGCTCCGGTTCCCCGGCGGCGAGCAGTACCTGCGACCGGGGCAAGCCTGGGGCGACGTGGACGCGCTCGCCGTCCAGCGCGAGATGATCCGCCGCACGATCAAGGAGCACCTGGACAAGGAGAAGCGCCTACGCCCACAGGGCATCAAGGTGCTGTCGCTCTTTTTCATCGACGAGGTGGCGCGCTACCGGCAGTACGATGCGAGCGGTAGTCGCGTCAAGGGCGACTACGCGCGAATCTTCGAGGAGGAGTACCGCCGATTCGCCAACCATCCCGACTACCGGACGCTCTTCTCGGAAGTGGACGTGACTCGCGCCGCCGAGGAGGTGCATGACGGCTATTTCTCTATCGACAAGCGAGTCGTCAGTCCGTTCGAGGATATCGAGTTGAAGAAGTCGTCGAAGACTGAAGATGTCGAGACAAGTTCTTTCAACCTGATCATGAAGGAGAAGGAGAAGCTGCTCTCCTTCGAGACGCCCCTCAAGTTCATCTTCTCGCATTCGGCGTTGCGCGAGGGGTGGGACAACCCGAACGTCTTTCAGATCTGCACGTTGCGCGAGATCCAGACCGAGCGCGAGCGGCGCCAGACCATTGGCCGGGGACTGCGCTTGTGCGTCAACCAGGACGGTCAGCGACTTCGCGGCTTCGATGTCAACACGCTCACGGTGGTGGCGACCGAAAGCTACGAGCAGTTCGCCGAGAGCCTGCAGAAGGAGATCGAGGAAGAGACCGGCATTCGCTTCGGTATCGTCGAGACGCACCAGTTTGCGGCCGTGACAGTGACCGCCGAGGACGGCACCACTGCCCCGCTGGGCGTCGAGCAATCCAAGGTTCTGTGGGATCACTTGAAGGATCGGGGCTACATCGACGCCCGCGGCAAGGTGCAGGACGCCCTGCGGGTCGCCCTCAAGGCCGACGAGGTGAAGCTCCCAGAATCGTTCGCGCCGCAGGCCGGCCAGATCACTCAGATTCTGCGTAAACTCGCCGGTCGCCTCGAGATCAAGAACGCCGACGAGCGGCGCCAGGTGCGGCCGCGGCAGGCGGTCCTTCAGAGCCCTGAGTTCAAGGCGCTCTGGGATCGCATCAAGCACAAGACCACGTACCGGGTCGACTTCGACAACGAGAAGCTGGTCGATAGTTGCATCAAGGCGCTGCGCGACGCCCCACAGATCCCGAAGACACGCTTGCAGTGGCGCAAGGCCGACCTGGCGATAGGCAAGGCTGGAGTGGAAGCCACTGAGCGCGGAGGCGCGCAGACCGTCGTCCTGAACGAAGCAGACATCGACCTGCCGGACCTCCTGACGCAACTCCAGGATCGCACTCAGCTTACGCGACGCACCATCTACCGGGTGGTGTCCGGTAGCGGCCGACTGGACGACTTCAAGCGCAATCCCCAGGCCTTCATCGAGTTGGCGGCTGAGGCGATCAACCGCCGCAAGCGCCTGGCCGTCGTCGACGGCATCAAGTACCAGCGCCTTGGCGACGAGCACTACTTTGCCCAGGAGCTCTTCGAGAAGGAGGAGCTGACCGGATACCTCAAGAACATGCTCGCGGACACGACGAAATCCGTCTACGAGCAGGTGGTCTACGACTCCGGCCCTGAGGCCGAGTTCGCCGAAGCGCTCGAAAAGAACGACGCGATCAAGGTCTACGCCAAGCTGCCGGGGTGGTTCAAAGTGCCCACCCCCCTGGGGACCTACAACCCCGACTGGGCAGTCCTCGTGGAAAGGGACGGTGCCGAGCGCCTGTACCTGGTTGTGGAGACGAAGAGCAGCCTCTTCACCGATGACTTGCGCGACAAGGAAGGCGCGAAGATCGAATGCGGAAAGGCGCACTTCAAGGCGCTTGCGGTGCGGGAAGACCCGGCCGAGTACAAGGTTGCGCGAACGGTGGCTGATGTGCTGTCCACTGTGTAGTCATTGACCTGAGATGCGCGCGACCCCTGATTCACTGATCTGCTCCGCCACCGACCTCTCCAACTTCCTGAGCTGCCGCCACCGCACGGCACTGGAGATGGCGGTCGCGCGCGGGAAGCGCGCGCGGCCCTACTTCCACGATCCGTTGCTCCAGATCCTGTATCAGCGCGGCCTCGACCACGAGAAGGCCTACGTCGATTCGCTGAAGGCTGCCGGCCTGAACGTCGTTGACCTGTCGGCGTTCAAGAATCACGACAGGGCCGTCGAGGCAAGCGTCGACGCCATGCGGTCGGGCGCGGACGTCATCGTGCAGGCCTCACTGCGGCTGGGCCAGTGGGCGGGGTACCCTGACATCCTGCGCCGCGTCGAGCGCCCCAGTGCCCTGGGGGGATGGTCCTACGAGGTAGCGGACACGAAGCTGGCGCGCGAGACGCGCGCGGGCACCATTCTTCAGCTCGGGCTCTACTCCGAGATGCTCGGCGCGGCCCAGGGCACGGCCCCCGAGCACTTCCACGTGGTCACGCCGAACCCCGAGCACCCTGTTCAGACGTACCGGGTGGACGAGTACGCCGCCTACTTCCGCCTGGTGCGGGAGCAGATGCAGGGCACGGTGGTGCTGGACGACGGTGCCGTGGCGGCCGCCAACTACCCCGAACCCGTGGACCACTGCGACATCTGTCCGTGGAGCAGCGAGTGCAGCAGGAAGCGGCGGCAGGACGATCACCTGTCCCTGGTTGCCGGCATCTCGCGGCTGCAGCGGCGGGAACTGGAGGCGCACGAGGTGCCCACCCTCACGGCGCTGGCGTCCACGCCCCTGCCGCTGCCGTTCAAGCCGTCCCGGGGCGCGGTCGAAACCTACGTGCGGGTTCGGGAGCAGGCGCGCCTGCAGTTCGAGTCCCGCAACGAGCCGCGCCCCAAGACCGAGCTGCGCCCGTTCGAGGACGGCGCCGGCCTGCGCGCGCTGCCCGAGCCGTCGCCGGGAGACGTGTTCCTGGACCTGGAAGGGGACGCCCTCGCCGCCGAGGGTGGCCGCGAGTATCTGTTCGGCCTCGTGACGATTGCTGCCGATGGGGCGCCCGCGTACCGCGGCTTCTGGGCATTCACCGAGGCCGAGGAGCGGCAAGCGTTCGAGGCCGTCGTGGACCTCGTCATGCAGGCCTGGCAGGCGCACCCTGGCATGCACGTCTACCACTACGCGCCGTACGAGCCGGCAGCCTTCAAGCGCCTGATGGGCCGTTACGCCACCAGGCAGGAGGCCATCGACCGCCTGCTGCGGGCTCACCGCTTCGTGGACCTCTACGGCGTGGTGCATCAGGCGCTGATCGTGGGTGTGGAGCGGTACTCCATCAAGAACCTCGAAGTGCTGTACGACTTCACCCGGGCCGTGCCGCTGCCCGACGCCAACCGGGCCTTGCTGGCGATGGAGCAGGCGCTCGAGCTGCATTGCCCTGAGCGCGTGCCGGCCGAAGTGCGGAACGTGGTGCAGGGCTACAACCGGGACGACTGCGTGTCCACCCGCTACCTGCGCGATTGGCTGGAAGGGCTGAGGGCCAAGGCAGAAGCAGACGGCCACTCGGTGCCCCGGCCCGTGCCAGGCGACGGCGACCCGTCCGAGAACGTCGACGACCGAACGAAGCGGGTGGAGGACCTGCGCGCACGCCTCGTGGCGGGCGTTCCGGACGCGCCGGACGACCGCTCGCCGGATCAGCGCGCGCGATGGCTGCTGGCGTACCTGCTGGACTGGCACCGGCGAGAGGACAAAGCCGGGTGGTGGGAGTACTTCCGCCTGTGCGAACTGCCAGAGGACGAGCTTTTCGACGAGCCGCGGGCGCTGGCGGGGATGACGCATGTGGCGCGGCTTGGCAACGCCATCGGCAAGACGGGCAAGCCCACGAAGTCGGTCATCGACCGCTACGCGTATCCGTTGCAGGAGATGGAGATTCGTCGAAAGGACGAACTCAAGCTGCAGGATGGCAGCAAGTGGGCGGAAGTCGTGGCCGTGGACCGCGGGGCCAGAACCATCGACGTCGAGAAGGGGCCCAGCAGGGCGAACCAGCACCCGACGGCGGTCTTTGCCCACAAATACATCTCCAACGAGGTGCTCGAAGATGCGTTGTTCGGGATGGGGCAGCAAGCCGCTCGCGACGGCGGTGCTGGCGTGGCCGACCTGCCCGGTGCGGCTCAGGATCTGTTGCTGCGGCGGCCGCCGCGCCTGACGTCAGGCCCGTTCGCACAGCCGCCCGGCGAGAAGGCCGTGGACTTCGCCGTTCGCATCGCGGGCAATCTGGATGACACGTGCCTGGCCATCCAGGGTCCGCCCGGGGCCGGCAAGACCTACACGGGCGGCCAGATGATTCTGGCGCTGGTGAACGCCGGTAAGAAGGTGGGCGTGGTGGCCACCGGCCACAAGGTGATCCGCAATCTACTGGATGCCGTTGTCGGTGCACTGGCGCAGACGCCGGAGCCGCGGCCGGCCGTGCGCCTCGGGCACAAGATGGACAAGGACGACGATAACGCCGGGCTGCCGTCCGGTGTGCGCCGCTTCGACTCCAACGAGGCCGCGCATGCGGCGCTCACGTCGGGCGAAGTGAACGTGCTCGGCGGAACGGCCTGGACGTGGGCGCGTCCGGAGTTCGCCCAGGCTGTGGACGTGCTGTTCGTCGATGAAGCTGGCCAGATGTCCCTGGCCGACGTGCTGGCCGCGTCGGGCGCGGCCAGGAGCATCGTGCTGCTCGGGGACCCTCAGCAGCTCGAGCAGCCCAAGAAGGGCAGCCACCCCGAAGGCGTGGACGCCTCCGCCCTGCAGCACATCCTGGGTGACCACAAGACGATTCCAGCGGACCGCGGCATCTTCCTGCCCGTCACCTGGCGTCTGGCGCCCCGCATCTGCAACTTCACGTCGGAGTTGTTCTACGAGCGGCGGCTGTTGCCGAAGCCAGGTCTGGAACACCAGCGTCTGCTCAGCGCCGGCGAGTTCGATGGCAGCGGCCTGTGGGTCGTGCCGGTGGAGCACGAGGGCAACCGGAATTCCTCCCCCGAAGAGGTGGCCGTCGTCGTCGACCTGGTGCGCCGCCTGACGGCACCGGGCGTGCGCTGGGTGGACGAGCGAGGGACCGAGGCCCAGATGACCGGCGCCCACATCAAGGTCGTGGCGCCCTACAACGCCCAGGTCAGCCGCCTGTCCGACACGCTCGCGCCCCTCGGCGTCGCGGTGGGCACGGTGGACAAGTTCCAGGGCCAGGAAGCGCCCGTCGTCATCTACTCCATGGCGACGTCGCGCCCCGAGGATGCCCCGCGAGGCATGGAGTTCCTTTACAGCCTGAATCGCCTGAACGTGGCCACCTCACGCGCCCGGTGTGCGGCCATCCTCGTGGCGAGCCCGCGCCTGTTCGAGCCGGAGTGCCGGACGCCCAGGCAGATGAAGCTGGCGAATGCGCTGTGCAGGTACAGGGAGATGGCGGCCGGCCAGCAGACCCAGACGAGCCGGTAGTCGCCCTTCTGGACGCATCGCAGGTTACATGTAACCATTGGGTATGGCAGGCTCCGTTCAGTCCAAGTCGCCGTCGCGTGACAAGGTCCGGGCGCATCGCGATCGGCTGCGCAGGCAAGGGTTGCGCCCGGTCCAGATCTGGGTGCCGGACGTGCGGTCGCAGGCGTTCGTCCGCGAGGCTCGGTTGCAGTCGCAGCGCGTGGCTCGAAGCGCCCGCGAAGCGGACGACCAGGGCTTCATCGACGCCATCTCGGCGTGGCCAGACGAATGAAGCGCGGCGAGCTGTGGACCGTCGCTGGCGCAGGGGACTACACCGGCAAGCCGAGGCCTGCCGTCATTCTGCAGGACGACCATTTCGACCGGACGGCGTCGGTGACGGTGTGCCCGCTGACAACGAACCCCACCGAGGCTCCGCTGTTTCGGATCGAGATCGAGCCCAGCAGCGTGAACGGGTTACGCGCACCCTGTCGGTTGATGGTGGACAAGATCACGACGGTTCCGAAGACGCGCGTGGGCGATCGCATAGGCCGATTGGACGACGAGGATGTCGTGAAGCTGAATCGAGCCGTCCTCGTGTTCCTGGGCCTGGCCAGATGAGGAAGCGCTAGTCCTCGTCTTCCCCATCCTCATCGTCCTCTTCCTCCATGTCAGGGAATTGAGCAAGGTAGCTTCGAAGCACGTCGCGCAGGGACTGCCCGGCGACCTTGTCGACTCTGAAGAAGAACCATCCGTTGACGGAGCGCCCAGCCAGGGCCGACGCAGCTTCCTTCGGTCGCGCGTAGACCGTCCCATCCACATCTATCTGTCCGTCCGAAAGCAGGGTTGCCGTTCGGTCGGCGAACTTGGCACGGGCCGGATAGAGCGTCATTCCGGGTGTCAGCACTCCGGCCGCCAGAAGATCCGCCAGCGTGATCCGCCCGGGGGACCTGGGCTTGGCGATGCCGGTCGATCGATGGCCGGCTGGGACGGGCCAAATCTGGATGATCGAGTCAATGAGCTCGTCGGTCCGCCGTCGGATCAGGTCGTGCGTCCAAGCGTCCGGTGCCTTCTTGCGGAGCTCGTTGTTCAGCAGCAGAACATCGTGCGCCTCTAGCGCTTCCCACTTGCCGCTCGCTCCGGTCCAGGGTCCGTTCGAGACCTTCGAGTTGAGTGGTCCGGTCAGCAACGTGAGGTTGCCGAGCGTATGCAGCAGGCGTTCGCGCTCCAGCTCGCCCTGAGGCCCATCCGGCGCCGGCCAGTATGCGGCCCATCGCCTTGGCAAGATGTGTTCTATGGCGTACTTCCCGCGGGCCACGCGCTCGCCTCCAAGGCCGTCCTTACCAGGACGCCATCCCCGCTTGTGGTCCTCGATGGCTTCCAGCACCATCCGGAGCCTGCCCCGGCTGAGTCTCTTGTAGATCGGTTGATCACGCAGGCTCGAGCGCACGTCTTCGTCATCGGGCCAATACTGGCTCTCGCCCTTCAGAGCTCGCAGGAAGGTCTCGACTACATCGCCAGCCTGGTCGCGCGGAGCCGCCTGAAGTGCGCGCACCATGTCCGACACGATCTTGTTGTGAGCCTTCGTCGTGACGCGCACAAGCATTCTGCGGACCATCCAACTCTCGACTGCGTCCAGTGACTTGTCGAGCTGTGGTTTCGGAACCGCGTGCTTCTCTGGATCGAGCAGTTGAAGGATGAGTGGCTTGATGACTTCGCTCTCCTGCACGCCCGTTCGGTATCCGAAGAGGCCCAGGCGATCGATCGCCCCCGAGCGGGCCTCGCTGGCGATCTGGAAGTCTCGGTACACCGCAGAGGCCCTGTGCACCTGCTCCAGCAGCACGGGCATCGAAATGCCGGCGTCGAAGTCCGCGTACGACTTGAATCGACTGAAGACCTCGCGAGCGACCACCTCTTCGCCTGTGCGAGCGGTCAGCCAGTGGTTGAGGAAGATCGACGAGCGCTGATGGCGGAACCGGCCGGCTGTGACTTCGGTTTCCCAGAAGGCTGTTTCGAATTCCTTCCAGTGCCGCTGGTAGGCGTCCTCGACGTTGGCGCCCTTTTCGAGCAGGCGCTGGAAGATGAAGTTCTTGATGAGGTCAGCCGCGGTGAGCTGGGCGCCCCTTGCGTTCAGTGTTTCAAAGATCTCCTGTGCGTTCTCGTCCACCGCGAGGTCGATGACGACCATCTGCAGGAGGTCACGGACGGTGGTGTCGATGGCAGCGGCTCGTGCGTCCACGCCTCTGGGCCCATCGGCATTCAGCCACTCGTGAGCCTGCTCGCCGAAATAGCGATGAGCCTCCACGAGACGGTCGCCGTGATGCGGCAAGGCGTCGTATCGCACCGGTGGCGCTGCGCCCATTACGTCGTTGAACGCAGCGCGATCGCGGTTGGTGGGCCACACCTTGAAGCGGTCTTCGTCGTTGGTGCAGAAGGCTGGCGCGTTGGTCACGAGCTGTTCGAGGCGCAGCGCTGGTTGCGTGGCGTGTGCACTGAGCAGGGCTCCATGCAGGGCGTCCAGCATCAGTTGCAGCGTCGTCAGGCGCTGCTGGCCGTCGATGATGGTTCGCTGTTGCATCAGCCCGATCGGATTGGGTACCTGCTGCAACACAACTGCGCCCAAGAAGTGGGGTTGCCGACGAAGGGCACTGTGCGAGAGCTGACGGTCAGCCACCCGGGTGACGTCGTTCCACAGCGGCTCCCACTGGCTTTCCCTGTTCCAGACGTATGGGCGCTGAAACAGCGGCACGACGAGCCGCTGCGGCATCATGAACACTGACTGTGGAGTACGAACTTGTGTCTCCAAGGTGGCCCCTCGCTAGGACGATGATGGTGGTGCCGAGATTCTAACTTCACGGCGAGCGACGGATCTGGACGGCGGCGGTCGCCCAGATGGTCACGTGAACCCACGCTAGAATGAGGCTTTTGGAAGCGACGAGTCGACATGAACGCCAGCCATCGAATCACTGTCGACCCCGCCGTGTGCGGCGGGAGCCGAGCATCCGCGGGCTGCGCATCCGTGTGAAGGACGTTCTGGATCTGCTGGCCGCTGGTGCGACGAATGACGAGATCCTGGCTGACTATCCCTACCTGGAGCCCGATGACGTCACCGCGGTGCTGACGTTCGCGGCGCACCAGAACGACCATCCTGGCTTGCGGAGCGCATAGACGCGCTTCGTCCCCGCGGGATGGCCGCGCCGCGACGTCACGCGCCACCCCTCCTACCCACCCACAACAGCCACCTCCGCAGACTCCCGGCTTGCCAACCGTGCCTGCAGCAGCAGGAACGACAGCGTCGCCACGACGCCGGCCAGCATCACCACCGCCTCGATGCCGAAGCCGCGCCGGCCTGGCGTGGGGAACAGCAGCGCGACGATCAGGGGCGCCACGAACTGGTTCGCGAAGAGCGCGGCGAACGCGAGCCGGTTGGCCCAGCCCGCGGCCAGGAAGCGCCACAGGAAGAGCCCGGGGTTCGACAGCACGGCGCCCACGGCGTACAGGCCCAGGAACGCCATCTCCAGCAAGGAAATGCCCACGCGCGGATCGGCGTGGATGCTCAGATACGTGGGGTTGCCGAGCAGGTAGCCGAGCAGGCTCAGGCCGCCCGGCACGAGTGCCAGGTGGATCAGCATGTCGTCCACGATGAGGGTGGACCGCGGTGTCTCCCGGAAGGCGATGACGAAGTCGTAGGCGCCGAAGAGGATCAGGCCGATCGACGTCATCGTGGAGGTGAGGACGAGGCCGGGAAAGCTCGCCCACAGTTCGGACGGCGTGGTGGCGAGCATGACGATGGACGACACGTTGCCGCCGAGGACGATGCCGGTCATGGCCAGGCTCAAGGGCAGCGGCCAGGTCGTGAGGTGGAGTTGCGCCTGCCGCACGGCCACCATGATCAGGAGCGACGCGGCCGTGAAGGCCGACATCACGGGTGCCGCCGGCGAATAGAGCAACGGGCGCCCGACGAGCCACGCCCCGATCACGGCCGCGCAGCCGGCGGCGAGCAGCGCGTCGACGATGGTGGTCACTCGGCGCGGGGTCGTGCCGAGCGCACTGGGAAGGCTGAAGTCG
>CAWULT010000103.1:0-16847 GCA_963923455.1 uncultured bacterium
GGTCGAGGGCCCAGATGCCCCCGCCCTCCCCCACCATCAGCGCGACGTCGCGCTGCTCGCCCCGCCGGACGTCCGGATTGATCCACTTGACGTACTTCGGGTCCGGTCGGACCGCCGTGCGCACCAGCGTCCGTTCGTGCGGATAGTCCTCGTCCCAGTCGTCACCGGGCAGGTGCTGGTAGTACCAGACCAGCTTGCCCGTGTCCGGATTCAGTGCCACGGTCGAGTTGCTGTAGAGGTCCACCGGCGACTCGGTGGGCACCGCGTCGTAGCGGCCGCCGTGGCGCGCCGCACGCGTGTTCGGCATCGGGTTCGACACGCCCCAGTAGATGAGCCGCCGCACCGGATCGTACCCGCCCGGCAGCCCCCAGGTGGCCGCGGCGCGCGTCTCGTCGGGCGCGCCTGCCCACGTCTCGCCGCCCGGCTCGTTCGAGCCGGCCGCCGTGTAGAAGCGCCACAGCTCGGCGCCCGTCTTCGCGTCGTGCGCGGCGATGTAGCAGTTCTCGCGCAGCGGCGAGCACGTGCGGCCGGTGATCACCTTGCCCTCGACGACGATCGCGCCCGACGTCATGCCACCGGTCGTCTTCGTCTGCCACCGCTGCTCCCCCGTGCGCGCGTCGAGCGCGGCGATGTAGCCGTCCGGGGTCGTGTAATAGACCATGTCCTCGTAGATCGCGATGGTCTTCGCACGCGACCCCGCCGTGCCGCCCGGGCGGCGATGCTCCCAGATCAGCTGTCCCGTGGTCGCATCGAGCGCCTGCAGGGTGGCACCCGGCAGCAGCAGGTACATCACGCCCTTGTAGACGATCGGGATGCTCTCGTGCGGACCGTTGCCGAGTTCCTTCGTGAAGACCTGCCGGAGCTGGCCGACGTTCTGCCTGGTGATCTGCCGGAGCGGGCTGAACCGCTGGGCGTCGTACGTGCGGCTGTACATCAGCCAGTCGTCCGGACTCGGCTTGAGCAGCATCTCCTGCGACACCGGCGTGAAGGCCGGGCGCTGGGCCTCGAGCCCGGTCGCGGCCAGCGCGGCCACGGCCACCATCAGGGCGGCCCTGCGAAGCGCGTACGTGGTCATGCGGTTCCCCTGTCTGGACGACGGTCAGGCCGCCGGCGCGGCGGGCGGACCGTGAAGCGGCCGAATCGTACCACGGGGCCCCACCCCCACCGCGAGGCGCCGACGAGGCACGGCCCCTGGCCCGCGGTGCACCTCACTGGCCGTCAGGCGCGGACGCGGAGGTGGTCGGGCCGGATCCCCTTCAGGCTCGTGACGCCCGCCTGGCGCATCGTCAACTGGAGCTCGCGCCGCAGGATCTCGAGCACCGCCTCGACGCCGTCCTGGCCGAAGCTCGCCAGGCCCCACAGGTAGGGCCGGCCGACGCCAACCGCCGTCGCCCCGAGGGCGAGGGCCTTGAAGATGTCGGTGCCGCGCCGGACACCGCTGTCGAAGATCACCGGCACCCGGCCCCCGACCGCGGCCACGACCTCCGGCAGGCATTCGATGGTCGAGCGCAGGCTGTTGTCGGCCCGGCCCCCATGATTCGAGACGAAGACACCGTCGACCCCGTGCTCGACGGCCAGGCGCGCATCCTCGCCGGTGACGATGCCCTTGACGAGAACCTTCATCGTGGTCGCGTCGCGCAGCCGCTTCACGAAGTCCCACGTCGGCGTCCCGGCGTCCGGCCGGGGAGACGGCGTCGGGCGCAGGGCCGTGATCATCGGGCGCGCCTTGGTGTCGGCGGCGGGATCCCCCACGTGGCACGCCGCGCACTGTGCGCGGTTGCGGCGGAACACCCGGTTGAACTGTTCCATGTTGCGGCCGCCGAGCAGGTCGACCGTGAACACGATCGCCGGGCATCCAGCGGCCTCGGCGCGCTTCACCAGCTGAAGCGTCTGAGCCCACTCGTTGCGGCTGTACAACTGGAACCACACCGGCTCCCCGCGCGCCGCATTGACCTCCTCGACGGCTGTCGTGGTCATCGTCGAGAGCATCTGCAGGTGCTTCCGCACGCGGGCCGCGCGGGCGGTGGCGAGTTCTCCGTCGGGGTGGTACATCCGGTGGCCGGCGATCGGGCACAGGAAGATCGGCGTCTCCCAGGTCTTCCCGAACACGGTCGCCGACGTGTCGACCCGGCTGACGTCGACCAGCCGGCGCGACCGCAGCTGGATGCGATCGAATCCCTCGCGGTTGGCGCGGATGGTGCCCCCGTCGTCGCCACCGCCGGCCATCCACGCCCAGTGCCCCGCCGAGAGCGCCGCCTGCGCGACCGGCTCGAAATCGAGCACGCTGGCGGCATCCGATGCGGCCGCGATGAGCCCCGCGCCACCGGCCGCAGCCGCCTGCGCCCGGGCCACCTGCGTGGGCGAGAGCCCGCCCAGCCAGTCGTTTGGCAGGCCCAGCCAGGCGAGCGCCGGGCTGGCGGCGAGCAGGCGCAGCAGCCGTCGGCGGCTACGGACATCGGGTGGCAGAGGCGTGCGCATGCGAAGGGGCTCCCGCACGGCAGGCGTGGCCGCGCATGGTTCGACGCGGGACTGCGTGGTGCTGCCGGCGTTGTCGCGCGCGATGCTAGCACGGGCGCCGTCCCCCCGGCCGGCGCCCTAAAGTTCCCCATCCGCCGGCTCGACAACAGTCATACCCCCGCACTATCACGCCGGAGGTCTGCCCATGTGCTCGCTCGTCCTTCGAACCGCCCTCGCCGGTGCGCTGCTGGCGGTCGTTGCCGTCCGGCCCGCCACCGCGCAGGACCAGACCGAGCAGCCAGTGTTCCGGTCGAGCGTCGACCTCGTGTCGCTGGCCGCCGTCGTCCGTGACGGCCGCGGCAAGGTGGTGTCGACCCTGCAGCCCGGCGACTTCGAACTGCTCGATGGCGGCCACCGCCGCCCGATCCTCGACCTGCGCACCGAGGCGGCCGCGCCGGCCAGCGTCGCGATCCTCGTGGACAGCAGCGGCAGCATGCGGATGAGCGCGGCCATCGACGCCTCGCGCCGAATCTCGAACGCGCTGCTCGCCAGCCTGAACCCGGCTCGCGACGACGCGGCGCTGTTCACCTTCGACACCCGCCTGCTGGTGCTGCAGGACTTCACGCGGGACCTGCGCAAGGTCCGGCTGCAGCTCGACGACCTCCAGCCATGGGGCTCGACGTCCCTCTTCGACGCCGTGGCGGGCTCGGCCGCCATCGTCTCCAAGCGCACGGCGAACCGCCGGGCGGTCGTGGTGCTCACCGACGGCCTGGACACGACGAGCGCGTACTCCCCGACCGAGGTCTCCGCGATCGCCAGCTCGGTCGACGTGCCGATCTACGTGTTCGCGCTCGCCCCGCCGCGGTCGGCGCAGGACGTGGAGGCCACGGTGCGCCACGGCGCGCTCGCGGACCTGGCCGCATGGACCGGCGGCACGCTGTTCGTCGCCGGCACCGAGGCGGCGCTGGCGGCGGGCATCAATCAGCTCGTGGAGGAGCTGCGCCACCAGTACGTGATCGCGTTCGCGGCCGCCCCCGACGGCGGCTGGCGCTCCGTGCAGCTCAAGGCGCGGAGGAAGGGCCTGACGGTTCGCACGCGCGCGTGGTACCTATCGGGATCCGGCGACTAGACCTGTCTTGTCGGGTCGGCGCAGAGCCGGGCCGGCACGGCCGTCGGGCCCGTGGCCCGATCCTCACCGCTCCGGCACGGAGGCGTGGTCGAGGATGTACACCCACCGCCCGCCGCGCTCGGCCTTGACGTCGGTGTAGCGACCCTCGACGGGCGTCGCGCCGCCCGGCGGCGTCAGCCGCCAGCGGCCCCAGCCCACCACCGCGTCGCCCACCGGAAGATTGTGGGCCTCGACGATCGTCAGCTGCGCGCCGCGAGCCGAGGCCACCGCGCGGGCGTTGGCCTCGCGGATCGCGCCGATGCCGCGGGCCTCCATCACGTCGCTCGGGAACGAGATGGTCTCGCCGCTGTTCCAGTAGAGCGCGTCGATCGCGTCGATGTCGCCGCGGTTGAACGCTGCGACGTACGCCGCATCGAGCGCGTCCGCCGCTGCCACCATCGCCGCCGGCGTGGCGCGCTCGGGCTCCCGCGCGCATGCGGCCGTCCACGCCAGGGCCAGCACCAGCAGCGTCCCCCCCACGCGCCTCACGACCGCGCTCCACGGACTGGCTGCCGGCGCGACGCGTCGGTGGCGCGGTGCGCCCTGGGCTCTCCGCTCCCACGCCGTGCGGTCGATGTGGCCCGCCCGCGCTCGAGCGCGGCGAACGGGCCAGCCGCATACACCACGCGCCCCCCGACCAGCGTCAGCAGCGACTCGATCCCGCCCACTTGTTCGACCGGCACCGTCAGGTAGTCCTTCGACAGCACGGCCAGGTCCGCCAGCTTGCCGGGCTCGAGCGAGCCGCGGGCCGCGTCGTCGTGCGAGAACCAGGCGCTGCCGAGCGTGTAGAAGCGCAGCGCCTGCATCCGGTCGGGCGTCTCCTCGGGCCCGCGGATCGCGCGGCCGCTGACAGTGCGGCCGTCGAGGAACCACTGCAGCGCCGTGAACGGGTTGTAGGAGGCCACCCGGTGTGCGTCGGTGCCGGCCCCGATGGGAATTCCCATCCGTGCCGCGGTCACGACGGGGGGCACGCGGCGCGCCGCGTCGGCGCCGGATTGCGCGACGAACTGATCGCCGCCGAAGTACATCGCGTCCTGCACGGTCCAGCCGAGGCCGAGCGCCTTCATGCGCTCGAGCGTCCGCACCGACGCATCGTTGAGGTGCGCGATCGACCAGCGCAGCGGCGCGATCGGCACTTCGCGGTTCACGCGCTCGAAGATCGCCAGCAGGTGGTCGACGGTGGCATCAGGCCCCCAGTGCATCGTCACGCCGAGCCCGCGCTGCGCCGCGTAGCGGACGATCTGGTAGTAGGCCTCCGTGTCAGCGTCGGTCGGCCGCGGGTTGTTGTTCATCGCGGCCGTGATCTGCTCGCCGAAGCCGTTGAACTTCAGCATGTCGTCGCCGAAGCCCATCGGCAGCAGCGTCGTCAGGGCCTTGTAGTTGGCGAACTCCGCCGGCGGAGCCTGGGCGCCCAGCGTGTAGGACACGCGAACCGTCAGTTCGCGGCGGCGCCACACCTCGAAGAGCGCCGCGTAGTCGCCCGGCACCAGGTTGTTGCCGCCCGGGTCGCCGACGCCGGTCAGGCCGAGACGGTTCAGCTCACGGAAGAACGCCCTGGTGCCCTCCAGCTGCTGCGCGAACGTCGGGCGCGGCAGCCGGTCGAACAGGCCGACGATGGCGGCGTTGCCGCCGGTGATCGCACCGGTCGGCCGGCCATCGGCGTCGCGCTCGAGCCGCCCGCCGCCGGGCAGGTCCGCGTCGCGCGAGATGCCGAGTGCCTTGAAGCCCTCATCGGTCATCACCACCCAGCCGTAGCCGAGCTGCACGTAGACGGGGTTGGCCGGCGCGGCCGCCTCGATCTCCGCCTGCGTCGGGCGACGGCGCTCGACGAACTGCTGTTCGTTCCACCCGCCCGCGACGATCAGCCACGCCCCCGGGGGCATGGCCTTCGACGCGGCGGTCAGCCGGCCCAGCGCCTCGCGCAACGAGGGCGCGCCGATCCAGTTGACCTCGGTGGTGAAGCTCAGCGCGGCGCGGATGGCGTGAAGGTGCGAGTCGATCAGGCCGGGAATCACCGTCCGGCCCTCGAGGTCGACGACGCGGGTGCGGGGCCCCGCCAGCCGGCGCACCTGCGCGGTCGTGCCGACGGCCTGCACGCGGCCGTCCCGGACCGCCACGGCCTGCCGCACGGTCGACCGCGCGTCGATCGTGACGACCTTGCCGTTCACCAGCACGAGGTCCGGGGCCGGCTGCTGCGCCGCCGCGGATGCGGCGACCACGAGCGCCATCAGCCCGGTCAGGGCGGCCTTTCGCACGGGCACCAGGGAACTGCAGATCACGAGGACCTCCTCTCGTCGAGCGGGGTCATCATAGCGCCCGGACGGGCGCACGGCGCGCCATGCCTGCATCAGGGGGGATCCCGGCGCCGTACGCACGACGGGCGGGCTCACGGCCCGCCCGTCTTCGATGACATGCCGGGACTCTCCCGACGCCCGCCGGCGCACCCGGCCGCGGCCCGGCCGATGGTCGGCTACCTGGCTCCGTCCTTGCCAGCCTCCGGGTCGATGGGCGCGCCGGTGCCGGACGAGCCCATGAACAGACGCCGGCCGTCGGGCAGGATCATGTCGGCCCCGTTTGCGCGATTGGCGCCGTTCTTCGCCCGGAAGCCGTGAATCGTCAACTCGGTGCCCGGTTTCAGCGCCTCCCGGGTGAAGCCGCGCCGGACGAGCGTGTTGGGCGTCCCGCCTTCGATCAGCCACTTCGTGACCGACCCGTCCGGGTTCTTCACGTCGAGGTGCATCCAGGTGTGTGGATTGATCCACTCCATCTTGGTGACGACACCCTTCAGCGTGACGGGCGCGTTGCCGTCGAACTCCGCCGCAAAGGAATGGTGGGCGAGGGCCGGACCCGCAGCCAGCGTCATGGCCAGCCCCAGCCCCATTGCCGCGCGTGCGAACGACTCTCGTGACGTCATGGTCTCCTCCGCCGTCCGGCTCGTACCTGTCTCGTGTGGCCGCCGCGGCTCCTCGCCGGAAATCCTACCAGGATCCTACGCTCAGCGCGGCTCGCCCGCCACGATCAGGACGACGGCCGCGAGGGCGCACGCGATCCCGGCCCGCTGGGCGGCCCCGAGGCGCTCCCCCAGCACCACCCGCGCCAGCACGACCGTGCTGGCCGGATAGAGCGACGTCAGCGTCACGACCACCGGCAGCGTCCCGTGCTGCGTGGCCAGCACGTAGAGGATGTTGGCCCCCATGTCGAGCGCGCCTCCCGCCACCATCAGCAGCACGGCCCGCCGATCGGCCCTCGCCAGCGCCACCCCGCCAGCGGCGGTCGCGACCCCGAACAGCAGCACCGATGCGGCGCGGGCCGCCAGCAGGGGCCACATGCCCGCCGACGCGCTGGTGCGGGCGATGGTCAGATAGAAGACACCGATCGCGACACCCGATGCGAACGCGAGCCCGAGCCCGGGCGGCCACCGCTCGCGCCGGCCTGGCTCGCCGGCGTCGCGCGCCGGCGGCGCCTGCCCGACCAGCACGATGGCCAACAGGGCGACGGCGATGCCAACCGACGACAGCAGCGACGGGCGCTGTCCGGTGGCCGCCCCGACCAGCACGGGGAGGGCCACGGCGCAGACGGCCGTCGTCGGCGCCACCACACCCATCGTACCGACCGCCAGCGCGCGGTACAGCAGGGCGACGCCGATGCTGCCCGCCAGGCCCGCCGCCGCGCCCCAGCCGAGATCGGCAGTCGTGGGGCTCGCCGTGGGCAACGCCAGCACCGCCCCCGCAACGACGAGCAGGCCGACCAACTGCGACAGCGAGACGACGAGCAGCGCCGGCGCGCGACGCGTCGCCAGCCCGCCGAGGAAGTCGGCCGCGCCGTACACGGCCGCCGAACTCAGCGCCAGCAGGTATCCCATGTCGCCCCGGCGAACGGGTGCCGCGCCCGCGAGCCGCGTACCGACCGTGTGCCGCCCAGGGCCGGGTGCGCGGGGGGCGCTACGCGCGGTCGCAGTTGAGCTCGATGATGTTGCCGTCGGGGTCGGTGATGTAGACCTGCGTCCACGGTGTCGAGTTCTGCGGCAGGTCGATCATGTCGACGCCGTGCGCCTTGAGGTGCGCCACGGTCTCGGCGTAGCTCCGCACGCGCAGCGCGACGTGGCCCTCGGCGATGTCGACCTTCGTCGTACCGCGCAGCGTGTGGGTCGGCGGATAGACGATCAGGTGCAGCTGCGTGTCACCCAGCTGGTACCAGGTGCCCGCGACGGCGAAGTGCGGCCGCGGCACGGGCTCCAGGCCCAGCACCTCGCGGTAGAACCGTTCGGCGCGCTCGAGATCGGTGACGTTGACGGCGACGTGATGAACGGTCTGGACGTGAATCATGGAAGCTGGGATGGAGGACAGCCCGCCCGACGGGGCGGGCCGACGAGCTACTTCAGCTCGTTGAGCAGCCCGTCGAGCGACCGCTGGACGTGCAGATCGGCGAAGTGGAAGTCAGTGCGCAGCATCTTCTCGATGTCGGCCTTCGACTTCTTCGCCACGATCATGTCGTGCACCTTCGTCTTGAGCTGCACGGTGCTCTCGCGGAACTTGCGCATCTCGGCCTTCGTCGTGACGTTGCCATGACCGGGCACCACGCGGTCGAAGTCGAGTTTCAGGGCCCCATCGAGGGTGGCGGTCCACTCCTTGGCGCTGCCGCCGCCCGAGTAGTCCACCAGCTGCGGCGTCGAATCGCCGAACGTGAACATGTCACCGGCGGCCAGCGTACGCTGCTGCGGAAACAGCACCACCGCATCGCCGTTGGTGTGCGCGCGCCCGAACTGGTAGAGCTCCACGCGCTTGCCGCCCAGGTGGATCGTCGCGCGCCCGTCGAAGGTCATGTTCGGCTGGCCCGGCTGCTTCGCCACGACCATGTTCTCGCGGGCCTGCCGCGACGACACCGCCTGGACGCCCAGCGCCTGCAGCTTCGCGTTGCCGCCGCTGTGGTCGCCGTGGTGGTGGGTGTTGATCACGTACTTGACCGGCTGGCCGGTGACCGTCTTCAGCTGCGCCAGGATGCCTGCGTGATCCACCTCGAACTTGTCGTCGACGAGGATGACGCCCTCGTTGGTGACGAGGGCGGTGGTGTTGCCCGGCACGAACTCGTTGTGGATGACGAAGAGGTCGTCCGTGATCTTGACGACGTCCAGCTTCGACGGGCCGTTGCCGAGCTGCGCGTGCACGTACGCACCGGCCAGCAGGACGCCGAGGAACGCGAGGAGGCGGAGACGATTGGTCATAGCGAGCAAGTATAGGTCGGTCGCGGCCCCATCGAGAAGCCGGAGACGTACGCCCACGCGGCTGGCGCAGGCGAACTCGGCCAGCGCGGGACGACGCCACCGCTACGAGGGTTCGTCCCGCCGCTCGCCGTACCAGAGTTCCAGGCGCGCCCGGCTCCTGAGCACCCGTGGCCCGCGCATCACGGCGGCCGCCCCCATCCGCAGCAGTTCCGGCAGGCTGAACGTCCGGAACTTGCGGCCCGACGTCACGACCGCCGGGCCCACCAGCACGAAGCGGCCCTGGCGGCGCATGGCCCGGCTGAACGCCACCTCCTCGGCCGCGAACAGCGTCTCGTCGAAGCCGCCCACCGCAGCGAACGCCGCCGTGGTGGCGAACATGAAGCACCCGAAGGTCATCCCGGTGGCGCGGAAGAAGCCGAGCGTCAGTGCCACCGCGACACGGGCATAGCGCGGCAGACGACCGTCGAACCGGACGTCCCGGGCGCCGCCGCCCACGGCCCCGCCCGCGATGGCGCGGGCCGCGGCCCCCATCGTCGCGGCGGGGGCCACCGTGTCGGCGTCCACGAACATCAGCCACGTCCCCCGCGCCGCGCGGGCGCCGGCGTTCCGCACGGCCGCGATCTGCCGGCACCTCACGGGCACGACCCGGGCGCCGGCCGCGCGGGCGATCTCCGCGGTCGCGTCGGTCGAGGCGTCGTCGACGACGACGATCTCGTGGGACAGGCCGGCCGTGGTCGCGGCCTCGTGCAGTGCGCGCACGGTACCGCCGATCAGGCGGGCTTCGTCGTAGGCGGGGATGACGATGGAAAGCATGGGGTCGCCGGCTCGGCCGGCTGCTCCCATTCTCACCGGAACCGGCCCGTCACGCGGCTCCCGCCGTCAGCCGGCGCGATCGGGCAGCGCCGGCCGGTCAGGACGACGGGCGCCCGAACACCTGCACCCAGTACGGCCGTCCGGCGCCGTCGGTGGCGTACCCGGTCCCGATCTCCGTCAGGTTGCCGTTCAGGATGTTGGCGCGATGCCCCGACGACTGCATCCACGAGGCCAGCACCTCGGCGGCGCTGCGCTGTCCCATCGCGATGTTCTCGGCGTAGGCCTGCCACGCGTAGCCCGCGGCGCCGAGCCGGTCGCCCGGGCCCGGATACCGGGCACCCGGCAGCACGTGATCCAGGCGAGACAGGCTCGCCATCTGGTCGGCCTGAAGCTGCGCGGCCTGCATCAGGCGGCTGCTGGTCCGAAGGCCGGTCAGGCCAGCCCGCGAGCGCTCGGCATTGGTCAGGTCGACGACGCCCTCCGTCAGGGCGGCCGCGCCGCCGGCCGGAGCCGGAGCAGCCGCGGGAGCCGGCGCCAGTGGCGCCGCCGGGAGCGGCTCGGGTGACGTCGGGCTGGCACACGCCGCACCGAGCATCAGGCTCAGCGTCGGCACCAGGACTCCTCGGGCGATCATGGCGGTCGGCTGTGCAAACGGCGGACCGCCGCATCTGCCCTCGTTCCCGCGCGAATGGTCCCGACGCGGGCTCGATCCTGGTGTTCGCGATTGCACTTCCGTCATGGAATCCGTCACCACTCCCCGATCGGGGGTACTGGTGCTGCCTCCCCAATCAGGTGTAGTGTCCTGGCATTCCGGGACCGGACCCGGCCCTCATTTCTGGAGCCCGCATGACCTCGCGCCGCACACGAGCCTGGATCCTCGCGGCCACCGCCACGACCATCGGCGTGCTGCTCGCCTGCTCGGAGTCCCTCGGCCAGCCCGACAAGTGGTTTCCATCGCGCTGGGGCGCGGACGACCAGCGCGGCGCCGCCAACCGCATCACGCCGGAGAAGGTGCTCGAAGCCCGTAACCTGATCACCAAGGGCACGCTGTACCAGCTCGGGCACGTCTACGAGGCGGGCATGCCGATGTACGGCACACGCCACTTCAGCATCCGGATTCCGCAGGCGTTCCCGATGCCGGGCCGGAACCAGGCGGTCTACCACGACGAGATCATCAGCGGAGAGCTCGGGCAGATCGGCACGCAGTTCGACGGCCTCGGGCACCTGGGCATCGGCGACCTCTTCTACAACGGCAACAAGCGGTCGGAGTTCGCCAAGGCCGAGGGCCTCACGAAGCTCGGGGTCGAACACGTCGGCGCCATCGTGACGCGTGGCGTACTGCTCGACGTGGCCGCCTACAAGGGCGTCCCGATGCTGCCGGAACGTTACGAGATCACGCTCGACGACCTGAAGGGGACCCTGGCCAGGGAGCAGGTGTCCATCCACGCCGGCGACGTGGTGCTGGTGCACACGGGCTGGAGCTCGCTCTGGAACGTGGACAACACCCGCTTCGGCGACAGCGAGCCGGGCATCGGACTGGCGGCCGCGCAGATGCTGGTCGATGCAGAGGTGGTCGTCGTCGGCGCGGACACGTGGGGTGTCGAGGTGATGCCCAATCCCGACGCCACCCTGTCGGCGCCGGTCCATCAGCTCTTCCTGGCCAGGAACGGCATCTATCTCCACGAAAATCTGGTCACCGCGGACCTGGCGAAGGACAAGGCCTACGAGTTCATGTACACGTACGCCCCGCTGCGAATCAAAGGGGCCACCGGGTCGCCGGGCAACCCGATCGCCATCCGCTAGATCGTCGAGCGGCGGTCCGGCAGGGCCATCATTCGTTCATCGGATCATCAGGCGTGTTCGACCCGAACGGTGGAACGACGGAGGACTCATACGATGCGTAACTGGCTGGGCGGAGGGCTCGCGTGCACGGTGGCGGCTGCGGCCCTGCTGTGGGCGGGGGCAGCTCCGGTCCACGGGCAGGCGGCCGCGCCCAAGGGCTACACGGCGCCCAGGACGCCGTGGGGCGACCCCGATCTGCAGGGCAACTTCACGGTCATCAGCGAGGCCGGCACTCCGATGGAGCGGCCGAAGGAGTTCGAGGGCAAGAACCTGAACGACATTCCGCCGGCCGAGCGCGCGCGCCTCAAGAAGGAGGCGGCCGAGCGCACGATCAGCCGCTTCCTGGGCCCGACCGAGGCCCCCGACAACTGGTGGCAGCCGGCCTACGGCAAGTTCGCGGCCAACGGCGCGCAGCTCTGGATGATCACCGACCCCGCCGACGGCAGGATTCCGCCGCTGACGCCCGAGGCTCAGGCCCGGCGGGCGGCGCGCGAGCAGGCGCGCCGCGCGAATACGCGCGGGGAGGCCGACTGGACCACCGACCGGAGCCTCTACGACCGCTGCCTCACGCGTGGCTATCCGGGTTCGGCGCTGCCGTCGATCTACGGCAACTCGTCGCAGATCGTCCAGGGCCCGGGCTACGTGGCGTTCGTCTACGAGATGATTCACGAGACCCGCGTGATTCCGCTCGACAACCGTCGCCAGCCCGGCAAGGCCATCGCCCTCGACATGGGCGCGCCGCGCGGGCACTGGGAGGGCGACACGCTGGTCGTCGAGACCACGAACTTCAAGGAGCGCAGCGTCTATCAGAACGCCACGCCCGAGCGGCTGACGCTCACCGAGCGCTACCGCCGCGTCTCGCCCACCCAGGTGTACTGGCAGGTGACCGTCGAGGATCCGACGACGTGGACACGGCCGTGGACGTTCGGGCTGCCGCTCACCATGGACGAATCCGAACCGCTGCAGCTCTACGAGTGCCACGAGGGCAACTACGGCCTCAAGAACATCCTCAGCGCGGCGCGCGCCGAGGAGCGCGCCGGAGCGGCCGCCCGGTAGCCCCCGCCGGGGGCGGCGCTACAGCGTGGCCAGCAGGTCGCGCTGGCGGCCGAGCCGCGACTCGCGCTCCCGCGCGAAGCGCTCGATGCCCTTCAGAATCGACGCCTGGTCGAGGTGCGCCTCGGCGATCACGTCCGGCTCGAGACCACCGGTGAGCCACTGATCGTCCCAGTCCGACGTCAGCGAGTACTCGTCGGTGAGCGGCCCCACGTCGCGCAGCGGCCACACCCGGCGCGTCCCGGTGCTGACGACCATCAGGTCGTAGTACGCCTCGGGCGGCAGCACCGACTGCCGGTACGCCTCGGGCTGGCGGTCGAACAGCTCCTCGCTGATCGCCGCGATCACGCGGACGTTGATGCCGGCGGCCTCGAGCGTCGGCAGCACGTTGATCAGGTTGACCGTCGAGCTGGACCCGGTCGTGACGACGTAGCCGTGGCGCGGCCCCGGCGCGAAGTCGCGAATCAGGTAGAAGCCCTTGGCCGCCGCGCGCAGGTCGGTGTCGGCGAACGTGTTGCGATCGGCCACCGGGAAGTCCGGCCGCGCCACCTCGAGCGTGATGATGCCCACCTTCGGATCGCGGGCCGCGATCTCGGCCGCCGCGAAGTAGCCCGGCGCCACGTCGTTGTAGTCCCAGAAGCTCAGGTGAATCGTCTGTCCCCGCGGGAACAGCTTCCAGACCTGGGGCGCGAAGATGCCGAAGTGCGTCCGGCCGTCGGCCGCCGTCTCCGGCCCGGAGTGCCCCACGAGGATGTGGAGCACGCCCATCCGGAACTTGCTGTCCTGGTTCTGCTGGCTCCACACGCGCGCGGGCGTGTACATCAAGGGCGTGAACGCCCCGTAGGTGCCGCTGATCGCCCAGACGCCGGAAAAAGCCTTCGGGTCGAGCGACAGGCTCTGGCTGACCAGGCCGATCGCCGTCGACACGTTGCCGGCCTCCTGGATCGCGGCTTTGATGCGGGTGCCGGCCGGGTTCGTCTCCGGGTCGTAGTGCCCCCAGAGGTTGCCGTGCTCCAGGTTGATCGACTCGGAGAGGTCTGCGGCGATCGTCAGGAAGCGGTTGTTCGTGACGTGGTTCATCCACTTCAGGATTTCGGAGATGCCGCGCCTCGTGCCGGCCACCTCGCCCGCCTTCCGGAACAGCGTGATCGACACGTCCTTCGTGGCACCCGAGACCGGGTTGGTCACGGCCACCTTCTGCGGTTCGACGGGCAGGTTCGCCACGCGCAGCCGCTCGTCGAGGAAGGGGTTGCCCGCCCCGGACATCCGCAGCGGCAGGTCGTCGCGCAACGAGTCGCCGAGGGCGACGAGCCGGTCCGCGAGCCAGTCGCCGAGCCCCTTCTGCTCCAGCACCGACATCACGACGTCGATGTTGGTCTTGAACTGGATGAGCCGCTCCCGGGTGTCCTTCGGCGCACCCTCGCGGATGCCCTGGAACTGCACGCCGTAGCGGTCCTCGAAGGTCTTCGCCAGCGCGACGAAGTACGGCGAGTTCATCTTCTGGGCGTAGGGATGGCTCGGGTAGCCGACGAGCTGATGCTCGACGGGCACCGGCCAGTAGCCTTTCAGCGTCTTGCCGATCACGATCATGGGCCGGCGATCGGCCGGGTCCCACTGCTCCATCGTCCAGAGGGCGGCCACCACCTGGCCGTAGTCGTTGCCGTTCTCGATCGGGAAGACGTTCCAGCCGTACGACGTCCACTGGTCGATCAGGTTGTAGGCGGTGTACTGCGGGTCGATGACGCCGCCGATCAGCGCGTCGTCGATGCCCGCGTTGTTGTCGGAGAACATCACCCGGAGGCGCTTGCCGACCTTCATCGCCAGGGCCTGTGTCTTGAGCTCCTGGGCGTGGCCCTCGGTCATGGCGAACTCGCCTTCGAAGGCGATCACCTTGGGGCCGTCCAGGCCGGCACCGGCCACGTCCCAGAAGGCCGCCTTGCCCGCCGCCGCCGCGACGCCCACGCCCGAGGGGCCGCCGTTGACGTCGTTGGTCATGTCCGTGCTCTCGGCGTGGCCCGCGAGCGCCTTGATGCCGCGGGCCCGGGCCTGCGCGAAGAGCGGCAGATCCGCCAGCCCGTGCTCCTGCAGCAGCGTCTTCAACGGGGCCGCACCGCGCCGGAACCCGAGCGCGTCGATCGGCAGGATGGCCACGGCGGGGTCGGCGTAGTAGCGCCGGTCGCCCGTGGCCGTGAACTTCCGCTCGAGCGCCTGGCCCATGATCATCCAGAGCGCGTAGCACGTCGGGATGCAGTGTCCGCCCGCCAGCATGAACTTGTCGCTGTACGGATGCTTGGGACGGCGATAGTCGAAGCGCAGGCCGCCGAAATCCGGCCCGGCCAGGTGTGTCGCCACGTTGTACGGGGTGTACGCCAGCGGCCCCCCGAAATGCCCCGTCTGCGCGTAGTTGCCGAGGAGCACCAGGGTCATGCAGGTCATGAACCCGACATCCTCGAGGCGCTCGCGGTCGTAGGGAGCGGTCAGGGCTTCAACGGAAGACACGGTCCGGGACACAGTAGCCAATCGGCGACACCTCCATCCGTTAGTCTACCGGCACGAACGGGGTAATTGCGCGGAAAAACGCCGTCAAAGACGTTCCCGGTCCCGCCGCCGCTACTCCAGCCCGCTCGCGCGGGCCTGCTCGCGCGCGAGCACGGCCTGGTCACGGTCCGCATCGCCGTGCGCCACCGCGCCGAGCAGCCGATCCTTGTAGACGTTGTGGCTCGGCATCGGCACGCGGGCCAGATCGGCCGCGGCGGCGATCAGGCTGGCGTCCTTGAGGCCCACGGTGATCGGCGAGCCGACCTGATCGTAGCTCTCGTCCACCATCTTCTGGCCGTACACCTTGTACGCCGTGGCGCCGAACAGGCCTTCGACCATGACGTCCTGGAAGACCTGCGGTACGACGTCGTACTTGCGGATCAGCGCAAAGCCCTCGGCCATCGCCACCATCGCGCAGCCGAGCACCGCGTTGTTCGCCAGCTTGATCGCCGTGGCCGACTCCGGCTTCGGGCCGGCCGGAAAGATCCGGCGCCCGATCACCTCGAGCAGCGGCTGGCACCGCGCGACCGCGTCCGGCGGCCCGCCCGGCACGACGCCCAACTGGCCAGAGGCCGCCAGGTCGGGGCGCCCGAGCACCGGCGCGGCCACCAGCGTCTGCCCGGCCTCGCGGTGTCCGGCTTCGAGCGCGCGGACCGTCGCCACGCCGTGCGTGCCCATCACCATGTGCACGGCGCCGTGTGGCATCGAGGCGACCAGACCGCCCGTGCCGAGCGTCACCGCGGTGACCGCGGCGTCCTCGACGAGCATGCTGACGACGACCTCCCGGCCGTCGCAGAGCTCGGCGACCGAGCCCGCAACCCGCGCGCCCGCGGAGGCGAACGGCGCGGTGGCCGCCGCCACGGCGTCGAAGACCACGAGTTCGTGGCCGGCATCCAGGATCCGGCGCGCCATGCCCGAGCCCATCCGGCCGAGTCCGATGAAGCCGACCTTCATGTGTGCAGTCCCTCGAGAAGTTGCCACCGTATGTTCAGCCGACCTTGACGACCTGTCCCACGGCGGCCGACGTGACCACGGCTTCGGTGACGGCGGCGCCGTGCACCATTTCGCTCGTGGGAATCAGAAACGGGGTGCCCCCGTTGGCGGCCGCGGCGAACGCCTCGAGACAGCGGCGCGTCACGTCCTCGCGGGCCGCTTCCCAGACCTGCGCCTCGCCCTTGGCCGGCTGGAACTTGCACGTCCCGAACAGGCGCGTGCGGCGCTCCTCGGACGACGCCCCCGCCACGTGCGTCATCCCCTCGAGGCGCACCCAGCCCTTCGACCCGAACACCTGGAAGCTGAAGCCCGGGCCCGTCGCCGTCATCGTGCCCAGGTAGCCCGACGAGCCGTCCTTCATCCGGAACAGCATCGACGTCGTGTCGTCGCTGTCCACCGCCACCACCCGCCGGAAGCTCTGGCAGAACACCGTGTCGATCGGTCCGCTCAGGTCGATCATCCCGTCGATGGCGTGCACGCCCATCGGCGTCAGCCCCCCGCACGGCGTCTCATCCTTGTCCGCGCGCCACGCCTCCGGCTTCAGGAAGAGCGCGTTCGGGAAGGTCATCGTGGCCTCGATGTGCAGCACCGTCCCGAGCTCGCCGGAGCGGATCCGGTTGCGCAGCGCGGTCATCTCGGGATGGAAGCGCCGGTTGTAGCCCAGCCCCAGCGTCACGCCCGCCTGCTCGGTCGCGGCCACCGCCGCCTCCGCGTCCGCCTTCGTCAGCGCGAACGGCTTCTCGCAGAAGACGTGCTTGCCCG
>CAWULT010000104.1:0-16837 GCA_963923455.1 uncultured bacterium
ATCGTGGCGGCCTCGTCTACGCTCCCGACGCGGGGGGCGACGCGGCCGCCACGATCGGGCGGCACCTGCCGGCGCTGCTGCAGAACGCGGCGCTGCGCGAGCTGATCTCGACACGGGGAATGGAGGCGGTCGACGGTCGCGGCGTCGACCGCGTCATCGGCCGGCTCGGCGTGGACGCGATCGACATCCGCGCAGCGGCCGGGTCCGACGCCGCGAACCTGCTCGCGTGGCGCAATCACGAGTCGGTGCGCCGGGCGGCGTGGCAGTCCGCGCCGATCGCGCCCGCCGACCACGACACGTGGCTGCGCAGCGTGCTGGCCGATCCCGACCGCGTGCTGGTGATCGGCGAACGGGCCGGGCGCCCGGTCGGCGTGGTGCGGTTCGACATCGCGGCCGGATCGGCCGAGGTCTCGATTCACCGGGTGCCGGACGCGGCCGGGCCGGGCCTGGGGGGCGCGCTGCTGGCCGCCGCCGAGGCGTGGCTGCTGGCCCGGCGCCCCGACGTCGGGCGCTTCACCGCGTCGGTCAGGCCCGAGAACGTCCGTTCGCACGCGCTGTTCCGCGCCGCGGGGTACCGGACCGCCGAGGTGCGCTACGAGAAGCCGGTGGTGCGCCGATGAGCGCGGACCTGCGGATCGGCGGCCGGCGGATCGGCCGCGATCACGAGCCGTTCGTGATCGCGGAGATGTCGGGCAACCACAGCCACTCGCTCGACCGCGCGCTGGCCCTCGTCGACGCCGCGGCCGGCGCCGGCGCGCACGCGCTGAAGATCCAGACCTACACGCCGGACACGATGACGCTGGACCTGGACGAGCGGGAGTTCCACATCGCCGACCCCGCCAGCCCGTGGACCGGCCGCTCGCTCTACAGCCTGTACGCGGAGGCGGCCACGCCCTGGGAGTGGCACCGGCCGATCTTCGAGCGGGCGCGGGCGCGGGGGCTCGTCGGCTTCAGTACCCCGTTCGACGCGTCGGCGGTGGACTTCCTCGAGTCGCTCGACGTGCCCTGCTACAAGATCGCGTCGTTCGAGAACACCGACCTGCCGCTCATCCGGCGCGTCGCCGCGACCGGCAAGCCCGTGCTGATCTCGAGCGGCATGGCCACCGCCGCCGAGCTCGACGACGCCGTACGGGCCGCGCGCGACGCGGGCGCCCGCGACGTCGTGCTGCTCAAGTGCACGAGTACTTACCCGGCCTCGCCCGAGCAGACCAACCTGCGGACCCTTCCCGACCTGCGCGCGCGATTCGACTGCGAGGTCGGGCTGTCCGATCACACGCTGGGCACGGGCGTGGCCGTGGCCGCGGTGGCGCTCGGCGCGACGGTGATCGAGAAGCACCTGACGCTCAGGCGCGCCGACGGCGGCGTCGACGGCGCGTTCTCGATGGAGCCCGAGGAGATGGCGCGGCTCGTCGACGAGACGGCGCGCGCCTGGCGGGCGCTCGGCACGGTGCACTACGGCCCGACCGACGCGGAGCGTCCGTCCCTGCAGTTCCGCCGGTCGCTCTACGTCGTCGAGGACCTGCGCGCGGGCGAGCGCCTGACCGAGCGGAACGTCCGCGCGATCCGGCCGGGACTGGGACTCTCGCCGAAGCACCTGCCGGAGGTGCTCGGGCGGGCCGTGACCGTGGCCGTCCGGCGGGGGACCCCGCTCACCTGGGACATCGTCGGCTGATGCTCGCGCTTCGCGTCCAGGGCGTGGCCCGGTATTTCGGGCCGCGGGTCGAACTCGACGGCGCCGCGCGCCCGCGCGAGGCGTGGCGTGCGCTGCTGCGGATCGCCGGCCTCGACCTGCGCGACCTCACCGACGCCAACACCCAGCGCACGATGGTCGTGGCCGGGCACGTGCTGCGTGACGTCACCTTCGACGTCGAGCGGGGGAGTGTGGTGTGCCTGGCCGGCCCCTCGGGCGCCGGCAAGAGCGTACTGCTGCAGATCCTGGCGGGCGTGATCGCGCCCACGGCCGGCCGGATCGAGCGCTACGGGGCGGTGTCGAGCCTGCTCGGCATCGACGCGGACCTCGACGAACTCGACACGGCCCGCGCGAACGTCCGCCGCTCGCCCCGGTGCCCGAAGGACGAGGCCGGGGCGGCCCGGTTCGCCGACGAGGTGATCGCCTTCGCCGAGCTGCACGGGTTCGAGGACGTGCCGGTGCGCACCTACTCGACGGGCATGCAGGTCCGGCTCGGCGTCGCGCTCGCCCTGTGCGGCCGGCCGGACATCGTGCTGCTCGACGACGTCCTCGCGGTCGGCGACATCGCCTTCCAGCAGAAATGCGTCGAGCGGATCCACGAGCTCAAGGCGGAGGGTGCCACCATCGTCGCCGTGTTCGGGGACGACAGGCTGGTGCACCAGCTGGCGACGCGGGTCGTGACGCTCGGCGGCGGCCGGGTCGTGGCCGACGGGCCGGCCGTGGCGTGGACCCACACGCCGACGCGGGGAGGCGCCGCCGACGTCGACTGGCAGGTGACGCAGGACCTGCCGGAGGACGACGCCGTGGCGCTGCGATCGGTCACGGTCGACGCGGTGCGCGACGGGGACGAGACCCACGTCGACGTCGCGATGACGTTCGAGGCCAAGGTGGACGGGGTGGAGTGCCGGCCGTCGGTGTTCCTGAACCGCGGCAAGACCACCATCTTCCGCAGCCTCGCGCCGGACGTCCTGCGGCTCGGGGCGTCGCGGCGCGTCCGGTGGGACGTGCGGATTCCGGCCGGCCTGCTGCCCGACGGCGCCTACGCGCTGATGCTGAACATGCAGAGCCTGCACGGCGGCCTGGTCTATGCGATGAAGGCCCAGGATGCCGTGACGCTGACCGTCCGGCGGGACGCGGGCGCCGGGGAGCCCCCGCCCGACGACGCGGTGACGCCGCTGCTCGCCGTGCGGTTCCCCTGGGAGATCGAGCGGCTCGAGGCCGGGGGCCACGCCTGATGACGCCGAGCCTCTCGGTGCGCGGCCTGTCGAAAGTGTTCGCGCGACGCAACGCCGGGCGGAACAAGGGCATTTCCACCGAGGGCCCGGCCGCGTTCGCGCAGCTCGTGAGGCAGACGCTGCGCCCGGCGGCGCGCGCGGTGCAGCCGGTGCGCGGCGACCGGCGGTGGTTCTGGGCTCTCGACGACGTCACCTTCGACGTGTCCCCCGGGGAGGTGCTCGGCATCATCGGCCGCAACGGCGCCGGCAAGAGCACGCTGCTGAAGATCCTGGCCCGCGTGATGCGGCCGACCGGCGGCCACGTGACGGTGCGCGGCCGCGTCGTCTCGATGCTGGAGCTGGGCATCGGCTTCGCGCCCGACCTGACGGTGCGCCAGAACATCGAGGTCCAGGGCCGGCTGGCGGGCATTCCCGCCCGGCGGATTCGCGAGGCCGAGGACCGGATCCTCGAGTTCGCCGGCCTGTCCGGCTTCCGCGACGTGCCGCTCTTCGAATGTCCCAGCGGCAGCACGGTGCACCTCGGCTTCGCCGCGATGATGGGCCTCGGCGCCGACATCGTGCTGGCCGACGAAGTGCTCGCCGTCGGCGACCCGGCGTTCCGTGAGGCCTGCGAAGCCCGCGTGCGCGCCGCGGGCGAGTCGGGCGAGTCCGTGCTGTTCGTCTCGCACGACATGGCGGCGATCCGGCGCATCTGCACCCGCGTGGCCTGGATCGACAGAGGCCGGATCGTCCGGATGGGCCCGCCCGACGACGTCGTGTCGGCCTACACCGCGGAGCTGCTGGCGGGCCGGCTGCTCGCGCCGCTGACGGGCGAGGGGCTGGCCGAGAGCTGCCGGCTGCTCGACGTCCGGCTGCTCGACGCGGCCCGCGCGCCGGTCGGCGCGCTGCAGATCACGGCGGCCGGCTACCTCGATTGCCTGGTGCGCGTCTCGCGGCCCGACGTCGCCGCCGTCGTGGAGGTCGAGCTGTGGCGCGACAAGCGGTGCCTGTTCCGGACCGCGAGCCGGCCGATCACGGCGGCGCAGCCGGCGACGTTCCGCGCGGGGCTCCAGATCCCCGGCGACTTCTTCAACGAGTTGAGCTATCAGGCTCGCTTCCGGCTCCACGCGATCGGACACTCGGGGTCCGAGCCGTTGACGGTCACGGCGGCGGAGGAGCAGTTCGACTTCGCCGTGATGAACCCGCATCCGCAGGACTCGGTCTGGCGGAACTGGACGTGGAACCGCAACGGCCTGATCAGCCCGCGCCTGCCGTGGCGCGTGTCCCATGAGCACTGACGCCCGTCCGCAGTCCACGGCGCCCGCGCCCGGCGGGCTGGCCGGCCTCGTCCAGGCCTGGCCGACCGTGCTCGTGTTCGTCCCGAACAACAACGAGCTGCAGCGCTTCGTGTTGTCGGGCGCCTTCGACGGGCTGGCCCGCGACCACCGGCTGCACTTCGCGCTGCCGGCGTCCGACGCGCGGGCGATGGTGGAGGCAGCGGGCGGCCGCATTCCGGACGGCCAGTGGTCGGGCGTGGAGGTGCCGGCCGAGCGGTTCACGGCGTGGACGGACGTGTTCCACACCGGGTGCGTCACCTACGCCCACCTGTCGCCGTCCTTCGCGATCCGGGCCGGGCTGGAGGTCGATCCGCACTGGCGCCGGGCGTGGGGCGTCGACGACGCGCGCAGCCGCGAGGTGGATCGCGCGTTCGACGCCGCCGTTGCCGAACGGCTGGGCGGCCTCGAACCCCTGGCGGAGATCGTGGAGCTGTTCGATCGGCTGCGTCCCGTCTACTGCGTGGTGCCGACGTCGCTCCTGGACGTGTTCTGCAACGAGGTGGTCTGGGCCTGCGAGGCGGAAAACGTAGCGTGCGTGCTGCTCCAGAGCGGATGGGACAACATGTCCAGCAAAGGGCTGTTGTCGCGCCGCACGCCGTTTGCGGGCGTCTGGGGGCCGCAGTCGCTCGAGCACGCCGTCGCCATCCAGCGCCTGGCGTCGAAGCGCATGGCCACGCTCGGGGCCCCGCACTACGAGTTCCTGCGGCCGGCCGCGCCCGACGACGTCACCAGCCTGCGGGAGCGGCTCGGCGTTGGTGCCGGGGAGCGCCTCGTGCTCTTCGGAGGGTCCTTCCGGCAGTTCGACGAGACCCGCACGCTGGAGCGGCTCGATCGCGCGATCGCCCGCGGCGCGCTCGGCCCCTGCCGGATCGTCTACCGGCCCCATCCGTGGCGGGCGGCGCGCCGGCATGAAGAGAACTTCTTCGGCCGCGCGTGGCACCACGTGGTCTTCGACCCCGACATGCAGGAGCGCTACGAGCGCGAGCAGGCCGAGGGGGGCTACCTCAAGCGGCACACGCCGATGTTCGACATGGCCTACCTGTCGACGCTGCTCTCGGCCTCCGACGCGGTGATCTCGCCGATGTCGACGCTGCTGCTCGAGGCGCTGATCCTGCGGAAGCCCACGATGGCCATCGCTTTCGGCGACGGCAAGCACCGCTACACGCCCGACGTCACGGCACGCACCACGCACTGCGCGGAGCTGGTCGGCTCGTCGGCGCTCATCTGGTGCGACAGCGCGGAGCGGATGGTCAAGGACTGTGCCCGTCTGTTGCGGTTCGAGTGGGACGACAAGCGCGAGCGTGCCCGGACGGCCGTGCTCGACCGCGTCGTCACCCGAGAGCCCGGCACCTACGCGGAGCGGCTGGCCGAGTTCTGCCGCACCCGCGTCGAGCGCCACGCCCGCAAGTGGCGCGCGCAGCGGACGGGCGTCAAGCGCGAGACGATCTCCCACGCCTATGGGGCGCAGTTGATCGCGCGCCGCTACTGCGAGATCCACGAGCCGACGCCCGCCGTGCCGGGGTACTGGATGCACGGGTGGCTGCCGGCGTACCACAACGTCGACCCGCTGTTCATCGCCCAGCACAAGCGGGAAGGGCAGGGCGAGGGCTACGACTTCGAGGCCCAGATTCGGGACGACCGCGCGCGCGAGGTGCAGTGGGTCGGCAGGCAGGATCAGGCCGAGTACCTGCGGGCGCACGGGTACCGCCATGTCCGCGCGATCGGACTGCCGATCGTGTACGTGCCGGCCCCGCGCGTGCGGCGGGTGCCGGGGTCGTTGCTCGTGATGCCGCCCCACGGCCACCGGACGCACGGGCCCGACGACCCCGTCGCCGAGCGGTACGCCGACGCGATCGCCGGCATCCGGTCGCGCTTCGCCCACGTCTGGGTCGGCCTCAACGAGGGCGACGTGGCGACCCAGCAGTGGATCGAGTCGTTCCGTCGCCGCGGGATCGACGTGTTCACGACGGCCGACCTCGGCGATCCCGACACGCTGGTGCGGCTGCGCCTGATCCTGTCGACCTTCGAATTCGTGACGACCAACGGGTTCGGCTCGCACATCGCGCTGGCCGCGTACTGCGGCGCCCGCGTGTCGGTCTGGGGACCGTACGCCGACTTCCCGGTCGAGCGGATGAAGATCACCCATGCGGTGAAAGCCTTCCCGCACCTGCTCGACCAGGCCCTCGAGCTGGTGTCGGAGGCGGCGCTGCGGGCGCACTACCCGTTCCTGTTCGTCGAGCCCGACGGGGCCGCCGAGCGGAGGGACTGGGGCGCCGTCGAGGTCGGGGAGCCGTGGCGCGTGCCGCCGGCCGACCTGCGCGACCTCTTCGCGTGGACGACGCCCGCGCCCGTCGAGGCCGGGATGCCATGACGGAAGCCGACCTGCGTCCCACGTCCGTGATCGAGGCCAGGCCCGACAGCCTGTGGGGCAACCTGCGCGCCATGTGGCGCTACCGCGCGTTCTACGGCTTCCTGTTCAAGGAAATCATGATGCGGAAGGCCCGCGGCACGCTGCTGGGCTACTGGTGGCTGATCCTGCGCCCGCTGGCCACGGCGGGCGGCCTGCTCTTCGCGTTCATGAGCGTCGCGCCGGTCGACACCGGCCACGACATCCCGTACCCCGTGTTCTTCCTCAGCGGATTCATCCCGTGGCGGCTGTTCCAGGCCACGCTGACGCAGTTGCCCCGGAGCCTGCAGTGGACCCGGTCGATCATGCAGCGCACCTACTTCCCGCGCCTGCTCGTGCCGCTGGCCGGCATCGGGCCCACGCTCGTCGAGTTCGCCGCGCTGGCGGCGGTCTTCGGCATCGTGGTCGCGATGACGGCGTGGAACGCGGGGGGCGCCGTGCCGATGGTGTTCGGCTGGCAGCTCCTCTGGCTCGTGCCGTGCCTGCTCGGGGCGCTGCTGCTCTCGCTGGCGTTCGGCATGGTGGCCAGCGTCGTCGTGCTGTTCTTCCGTGACGCGCGCTACTCGGTGTCGTTCCTCGCGCAGGGATTGCTGGTGGCGACGCCGGTGCTCTATCCGGTGTCGTTCGTGTCGGAGTCGTACCGGTGGGTGCTCTACACGCTCAACCCCATGGCGCAGGTGGTCATCGTGTCGCGCTGGGCCCTGACGGGGCAGGGGGTGTTCGAGCCGTTCTTCGTGGGGTTGTCGTTTGCGACGATCCTGGCCGCCTTCGCGGCCGGCGTGCTGTTCTTCCTGCGCGCGGAAGTGCATCTCGGTGATCAGCTGTAACCGGCTGAGGCCGGCCGAGGTGGCGGCCGGACTGGTGATGGGGCTGGTGCTGCTCGCGCCGCTCGTCGCTTATGGGCCGTCCGACAACGAAGAGGCCGGGCTCGGCGTGTTCTCCAGCCAGATCTTCTACCGGGCCCTGCTCGACGGCCGGTGGCCCTTCTGGCTGAACGACCTCGGGTTCGGGACGCCGATGCCGATCGGGCAGCGGCTGGACTTCCACCCCGTGTTCGCGGCGGCCAGCCTGGTGTCGCTGTGGGCGGCGCTCTGCGCCGTGTGGACGGTCCACGTCGCCGTGATGGTGATCTACTTCCTGCGCCTGACGGCGGTCTCCGGCATCCGGCCGCGGCTGCGGATGGTCCTGCTGGGGTGCTACGTCTTCTCGATGCCGTCGGTCTGCTACTTCTACCAGACCGACTGGGTGTCCGTGATCGTGGCCTGGAGCCTGCTGCCCGTCGTGGTGTTCCACCTCCACCGGGCCGTGCGGGAGCCCGACCGCGAACCGGCCTGGCTCACGACGGCGCGCCTCGGGCTGCTGCTCGGGCTCTGGATCATCAACACCCATCCCGGGTACCTGGCGTCGCTGGTGGTGGTGCTGGCGGTGTACGTGCTGGTGCTGGCGCCGGTGCGGGCGCGGGTCTACGGCTGCCTGCTGGGGGCCGCCGTGCTGGCCGCCGGCATCGCCGCGGCGCGGATGCACTTCGTGCTCGACGAGATGCGGTGGTTTCCCGGATCCCTGCCACGGGTCACGCAGGACGGCTACACGTTCGCGCAATACGTCCAGGCGGCGTTCGTGCCGTTCACGGAGGTCCCACGGGGCCTCCGCGGGCCGTTCGTCGGCCTCGTCGTGGGCCTGGCGGCGCTGGGCCTCGCGGTGCGCTCGGGCGTGGAGCGTGACCGGCACGCCCGGGCCTGTGGCGTCGCGTTCGCCGTGGCGCTGGCGCTGGGCCTGGCGCCCGTCGGCACGCTGGCGCCGCTGCGGGTGTTCTCGGCCGTGTGGCTGTTCCGCGACGCGATGGTGTTCTTCGCGCTGCTCGCCGGCGGCATCGTGCTGCAGCGCGCGCTGGACTCGCCCCGGGTGGCGTGGAGGGCGCTCGTCTGGTGCGGCATCGCGGTCCAGGTCGTGCAGCAGGGCGCGGCCGTGTGGCCGGGATACGTGCGGCTCGCCGAGCACCCGGGCCGCCTGCAGTTCTACCGCCACCAGTTCAGCGCCGTCGGCCTCGGCGGCGCGATCGCGAGCCGTGCCGCGACCTACGGCCCGCGGCTCTACGTCTCGGAGGAGGTTCGCACCCGCCTGCGGGGGACGCTCTCGGGCGAGGGCCTCCATTTCGTCACCGATCTCGTGTTCCTCGGCGTCAATCCGATCAACGCCTGGTTCAAGGGCGTGTCGATGGACCGGCTCTATCCGTCGGAGTCACTGATGACCGGCCTGATCGGCGGGCAGCAGGAGGTCATCGAGAACGACACGCTGCTCGACGTGCTGGGCGTGAACCTGGTGATGCAGGCGGCCGGCGAGGGCCCGACGCCGGCCGCGCTGGTCGAGACCGACCGCGTGCGGACGCCCGACAGCGAGGCGTTCGCCGGGCCGGCCCACGACATCCTGCTGCTCGCCAACCGGGACGCGTGGCCGCGGGCCGTGCTGATGGATGCGCGGGCGCCGGCTGCGTCGCTGCCGTTCCGGCGCGGGTGCCCGCACCGCGGCGCCCTCTGCCGTGACTACACGGCGTTTGCGGAGGCCCGCCTGCCCGATCCGGTCCGCCTCACCGCGTCCGACGGCCGCTACACCGCGCGCTTCGCCGCGTCCGAGCGCGCGCGGCTGCTCTTCCTGTCGGTGCTGTTCCGACCCGAGTGGCAGGCCACGGCCGCGGCGGGCGCGCTGCGCGTCGTGCCGATCGCCGACGCCTTCATCGGCGTGACCGTGCCGCCTGGCGTGGCGGAGATCGACCTCCGCTTCGAGCCGCGCGTGCGCATCGCGCTGGCGTGGGTCAGCGGTGGTATTTTGGTAGTTCTGCTCGTCGGTGTCGGTCTGGGCGACGCGGGGCGTGCGTGGCGCCGGTGGCGCGGCGCCGATTCCACGATGACCGCCGGGACCGCCGTGGGGCACGCGACGTCGTGAAGGGAGAGGCATGACACTGTCGGGCAAGCGCGTCCTGCTGACGGGAGGGTCCGGGTTCCTGGGGAAGCGCGTGGAGGCGGAGTTCCTCGCGCGCGGCGCGGCAGTCCTGATCGCCCGCAAGCGGGAGTACGACCTGGTCCACCGCGACGCGTGCCGGCGCCTGCTGGCCGACACGCGCCCGGATGTCGTCGTGCACCTGGCGGCGCGCGTCGGTGGCATCGGCGCCAACCGCGAGAACCCGGGCCTGTTCTTCTTCGAGAACCTGATGATGGGCGTCCAGTTGCTCGAGGAGTGCCGCCTGGCGGGCGTGGCCAAGGTGGTCACGATCGGCACCATCTGCTCGTATCCGAAGCACACGCCGGTGCCGTTCAAGGAAGAAGCGCTGTGGGACGGCTATCCCGAGGAGACCAACGCGCCGTACGGGCTCGCCAAGAAGATGCTGCTCGTCCAGGGCCAGGCCTACCGGCAGCAGTACGGCATGAACGCGGTTCACCTGCTGCCGGTCAATCTCTACGGTCCCGGTGACAACTTCGACCCGGCGACGTCGCACGTCATCCCCGCGCTCATCGACCGGTTCGACGAGGCCGTGCGCACCGGGCGTGCTCACGTCGATGTCTGGGGCACGGGCGGCGCGTCGCGGGAGTTCCTGTTCGTGGACGACGCCGCGCGCGGCATCCGGATGGCGACCGAGGCTTACGACGGCGCCGACCCCGTCAACCTCGGCGCCGGCTTCGAGATCACGATCCGCGAACTCACGCACCTCATCGCGCGGCTGACGGGGTTCACCGGCGAGATCCGGTGGGACACCACGAAGCCGGACGGCCAGCCCCGGCGCTGTCTCGACACGACGAAGGCCGAGCGGCTGTTCGGGTTCAAGGCCGAGGTCGCGTTCGAGGACGGGCTGCGGCAGACGATCGCGTGGTACCGCGCACGCCAGGGGGCGGCCTGAAGTCCTGGCTGGCGCACCCGCTGGCGCGGAACGTCGGGCTCGACGACGTTGCGGCGACCGAGCGGCACCGGGCCATCATCGCGCAGAAGCCCTTCCTGAAGCGCCTCTACGCGGAGTGGTACGGGCGAATGGCTGCCGGCTTGCCGGCCGGAGAGCAGCCGGTGCTCGAGGTCGGATCCGGCGCGGGCTTCCTGGGGGACCTGGTGCCGGGCCTCGTCACGTCGGACCTGGTGCCGGTCGACGGCGTGCGAGTCGTGCTCGACGCGCGGCACCTGCCGTTCGGCGCCGGATCGCTGCGCGCCATCGTGATGACCAACGTGTTCCATCACATCTCACGTCCGCGGGCCTTCCTGGCCGAGGCGGCGCGGGTGGTGCGGCCCGGCGGCGCGGTAGTCATGCTCGAGCCATGGCTGTCGTGGTGGTCGCGCGCCATCTACGGCTCGTTCCACGACGAGCCCTTCGACCCGCGGGCCGAGCGATGGGAGTTCACCGAAGGTGGCCGGCTGACGTCGGCCAACGGCGCACTGCCCTGGATCGTCTTCGAGCGCGACCGTGCCGCCTTCGAGCGCGAGTTCCCGGAATGGCGCGTCGACGCCGTCGACCTCTCCGTGGGCGCCCCGTTCCGGTACCTGTTGTCCGGTGGCGTCAGCCTGAGGGGCCTGACGCCGGCCGCCTCGTTCGGCGTGTGGCGCCTGCTCGAACGGGCCCTCGCCCCGTTCATGTCGCGCTGGGCCATGTTCGCGCTGATCCGGCTCACCCGCGTCGTGCCGCGACCGCTTCCGTGACCGACTCCCGCAACGAGGCACCCCGGCCCGGGCGTGCGACGGTCGCCGACCGGCTGCGCCGGCACCTCTACGGCCTGATCGCGAGGTACCTGTCCTTCTTCACGGCCTCCGACGCCCGCGTGCTCGAGGTCGGGCCCGCTTCGACGCTGTTGCGCGACTCGATGACGGCCGGCCGGATGGCCGCGTACCGCCCGGAGCCCGGCGCCGGGTATCCGGCCGAGGACGTCTTCGACGACCCCGAGGCAGCCGCGGCCTTCCAGCCGGACCGCATCGTGCTGAACGGACGCCTCCACCTCGAGCCCGACATCCAGGCCCGGCTCGAGGAGATGTACCGGCTGTGCCGGCCCTCGACGCGGTTGCTGATCGTGCACTACAGCAGCCTGTGGCAACCACTCTTCAACGTGGCGCACGCGCTCGGCCTGCAGGCCAACGCCCGGAAGACCAACTGGATCGCCCCGTCCGACCTCGAGAACCTGCTGCGGCTCTCCGGCTTCGAGCTCGTCAGCACCCAGGCCCGCGTGCTCGTGCCCGTCCCCGTCCCGGTGCTGGGCGGGCTGATCAACCGGTGGCTGGCCCCGCTGCCGGTCTTCAGCTGGTTCGCGCTGCTGCGGGTGTCGGTGGCGCGCCCGCTCAAGGCCGCATGGACGGCGCCGCCGTCGGTGTCGGTGGTCGTGCCCGGACGCAACGAGGCCGGCAACATCGCGCCGCTCGTCGCGCGCCTGCCGCGGATGGGGCCGGAGGACGAGCTGATCTTCGTCGAGGGCCACTCGAGCGACGGCACGTGGGCCGCCATGCAGGAGGCCGCAGCCCGGTGGCCCGACCGCCGCATCACGTGCCTCCAGCAGCCGGGCAAGGGCAAGGGCGACGCCGTGCGCGCCGGGTTCGACGTCGCGCGCGGCGACATCCTGATGATCCTCGACGCGGATCTCACGGTGCCGCCGGAGGACCTGCCGAAGTTCTACCAGGCGCGCGTCTCCGGCATCTGCGAGTTCGTCAACGGCACGCGGCTGGTGTACCCCATGGAGGCCGAGGCGATGCGCTTCGCCAACATGGTGGGCAACAAGTTCTTCGCGCTGGCCTTCTCGTTCCTGCTGGGGCAGTCGTTCAAGGACACGCTCTGCGGCACGAAGGTGATCGACCGCGACGCCTACCGGCAGCTGGCGCGGAACCGCGCCTACTTCGGCGATTTCGATCCCTTCGGTGATTTCGACCTGCTCTTCGGCGCTCAGCGCCTCGGGTTGCGGATCGTCGAGCTGCCGATCCGGTACCGCGAGCGCACCTACGGAGCGACCAACATCCAGCGTTGGCGCCACGGCTGGCTGCTGCTGCGGATGACGCTCTTCGCCGCGCGTCGGGTCAAGTTCCTCTGATGGGTGTCACGCGGGGCCTCTCGACCGCCACGAAGATCGGGCTCGCCCGGTGGCTCGGCCGCGCCGTGCGGGCCGCGCGGTTCGTCGCCGGCCGCCGCAACCCCGAAGTCGAGTGCCGACGCCACGGCATCCGCTGGTCGCTGGATCTGCGGGAAGGGGTGCAGCTGGCGCTCTACCTGGGCCTCTACGAGCGGACGACCGAGCGCCGGCTCGCCGAGTTCGCGCGGCCGGGCGTGACGGTCGTCGACGTCGGAGCCAACATCGGCGCCCACACCCTGCCGCTGGCGCGGGCCGTCGGGAGAAGCGGACGCGTCATCGCCGTCGAGCCGACGGCGGCGGCGTTCGAGCGACTGTGCCGCAACCGGGACCTCAACCCGGATCTGGCCCCCCGCGTCGTGGCCGTGCATGCGGCGCTCGGGGCCCCGGACGGGTCGCTGCGGCCGTCCTACTACTCGGCGTGGCCGTTGGAGGGTGCGGGGGCGACGCACCCGGTGCACCTCGGCGCCGAGCGGGCGACCGCGAACGCGCGGTTCTCGACCCTCGACGACCTCGTGGCGTCGCTCGGCGTCGAGCGCGTGGATCTCGTCAAGATCGACGTGGACGGCAGCGAGCTCGAGGTGCTCGACGGGGCCCGGCGGATGGTCCGGCGGGATCACCCGACGGTGGTCTTCGAGCTGTGTCCGTACCTGCTGACGGAGGCGGGCCGCTCGGCCGGCGACCTGGTGACCTTCTTCACGTCGCAGGGCTACGAGCTCTTCGACGAGCGCACCCTGCGCCCGGTGGGCAGAGACGTGGCGCGGATCCTGGGAGACCTGCCCCCGTTGGGCGGGCGCAATCTCATTGCCCGGTTCCCGGTCGCCGTCCCGCCCGGAGCGGCGGCATGAGGTGGACGGACGCGCGCGGGCCGGCGTCAGGCCCGCGGAGCCCGCACGGCGGCCGGGTGCGGCGCGCCGGCGCCGGGTGCCGGCGTGAACAGCGCGTCGCAGTACGCGGCCTCGAGACTCCGGGTCACGAGCTCGTGGCCGGGGACGATGGGCGACAGGCCCTTCGCCGTCACGACCTGCCCCTGGTAGCCGTGCGACGCCAGGAGCGCGACCACCGCGTCGACCGACGCACCCTGCGCGCGCAGGGCCGCGTCGTCGAGCTCGACGAGCAAGGCCGGCTTCGACGTCTCGATCGTCCTGGCCGCGCCCCGCAGCACGCGGAGCTCCGCCCCCTGCACGTCGATCTTGATGAGCGACACGCGGCGTGGGGCGTGCGGCCGGACGAGGTCGTCGATCGTCACCGCCCGCGTCGGCACACCGCCGGCCGCCCCGGCGGGCGAGAGCGTGTGGCCGGCGGGATGGTAGGGATCGATGGCCAGCGTCACTTCGCCGGCGCGTTCGACCGCCGCGGCGTGGACGGGTTCGACGATGCCGTCCAGGCGCCGCGCGTGAATCATCGTCTGCAGCCGCTCGAAGTTGCGGCGCTCCGGTTCGATGGCCAGCACGCGGCCGTCGCGCCCCGTCCACGCCGCGAAGTGGCGGGTGAAGAATCCCACGTTGGCGCCCACGTCGACGACGATCGTCCCGGCTTGTACGTACGGCTCGAGCCGCACCACGTACGGGGCCTCGACGAACCGCTTGTACAGGTCGTAGCTCCGCTCGTACAGGGCCCGCATGCCCGGCAGCCGCAGCACGCCGCTCCCCAGCGCGACGCGATAGGCCAGCAGCAGGATCCGCTGCGCGCGCTTCACCATATGGCACTACTGTACGCTCCCTCCGCCGGACCCGCCGCATGAAGCTCCTGTTCGTGATGCGGCACGCCGGCTACGTCCGGAACTTCGAGTCGACGCTGCGGATGCTGTGCGCGCGCGGGCACCGCGTGCACGTGGCCTTCGAGCGCAAGGTGAAGTACGCGCAGCTCGACCCGGGTGACATCGCCGCGCAGCTCGCCGCGTCGGTGCCCGGCTTCTCGTACGGCGACGTCGAGACTCGGACCGATGGCTGGGGCCTGCTCGGCCGGGAGCTGCGGCTCGGCCTGGACTACCTGCGGTATCTCGGTCCCGAGTACGCGGACGCGCCGAAGCTCCGCGAGCGGGCGGCGATCGAGGCCCCGGCCGACGTGGTGCAACGGGCGCAGCGCGGCGCCGTGGCGCGCCGCGTGCTGTCGGCGACCCTGCGCGCCCGCAACCGGGCCATCCCGCGGTCGCCGGCCATCGACGCCTTCCTGCGCGAGATCCAGCCCGACGTCGTGGCCGTGACGCCGCTCATCGAGCCGGGATCGCCGCAGTCGGAGTACCTGCGCAGCGCGCGGGCGCTCGGGATGCGCACCGCGTACTGCGTGGCCAGCTGGGACAACCTGACGAACAAGGGCCTGATTCACGGACCGGTCGATCTCGTGACCGTCTGGAACGACGCGATGAAGCAGGAGGCGGTCACGATGCACGGCGTGCCGCCGGACCGCGTGGTCGTGACCGGGGCCGCGGCCTTCGACCACTGGTTCGACTGGACGCCGGGCCGGTCGCGCGAGGCGTTCTGCGCCAGGGTCGGCCTGCCCGCGGACCGGCCGTTCCTGCTCTACCTGTGCTCGTCGAAGTTCGTGGCGCCCGAGGAGGTCGGGTTCGTCCGGCAGTGGCTGGAGCACCTGCGCCGCCAGCCTCCACCGCTCGGCGAGGCCGGCGTGCTCGTCCGCCCGCACCCGCAGAACGCGGAACAGTGGGAGGGCGTCGACCTGGCGGGCCTCGGCCCGGTGGCCGTGTGGCCGCGCGCTGGCGCCGCGCCGGTCGACGACGAGACGCGCGGTGATTACTTCGAGTCGATGTACTACAGCGCCGCGGTGGTCGGCATCAACACGACGGCCGAGATCGAGAGCGCGATCGTCGGGCGCCCCGTGCACACGATCCTGACGCCGGCCTTCCGCGACACGCAGGCGGGCACGCTGCACTTCCACCACCTGCGCCGCGTCAACGGCGGTCTGGTGCACGCGGCGGAGGACTTCGGCGAGCACTTCCAGCGCCTGGCGCCCGCGGTCCTGGCCTTCGGCGCCCCTGGGGCCCCCGACGGGCAGTCGCGTCGCTTCATCGAGGCCTTCGTGCGGCCGCAGGGCATCGACATCCCGTCGACGCCGCGGCTGGTGGATGCGCTCGAGCGCCTCGCGGCCTCGGCCCCGCCGGAGCCCGAGCGCGAGCGGCCCTGGGACGACCTGCTGCGCAAGCGGATGGCGCCGCGCGCCGCGGAACTGGAGCAGCAGGCCCGGGCCGCCAGCGAGGCCAGCGCCGCCCGGCAGGCCGCCAAGATCGAGCGTGCGCAGCGCCGCGCCGCCCGCGAGGCCGACCGCCAGGCCGAGCTGTCACGCCGCGTCGAGGAGGAGCGCCGCCGCCGGGCGGAGCGCAGCGACGCCGAGTCCGCCGAGCGCGAGCGGCGGCTCGAGGCGCTGATCGTGGACTTCGGATCGCTCGACGTGACGCGGCGCCGCACCTTCCTCCGCGGCATCGTCGACCAGATTCCGCCCGACGGCTTCGTGGACCTGCACGCGGCCACGCCGCCGCGGCGGCTCGACTACCCGAACGCCGAGATCCGGCTCCGCGTGTCGACCAAGAGCGAGACCTTCCGGCTGCGCGCCTGCGCGAAAGAGCCGTTCACGGTGCAGTGGATCGAGGCCTGCATCGGCCCGGGCGAGGTGCTCTACGACGTCGGCGCCAACGTCGGCGTCTACTCGCTCGTCGCGGCGAAGAAGCCGACGGGCGCGGCCAGGGTCTACGCCTTCGAGGCCAGCTACGCCAGCATCGCGTCGCTCTGCGCGAACGTCGTGCTCAACGACGCCGCAGCGTCGATCGTGCCGATGCCGGTTGCGCTGTCGGACCGGACGGGCATGAGCGTGTTCAGCCTGCGCGACACGGAGCCGGGCGCGGCCCGGCACGCCCTGGGCTCCGATCCCGAGGACGGGCCCACGGTGTTCCCGCAGCCGGTGCTGACGTACCGGCTCGACGAGCTGATCGACGCGTTCGGGCTGCCCCGGCCGCACCACGTCAAGCTCGACGTCGATGGCGGCGAACTGGCCGTGCTGGAGGGGGCCTCGCGCACGCTCGCGTCCCCCGAACTGCGCACGATGCTGGTGGAGGTGTCGACGGCGCTGTCCGGGCCGGTCAGCGACGTGCTCGCGCG
>CAWULT010000105.1:0-16330 GCA_963923455.1 uncultured bacterium
GGCGTCGGTCCGGATCACGGCCGGCCACCCGCCGGCGGCGCTCGTCCGGGGCCTCAACGCACATCTGCCCGAGGACGTCAGGGTACTGGCCGTCGAGGACGCTCCCCCGGACTTTCACGCCCGATTCGGCGCCCGCCGCAAGACGTATCGCTACCTGATTCGCAACACGCCGGTGCTCAGCCCATTCGACCGGGCCTATTCGTGGCACCTGCCGGAGCCGCTCGAGGCGGACGCCATGCGCGCCGCGGCCGCCGCGCTCGTGGGCACCCACGACTTCTCGGCCTTCCAGAGCGTCGGCACGTCCACGCCCGACGCCGTGAGGACGATCTTCCGGTCCGAGGTCGTCGAGTGGCCCGCCTCGACGCTGGCCGGGCCGGACGGCCTGAACCGCACGCTCCTGGCCTACGAGGTGGCCGGTGACGGCTTCCTGCGCCACATGGTGCGGGCCATCGTCGGGACGCTGGTCGAGACGGGCCGGGGCTGGCGCGACCCGGGCGATATGGCCGGCCTCGTGGCGGGGCGCTCGAGGGCTCGTGCCGGGCGCACGGCGCCGCCCCAGGGGCTTTTCCTGGTCGGGGTGGACTATGATTAAGTCGTTGTTCCACCAAGGATTGCGCCTTGCCGCTTGACGAGCTGCTCGCATGGATTCCATCCGGTCACCCGGATGCGGCCCTGGCACGGCAAGTGAACCCGGAGCGCCTGCCGGCCCATGTGGCGGTGATCATGGACGGCAACGGCCGCTGGGCGGCCCAGCGGCATCTGCCGCGCGTGGAAGGCCATCGGGCCGGTATCGACGCCGTCCGCGACACGGTGGAGACGGCCGCGCGCCTCGGCATCAAGGTGCTGACGCTCTACGCCTTCTCGGTGGAGAACTGGAAGCGGCCCGCCTCCGAGGTGGGCACGCTGATGCTGCTGCTGAAGCACTACCTGCGGGCGGAACTGAAGACGCTGCTGCGCAACGACATCCGCTTCGCCGTGATCGGCCGGCCCGAACATCTGGCGCGCGACGTCCAGCAGGAACTGGCGCAGGCCGCTGACCGCACCGCCCGCAACGCGGGGATGCAGTTCAACATCGCGCTGAACTACGGCGGCCGCACCGAGATCGTCGACGCGGCCCGGCGGGCGATCGAGGCCGGCGTGCGGCCCGGCGACCTCGACGAGGCGAAGTTCGCGAGCTTCCTCTACACGGCCGGGCAGCCGGATCCGGACCTGCTGATCCGCACGAGCGGCGAAATGCGCATCAGCAACTTCCTGCTGTGGCAGATCGCCTACGCCGAGATCTACGTGACCGAGACGCTCTGGCCCGACTTCCGCCGCCAGCACTTCCTCGAGGCGATGCTGGCGTATCAGAAGCGGGAGCGCCGGTATGGCGGCATCGGCGCGCCCTCCGAGGTGATCGGCGCGCAATGAGCGCCGTCCGCACGCCCTGATGGTACGCCTGATCAGCGGACTGCTGCTGGCGGCTGGCGCCCTGGCGGCCATTCTCCTGTTGCCGGTGCCGGCGCTCCGGGTACTGGTGTGCGTGATCGCCGTGCTGGCCGGCCGCGAGTACCTGACCATCACCGGCGCGCATCGCAGCGTGCTGGTGGCAGTGGTGGCCGCCTGCGTGCTCGCGTCCGACGGCTCGCCGGCGTGCCTGGCGCTCGTACCGTTCGTGGTGCTGGCCACCGTGGCGCTGCGGCTGCTCGTCACGCGCGAGCCCGCGCACTGCGCGAGTGCCGGCGCCTTCGCGGCCGTCTACGTCGGCGTGCCGCTCGGCCTGCTCGTGGTGATTCACGCGCGGTACGGCTGGCAGGCGACGCTGCTGCTGCTGGCGACCGTGGTGGTCAGCGACTCCTCGCAGTACTACACGGGCCGGGCGCTCGGGCGGCACAAGCTGGCGCCGGCCATCAGCCCGAAGAAGACGATCGAGGGCGCGCTCGGCGGAGCTGCCTTCGGGGCGCTGTTCATGGCGCTGGCCGGGCCGCGGGTGCTGCCCGATGCCAGCCAGACCTCGCTCGCGCTGCTGGGCCTCGTGCTGGTCGTGCTGGGGATCGCCGGCGACCTGTTCGAGTCGCAGCTCAAGCGCGAGGCGGGCATGAAGGACAGCGGCGCAATCATTCCCGGGCATGGCGGCGTGCTCGACCGCATCGACGCCCTGCTCTTCGCGATTCCCGCCTTCTACCTGTACCTGGGGGGCCTGTGAAGCGCCTGGCCATTCTCGGGTCGACCGGCTCGATCGGCCAGAGCGCCCTCGCCGTCGTCGATGCGCATCCGGATCGGCTGAGGGTCGTGGCCCTGGCCGCCGGCGACAACGCCGATCGGCTCGCGGCGCAGGTGAGACGCTACCGGCCGTCGCTGGCCGCGATGGCCACCGGCGCCGCGGCCGACCGACTGCGCGCGGACCTCGGCGCCGGCGCCGTGACCGTGCTGGCCGGGCCCGAGGGCCTGCACGCGGCGGCGACGCACCCGGATGCCGACATCGTGCTGTGCGCCTCGTCCGGCACGGCCGCGCTCGAGGCGGTGCTCGCCGCGGCCGAGGCGGGCAGGACGCTCGCGATCGCCAACAAGGAGATCCTGGTGATGGCCGGCGCGCTCGTCACCGAGGCCGCCGCACGCCACGGCGCTCCCGTCCTGCCGGTCGACAGCGAGCACAACGCGATCCACCAGTGCCTGCACGGCCGGGGGCGTGGCGAGGTGCGCCGGCTGGTGTTGACCGCATCGGGCGGCCCGTTCCGTGAGCTCTCGGCCGAGGCCCTCGCGCACGTCCGGCCCGAGGCGGCGCTCCGGCACCCCACGTGGAAGATGGGCCGCAAGATCACCATCGACTCGGCCACGCTGATGAACAAGGGCCTGGAGGTGATCGAGGCGCACTGGCTGTTCGGCGTCGGCGCCGACGACATCGACGTCGTCGTCCACCCGCAGTCGGTCGTGCACTCGATGGTGGAGCTGCGCGACGGATCGATGATTGCGCAGCTCGGCGTGACCGACATGCGGCTGCCGATCCAGTACGCGTGCTCGTATCCGGACCGCTGGGACGCCCCGCTGCCGTCGCTGGACCTCATCGGGGCCGGCCGGCTCGACTTTCATGCGCCGGCGCACGACCGCTTCCCATGTCTCGGACTGGCGTATCGCGCCCTCCGTGAAGGGCGGACGATGCCCGTTGCGCTCAACGCCGCCAACGAGATCGCCGTGGAGGCGTTCCTCGAGGGCCGGCTGGCGTTCACCGGCATTCCGCAGGTGATCGAGCGGACGATGGATGCCCACACCGCAGAAGCGGTCTCGTCGGTGGAGGCCGTGCGGCGGGTGGATGCCTGGGCCCGCCGGCACGCCCTCGGCCTGGTGGGCGAGTTAGAATTGACCGCGTGACGACGCTGCTGGCATTCCTGTTCGTCCTTGGCGTGCTGATCTTCGTGCACGAGCTGGGTCACTTCCTGGCGGCCCGCAGGGTCGGCGTGCGCGTCCTCACGTTCTCGCTCGGCTTCGGCCCGAAGATTCTCAAGTACACGAAGGGCGACACGGAGTACTGCATCAGCATCATCCCGCTCGGCGGCTACGTGAAGATGGCCGGCGAGAACCCGGAGGACCCGCGGTCGGGCCAGGACGACGAGTTCCTCTCGAAGTCCAAGTGGCAGCGCTTCCAGATCCTGATCATGGGCCCCGTGATGAACCTGGTGCTGGCCGTCGTGGTGCTGGCCGTGGTGCTGGCCCAGGGCGCGGAAATCCCGGCCTTCCAGGACCAGCCGCCGGTCGTCGGTGCGGTGCTGCCAGGCTCGCCCGCCGAGAAGGGCGGCATCCAGCGCGGCGATCGCCTGATCGCCATCGGCGGTGTGGAGGTGCCCACCTGGAAGGACGCGCAGCAGGCCATCGGGATGCGCCCGAACCGGGACGTGGCCATCGCGCTCGACCGTGGAGGCCGGACGGTGCGGCTGTCGGTACGCTCGACGGCCGGACGATACGAGGTTGGCGACATCGGCGTCCTGCCGAACGTCAGCCCGCGCGTGCGCAGCGTCACGGCCGGCGACCCCGCCGACCGCGCGGGGCTGAAGGCCGGCGACGTCGTCGTGGCGATCGACGGTGAACCGACGATCTTCGCCTCGCGGCTCTCGGACGCGATCGGCAGGAAGGCGGGGCAGACGGTCGACATGCTGATTCGGCGTGAGGGCGCGGAGATGCACGTGCGCGTCACGCCCGAGCGCCGCGGCGACCGGGGCCTCATCGGCATCAGCATCTCCAACGAGACCCGCACCTTCAAGCCCGGCCCGCTGGAGGCCGTGCAGATGAGCGTGCAGCAGAACATCGAACAGAGCGGCGCGATCTTCACGACGCTCGCCGGCCTGTTCACGGGCGAGACGTCCGTGCGCCAGTTGCAGGGCCCGGTGGGCATTGCGCAGCTCTCGGGCGAGTCGGCGCGGGCGGGCTGGGTGGAGCTGCTCGCGCTGATGGCGATGATCAGCCTGAACCTCGGCATTCTCAATCTGATGCCGGTGCCCGTCCTCGACGGCGGACACATCCTCATCATGGCGCTCGAGGGCGTCGCCCGCCGCGACTTCAGCATGGCGGTCAAGGAGAAGATGCTGCTGGCCGGGTTCGTCGTGCTGATGGTGCTCATGGTCACGGTCATTTACAACGACCTGACGCGCATCAGCTGGCTCGAGCGCCTGATGCCCTGGCGCAACTGACGCCAGCCCGGCCGCAGGGCCGGCCCGAACCTTGCAACCGCCTCTCTCATACTTTCCACGAGCGGAGGAATCGACATGATTCGCAGGCAATCGTTCGCCCTGGCCGCGGTGCTCGCATGCGGCCTCACCGCATCGGCTTACGCGCAGACCACCACCCAGGCCGACATCCAGCGTCTCCAGGACAACGTGTATCTGGCGGACCGCGACGTGTCGCAGCTGCGGACGCGTGACGCCACGCGTGCCAACCAGCTGCTGAGCGAGCTCGACGACCTGCGCGACGAGGTGGTGTACCTCAAGGTGAAGCTGCGCAAGGAGAAGGCGCTCGGTCGCGGCGAGTACGCGGACCTGCGGGACCGGATCGAGGATCTGCGGTCGCGCGCGCGTGGCGAGACGACGGCTGCCGCGGCGCCCGCCGCCCCGGCTGCCCCGGCCGCACCGAGCCGCCCGGCTGCCAGCGCGCCGAGTGCGCCGAGCGCGCCGAGCACTTCGCGCGGCGCGGCGACGGCGTCGCGCACGGCGCCGGAGATTCCCGCTGGCACCGAGATCGACCTGCGCATGTCGAACACCCTGAACTCGGGCACCGCGCAGGTGGAGGATCGGTTCGAGGCGACCTCGCTCGCCGACCTGACGATCGACGGCCGCGTGCTCGTGCCGGCCGGCGCCGTGTTCCGCGGCATCGTCTCGTCCGTGGAGCCGGCCACGCGCACCAACCGCACCGCGCGGTTGACCGTCAGCTTCGACCAGATGACCGTTGGCGGCCGCGCCTATCCGATCCGCGCCACCGTGACGCAGGCGCTCGAAGGCGAGGGCATCAAGGGCGAGGCCGGCCGCATCGGCGTGGGCGCCGGCGCGGGCGCCATCCTCGGCGGAATCCTCGGCGGCTTCAAGGGCGCGCTGGCGGGCATCCTGATCGGCGGCGGCGGCACGATCGCAGCCACCGAGGGCAAGGAGGTCGACCTGCCGCAGGGCACCGTGCTGCGCGCGCGCTTCGACTCGCCGGTGACGATGGCGGCACGGTAGCGCGCGCCGGGGGTGCGGGTCAGGGGGCGTCTCGATTCGAGACGCCCCTCGTCGTTTCTACCGGGCCGGGCACGGATGCGGCCCGATGCACCCGTGCCCGCGATACCGCGCCGCAACTCACCGCCGGTCCGCGCGGGTGCTGAACGGGCGCCTCGCCCCTTGGTGCGGGGCCCGAGCGGCTCAGCCCTCCGGCCGGTCGATGGCCGCGAGCGCCGAGGTCAGCATCGCGCGGACGCCGTCGACGTCGGTGCCGAGCTCCAGCATCGTCAGCCCCATCGCGCGGTGATTCGCGATCGACGCGCGGTCCGGCGGGATGTTGCACATCGCGTGCTTGCCGGCCCGTCGTGCGGCGTCGATCGTGCGCCGCAGCCCGGCCACCACGCGAGGGTCGTTGCGGTCCGGCGCCGGCAGGCCGAGGTTCAGCGCGAAGTCGGCCGGCCCGAAGTTGACGAAGTCGATGCCGTCCACGCCCATCATCGCGTCGACGTGGTCGAGCGCGGACGGATCCTCGATCATGATGCCGATCATCGGCTGCGTGTTGCTCCACGCGATCCACTCAGTGGCCGGCACGCCGCTCCACTCGGCGGACCGGCAGTAGCCGCTGAACCCGCGGGTGCCGAGCGGCGGGAACCGGCCGGCGGCCGCCACCGCCCGGGCCTCGTCGAGCGTCCGGATGTTGGCCACGAGCACGCAGCCCGCGCCGATCTCGAGCGCCTTGCGCACCAGGTACGGGTTGTCGCGATCGAGGCGCACCATCAGCTCGACTCCGGTGGCGGCGGCCGCCCGGGCGAGGTGCTCGAGCATCGCGTCCTGCCGCCATGCGTGCTCGGCGTCGACGCGGACGTAGTCGAGGCCACAGCGGCCGGCCACTTCGACCACGTTCGGACTCCACGAAAAGAGCATGCACCCGGCGGCGGGCTGGTGTCGGGCCAGCCGCGCGCGCACCCGGTTCGGCGAAAGGGCCATGTGTCGTATTCCTCGTTCTAGGCGGCCGGCGTGGCGCCGTGGTGCAGCCGCCGGTCCACGCGCAGCATCGCGACGCTGACCGCGACGGCGACGGCCACCAGGATCAGCGTCACGGACAGGATGGTCTTCATGTCGTGGACACCCATCGCCTGCATCAGCACGTAGCCGACGCCTCGCTGGGCCGCGAACATCTCGCCCATCAGCGTGCCCACCAGCGTCAGGGCGAAGCCGACGCGCAGGCCCGTGACGATGCCGGGCACGGCCGCCGGCAGCAGGATCGAGCGTGTCAGGGCGATCGGCGGGAGCCGCAGCACCCGGGCCGTGCGCAGGTGGATCGGGTCGATGGCGCGGACGGCGTTCATCGCGAAGATCGCCACCGGCACCACGCCGTGGATGGTGCCGAAGGCCACCTTGGCCGCCATTCCGATGCCGAAGAGCAGCAGGATCACCGGATACAGGGCGATCTTCGGAATCGAGTAGAGGGCCACGAGCACCGGCTCGGCGACCTCGCCCGACAGCCGGTGGGCGCCGAGGAGCACGCCCACGGGCAGTCCCAGCCCGACGGCGAGCACGTAGGCCCGCAGCACCGCGCCGCCGGTCTCGGCAGCGTGCGGCCAGAAGTCGGGTGAGCGGAGCAGCGCGGCCGCCGCCAGCGCCGTCTGCCACGGCGAGGTCAAGGCCAGGTCCCCCACGACGAGATGGAGCGCCTCCCAGATCACGGCCAGCACGACGGCGAGCAGCAGGCCGTCGACGCCGGACCGCACCGCCCGCGGGGTCACCGCGCCTCCTGCGTCGTCTGGCGGGCGACGTAGCGTCGCTCCCACGCGTGGAGGGCGAGGGTGAGGGACGACGAGACGAGCAGCACGAGCAGGATCAGCGGATAGAGCGTCCGGTTGTCGAAGTTGTTGAACGCGAAGGCGATCTCGTAGCCGATACCGTCGCCGGACATGATGAACTCGGCGGCGATCACGCCGATGAAGGCGTAGGCCACGGCGAGCTTGAGGCCCGTGGACACGTAGAGCACGGCGTGCGGCAGGATCACGCGCCGGACCGTCTCGACCCGGCTCAGGCGCAGGACACGCGCCGTCTTGAGGAGCACCGGCGGCACGCGGTCGAATCCGTTCAGCGTGCTGACGATCATCGCGACGACCGCGAGCAGGAAGCCGATCGCAATCCGCGGATACCGGTTCAGCCCGAGGACCACGATGAAGAAGGGGTAGAAGACGAAGACCGGGACGGCGTAGTAGGAGACGAGCAGCGGCTCCACGACGGCGCGCACGCGCGGCAGCGCCGAGAGTACGGCCCCGACCACGAATCCGACCATCACGGCCAGCGCCAGGGCGATTCCGACGTCGGCCAGCGTCCGTGCGACCTGGGCGAGCATCGTGGCCGACGTCAGCAGCGGGCCCAGCCCGAGCACCATCGCGCTCGGTGGAAGCAGCCGGAGGGGCGAGACGATGCCCGCCCGGCACAACGCCTCGACGGCCGCGACCAGGGCGCCGATCGCGCCGAGGCGAATCCACCCGGCCCGGCTCACGGTGTCGCGCCTCCCGGCGCCAGCGCGGCCATCGACTCGCGGCGCAGGTGCGCCCACAGGCGGGCCGTGATGCCGGCCAGCTCCGGGCGTTCGAGCAGGCGGCTGTCGCGGTCCTTCGGCCAGTGCGTCTCGATGACGTCGAGCAGCCGGCCCGGCCGGGCCGACATCACGCCGATGCGGTCGGCCAGTACCGCGGCCTCGTCGAGTGCATGGGTGATGAGCAGCACCGTCGCGCCGGTGGTCCGCCACAGCTTCAGCAGCTCGTCGCCCATCAGCAGGCGGGTCTGCTGGTCGAGCGCGCCGAACGGCTCGTCGAGCAGGATCAGCCGCGGTTCGAGCACCAGCGTCCGCGCGATGCACATCCGCTGGCGCATGCCGCCCGAGAGCTGCGCCGGGTAGGCGCTGGCGAACCCGGCGAGGCCCATCAGCGACAGCGCGGACTGGACGCGCCGCGCGACCTCGACGGCCGGGGTTCCCCGCTGGCGCAGGCCGAACGCGACGTTGTCGTGGACGGTCGCCCAGGGAAAGCTGGCGTCCTGCTGGAACACCACGCCGACTCCGTCCGGAACCTGGCCGCGCACGGGCGTGCCTTCGAACACGACGCGGCCGTCGGTGGGGGTCTGGAGCCCGGCCACCAGCTCGAGCAGCGTGGACTTGCCGCACCCTGACGGGCCGACCACCGCGAAGAACTCGCCGTGGGCGAGCGTCAAGTCGATCGGGCCGAGCGCGCGCAGCGGGGGGCGGTCGCCCGTGCCGGGGTAGACGCGGGTGACGCCTTCGAGGACGGCGTGGGGCTGGCGCATGTCAGCGGGTCGGAACGCCCGGGAGCGGCGCGGTCAGCGCGCGCCGGCGCCCTGCAGGTCGTCGGGCAGGAAGCGTACGTCGACGAGCGTCGTCCAATCAACCGGGCCGCTGAGCGCCCCGATGTCCTGCTGCGCCTTGATCATCTCGTCCATCGGGCCGTAGCGGATGTCGCCCGGGCCCCAGTAGGGGACGCCCGAGTCCTTGCCGCTGGCCACCAGGCGCTCGAGGATCTCGCGCGTGACGGCGACGTCGAGCTTGTACTCCGGCGCGATCACCGCGGCTGCTGCCGCCGGGTCCGCGTAGATGTCGGCGACCGCGCGCCGGCGCGCCCGGATCACCGCACGGATGAAGTCGCCGTGGCGGCCTGCGGCCTCCTCGCTCGTGACGCCGACCACGTTGGTCAGCGCCGGCAGCACGGAGGTCGCGTCGGCCAGCAGCCGGTACTTGCCCTTGTTCTGGGTGTAGATGGGGTCGCTCATCGGCGCGACGTCGATGCCGCCGCGCTCGAGTGCCACGAGCATCTGGCCGAAGCCGCCCGTGTTGATCTGCGACACGTCGCCGGGGCGAAGGCCGAGCGTCCGGAGCAGCAGCGCGTTGAGCGCCTGAGAGGTCGAGCGAGGCGTCGTGAAGCCGAGCCGCCGGCCTTTCACGTCGGCCAGGGTCTTCACCGGCGAGTCGGGCATCGTGATCCAGTGGAACTCGGCCGCGGTGTGGGCGTTGCCGGAGACGATGCGGATCTTCGCGCCGGAGGCCGCCGCGGCGACGACCGAGGCAAGGCTGGTCTCCGCGTAGGCGAGGTTGCCGCCCTCGAGGTTCCGGATCGTCGAGCCCCCGCCAGACGAGCTGAGGATACCGGTGACGTGCGCGCCCTCGGCCTCGAAGTACCCGCGCGCCCTGGCCACGGCGAACGGCATGCCGTTGACGGCGACACCGTAGTTCGAGACGACGATCGTCTGTCCCTCGCCGCCCGCCTCCGGGCCGCCGGCCGTTGGCCCGCCGCACCCGGCCATGAGGGCCTGCGTCAGGGCCAGGAGGGCCGCGCCCAGCCGCGCCGTCCGGACGACCGGCGCCGATCGCGTCCGCATCGATGGCACGGCAGCCCGCCTCAGAATTGCGGCCGCTGGGCCAGCTCGATGCGGACTCCGTTCGGGTCCTCGATCACGCCGACGCGGACGTCGCGGATCATCCGCGGCTCCATCGTGATCCGGTCGCCCCTGGCGCGGGAACCGGCGAGCGTGGTCTCGAGGTCGCGCACGCGCCACCCGAGGTGATCGATTGCGCGGCCCTCGCTCTTCGGGGCCGCGTCGGCCTTCTGGACGAGCAGCCACAGGCCGTCGTAGGTGAGGCCGTCGATGCGGCCCTTGAGCCGGCCGCGCTCGCCGCCGAACCGCTCCTGGTACCACGCGAGCGCCCTGTCGGGATCGGGCAGCCGCAGGTGGATGTGGTGGAAGCCCGGCCGGTCGCCGTCCTGCACCAGCTCGATCTTGACGCCCCACGGGTCCTCGACGAAGGCCAGCGTGAAGAGGCCGGGCACGTCCCGCGCCGGCGCGATCACCTTCGCGCCCGCGGCCTGCAACTCGGTGACCTTGGCGGCGACGTCGGGGAACGAGAACCCGATGTGGTCGATCACGCTGCCGTCGCTCGACGGGCTGCCCGCGCGCTCGAACCACGACATCGTCACCTTCCCGAACGCGACGCGGTCGCCCAGCTCGTGCCGCGACGCCCCGAGGTGCTGCACGTACCACTCGATGGCCTTGGCCCGGTCCGCCGCGGCCAGGTGCATGTGGTCGTAGGGGAGCGTCGCCGTCTGGGCCGAGGCGGCCGTGATGCCGGCGGCGAGCGGGAGCACGAGGGCGAACACGCGCGTGACGAACCGGACGAATCGAACCACGGGAAACCCTTTCCCGCCCGAGCCGGGGCGGCTTACCTGGCGGTGGCCTTCTTCACGTCCTTCATCGCGCCCTTCGCGGCGGCGATGGTCTTCCGGATGTCGCCGTCCGTGTGAGCCGCCGAGAGGAACCAGGCCTCGAACTGCGCCGGCGGTCCGTAGACGCCGCGCTTCAGCATGCCCTGGAAGAAGGCCGAGTAGGCCTTCGCGTCGGCCTTCAAGGCCGACTCGTAGTCGCGAACCGGCTCGGACGTGAAGAACGGTGTCACGAGCGATCCGAAGGCGTTCACCTGGAGCGCGACGCCGGCCTCGCGGGCCGCCTCGGCGAAGCCGCCCGCCAGCATGGCGCCTCGACGCGCCAGGTCCTTGTAGAGCCTGGCGTGCAGGCGGTTCAGCGCCCACAGCCCGGCCGTCATCGCCACCGGGTTGCCCGAGAGCGTGCCGGCCTGGTACACCGGACCGGCCGGCGCCACGAGGTTCATGACGTCGGCGCGGCCGCCGTAGGCGCCCACGGGCAGGCCGCCGCCGATGATCTTGCCCAGGCACGTCAGGTCGGGCCTGACGCCGAAGGCGGCCTGCGCGCCGCCGGCCGCCGCCCGGAAGCCCGAGATCACCTCGTCGAAGATCAGCAGGATTCCCCGCGCGTCGCAGCGCTGCCGCAGGCCCTCGAGGAAGCCGGCCGCCGGCGGCACCAGGCCCATGTTGCCGGCGATGGGCTCGACGCAGATCGCGGCGAGGTGCGGGCCGTGCGCCGCCAGGGCCGCGTCCACCGACGCCAGGTCGTTGTACCGGGCCAGCACGGTGAGGTCCGTCAGCGCGGCCGGCACCCCGGGGCTCGTCGGCACGCCGAGCGTCGTCGCGCCGGAGCCCGCCTTCACCAGGAAGGCGTCCGCATGGCCGTGGTAGCAGCCCTCGAACTTGAGGATCCGGTCGCGCCCCGTGAAGGCCCGCGCGACACGGACCACGCTCATCGCCGCCTCGGTGCCGGAGCTGACGAAGCGGACACGTTCCATCGACGGCATCAGCTCGCGCACCCTGAGGCCGAGCTCGTGCTCGAGCGCGCTCGGGGCGCCGTAGCTCGTGCCGCGCGCGGCCGCCGCCGCGATGGCCTTCACCAGGCCCTTCGGCGCGTGGCCGTGGATGAGGGGGCCCCACGACATCACGTAGTCGATGTAGCGGTTGCCGTCCACGTCCTGCAGCCGCGAGCCGGAGGCCTTGCTGACGAACAGGGGATGGCCGCCCACGGCGCGGAACGCGCGGACGGGGCTGTCCACGCCGCCCGGCAGGACCTGGGTGGCGATGGCGAACAGGCGCTTGCTCTTGGTGGTCTTGGGCATCGGGGTCAGGCCAGCCGCTTCGCGGCGTCGCGGGCGTAGTAGGTGATGATCATGTCGGCGCCGGCGCGCCGGATGCCGACCAGGGTCTCCATCATCACGCGTGCCTCATCGAGCCAGCCGTTCTGCGCCGCGGCCTTCAGCATCGAGTATTCGCCGCTCACCTGATAGGCGGCCGTCGGCATGCCGAAGCGGGCCTTCACCCGCGTGACGACGTCGAGGTAGGGCATCGCGGGCTTCACCATCACGATGTCGGCGCCCTCGGCGATGTCGATCTCCACCTCGCGCAGGGCCTCCTCGACGTTGGCCGGGTCCATCTGATGGCTGCGGCGGTCGCCGAACTGTGGCGTCGAGTCCGCGGCCTCGCGGAAGGGACCATAGAACCCGGAGCAGTACTTGGCCGAGTAGGCCATGATACCGGTCCGTTCGAGGCCGAGGTCGTCGAGGGCGCGGCGGATCGCGCCGACGCGGCCGTCCATCATGTCGGAGGGGGCCACGAAGTCCGCGCCGGCGACGGCGTGGGAGACGGCCGCCTTGACGAGTTGCCCCACGGTCACGTCGTTCAGGATCTCCTCGCCGTCGAGCACGCCGCAGTGGCCGTGCGACGTGTACTCGCACAGACAGACGTCGGTCATCACGAGCACGCCAGGCACCTCGCTCTTGATGGCGCGCACGGCCCGCTGCACGGGAGCGTGGGGATCCGCGGCGGCCGAGCCCATGTCGTCCTTGTGGACCGGCAGGCCGAACAGCAGCACGGCCGGAATGCCCTCGGCGTGCGCCAGCGCAGCCTCCTTCACCACCTCGTCGACGGACCACTGGTAGACGCCCGGCATCGAGCCGATCGCCCGGCGGACGCCCTCGCCCTCGCAGACGAACAGGGGATAGATGAAACACTCGGGCGAGAGCCGCGTCTCGCGGACCAGGGCCCGGATGGACTCCGTCGCGCGCAGCCGCCGGGGCCGCTGCGTCAGGCGGAACGTCTGCAGGGTATCGATGGACATGGCGGTCCTGTTACGCCTTCGCGAGGCCGGCGCCGCCGACGTGCGCCAGAATCGCGTCGACGAGGGCGGCGATCGTGTAGGTCGTGGGTTGAATGGTGATCGGGATGCCGAGCTGGGCGGCGGCCTCGGCCGTGACGGGGCCGATTGCGGCGACCATGGTACGGCGCAGCAGGTCGGCCGCCTGGTCCGCGCCGTAGACCTGGGCGAAGTTGCGGACGGCCGACGCGCTGGTGAAGGTCACGACGTCGATCCGGCCGTCGAGCAGCATGCGGTAGACGTCGGGCGCGCCCTCGCGCAGCGGGTCCTCGAGCACCGTCCGGTAGGCCACGGCCTCGGTGACCTGCGCCCCGGCCTGACGCAGCCGCTCGGCGATCACTTCGCGGCCGATGTCGGCGCGCGGCAGCAGCACGCGTGCCCCGGCCAGCGGGCCGCGCGCCAGGATGGCGGCGACGAGCCCCTCGGCCCGGAACTCGGCCGGGACCAGGTCCACCTGGATCCCGTAACGCGCCATGGCGTCCGCGGTGGCCGAGCCCACGGCACAGAGCTGCGGGCCCGCGAGGGCGCGGACGTCGAGGCCGACCTCGAAAATCGCGCCCATCAGCGCGTCGACCGCATTGGCGCTCGTCAGGACGATCCAGTCGAACGTGGACGCCTCGGCCGCCGCGCGGCGCAACGGCTCGGGGTCCTCCGGGGGGTCGATGCGGATCATCGGTGCCTCGACCGAGTCGGCCCCGAGGGCCGCGAGCCGGTCCACCAGCTCGGCGGCCTGCTCGCGCGGGCGCGTCACGAGTACGCAGGTGCCGAAGAGCGGCTTGCTGTCGTACCAGCGCAGGTGCTCGCGCAGCCCCGCGACCCGGCCGACCACGAGGATCGCCGGCTCCCGCCGGGGATGCTCCTTCACCCGCTGCAGCAGTTCGGTGATCGTGCCGGACAGGCTGACCTGGCTGGGCAGCGTGCCGTTGTAGACGACGGCCGCCTGTCCGTCCATCGGCCAGCCGTTCGCGCGCATCGTGTCGAGCACGCGTGGCAGCTGGTGCGCGCCGGCATAGCAGACGACCGTGCCCTCGAGCCGCGCCAGCCCGGCCCAGTCGATGTCGGGCGGCGTCCGGCTCTCGTCCTCGAAGCCGCGCACGAGCGTGATCGTGTCGCCGCCGCCGGGATAGCTCACCGGGACGCCGGCGTAGGCCGGCACGCCGATGCCGGCCGGGATGCCGGGCACCACCTCGAAGGGGATGCCCTGCTCGTGCAGGAACAGGGCCTCCTCGCCGCCCCGGTCGAACACGAACGGGTCACCCCACTTCAGCCGGGCGACCAGCTTGCCCTCGCGGGCCTTCTCCGCGAGCAGGTAGCTGATGGCCTCCTGCGCGGTGGAGTCGGGCGACGGCGTACCCACGTCGATGCGCTCGGCGTCGGCCCGGGCGTGCTTCAGCAGGCGCGGCGAGACCAGATGGTCGTAGATGACGACATCCGCGCGGCGGAGGCACGCAAGGCCGTGGACGGTGATGAGGCCCGGGTCTCCGGGCCCGGCGCCGATCAGGAATACGGTGGGCAGCGTCATGACGTCAGACCTTGGGGCCCGCCTGCGATCGCTGGACTTCGGCCAGGATCTCGGCGGCCCCCTGAGAGAGCAGTGCGGTCGCCGCGGCTTCGCCCGCGGCGCCGGGGGCATCGATCGTGCCGCGCGTCACGGCCCGCAGCGCGCGCGAGCCGTCGGGCGTCGCGACGACGCCGGTGACGACGAGCGCCGGTCCGTCGAGCACCGCGTGCGCGCCGACCGGCATCTGACAGCCGCCGCCGAGTGCGCGGACCACGGCCTGCTCGGCCGCCAGCGCCACCCAGGCGTCCGCGTCCGAGATGCGTACGACCGCGTCGCGGGTGCCCGCGTCGCCGTCGCGGATCTCGACGGCGATGATGCCCTGGCCCGGCGCGGGCACGCAGTCGTCGGCGCCGATCGCCGCCGAGATGCGGCTGGCGCGTTCGAGGCGGCGCAGGCCGGCTGCGGCGAGCACCAGCGCATCGTACTCGCCGGCGTCGAGTTTGCGCAGCCGCGTGTCGAGGTTGCCGCGGACGGGCGCGAACGAGGCGTTCGGGAACAGACGCCGCAACTGGGCGGCGCGTCGCACGCTGCTCGTGCCGATGCGCGGCGTCGGGCCGAGCCGCGCGACCACCCCGGCCATGGTGCCGGGGGCCTGCGGCTCCCCGTCCCGCTGCGGCAGGACGATCGCGTCGCGGGCGTCCTCGCGCGGCAGCACCGCGGCCAGCACCAGGCCTTCGGGCGGCACGGCGGGCATGTCCTTGCTGCTGTGCACGGCGAGATCGACCTCGCCCGCGAGCAGCGCGTCCTGGATCTCCTTCACGAACAGGCGCTTGCCCCCGTCGCCCGCCAGCGGCGACGGGGCCTGGCCCGTTTCCGCCACGCGGTCGCCCGCTGTCTTGATGACGACGATGGACGCGCGCACACCGGCGTGCGCGCCCAGCAGGGCCGCGACGGTGTTGGCCTGGTAGAGCGCGAGCGGGCTGCCGCGCGTGCCGATCCTCAGCGACCGCATCAGTCGCGCCGCCGCTCTGCCGGTGCGACCGCGGGGGCCTGGCTGCCCGCCGCCGGCGGCGGGTCGTCGCGCAGCTGGAACAGCCGCCTGAGCGTTTCGGTGTAGAGCACCTGGGCTTCCTCGTCCGGCAGGGCCTTCAGTTGTTCGGTGGGCTCGAGCAGGAGCTTCTCGACGATCAGCCTGGTCACTTCGTCGACCCGCGCGCGGGCGTCGGGCGGCAGGGCGGCGAGCTTCCCGTCGAGGCGCTGCAGCTCCGACCGGCGGATCGCGTCGAAGTGCTGGCGCAGTGCCACGACGGTCGGCACCACGCCTCGTGCGCGCCGCCACGCGGCGAAGCGGGCCACCTCCTCGGTGATGATCGACTCCGCCCGGCGGATCTCGTCGCCGCGCTTGGACAGGTTCTCCTGGACGATCGCGCGCAGGTCGTCCACGTTGTAGAGGAACACCTGCTCGATGTCGCCGACCGACGCCTCGACGTCACGAGGCACGGCGATGTCGACGATGAACAGCGGCTCGCCGCGCCGCTTCGCGGTCACGGCCTCGGCCGTCGCGCGCGTCAGGATCGGCCGC
>CAWULT010000106.1:0-16255 GCA_963923455.1 uncultured bacterium
CATGCGGATCGGGTCGCTCGCCTTGGCGATCGCCGGATGCCGGTCCGGCGGCGAGGCGCCCGCGGCCCCCGTCGTGCGCCTGTCGCCGCCGCAGCTGGCCGACACGGCCCGGCTGAAGACCCTTGGCGACGAACAGCGCAAGGCGGCGGCCGGGCTCGCCGTGTTCCACGATTTCCGCTTCACCGACCGCCTGCCCGAGAGCGGCATCACCTGGCGCAACCGCGTCGTCGCGGATGCGGCCAAGACCTACAAGTCGGCCCACTACGACCACGGCACGGGCATGGCGGTGGCCGACGTGGATGGCGACGGCCGCCTCGACGTCTACTTCGTCTCGCAGGTCGGCGGCAACGCCTTGTGGCGCAACGTCGGCGGCGGCCGCTTCGAGGACGTCACACGCGAGGCCGGCGTGGCGCTGGCCGACCGCGTCAACGTGACCGCGTCGTTCGCCGACACCGACAACGACGGGGACGCGGACCTCTACGTGACCAGCGTCCGCGGCGGCAACGTCCTGTTCGAGAACGACGGACACGGACGGTTCCGTGACATCACCGCGGCCGCCGGGCTCGGCTACAGCGGCCATTCCTCGGGCGCCGTGTTCTTCGATTTCAATCGCGACGGACGACTCGACCTCTTCCTGACCAACGTCGGCCGCTACACGTCCGATACCGTCGTCCAGGGCGAGGGCTACCGCTTCTTCGCGGCTCTCACCGATGCCTTCCAGGGGCACCTCAAGGCGGAGCGCGAGGAGCCGAACCGCCTGTACCGCAACGAGGGCGGCAACCGGTTCGCCGACGTCTCGGCCGGGATGGGAATCCTGGATCGGACCTGGGCGGGCGATGCGAGCCCGGTCGACGGCAATGGTGACGGATGGCCGGACCTGTACGTCGTGAACATGCAGGGCGACGACGAGTACTACGAGAACGCCGGCGGCCGCCGCTTCGTGCGCCGCAGCCGCGAGGTGTTCCCCCGCACCTCGTGGGGCGCCATGGGCATCAAGGTGTTCGACGTCGACCACGACGGCCGGATGGACATCTTCGTCACCGACATGCACTCGGACATGAGCCACGAGGTGGGCCCCGCGCAGGAGCGCGAGAAGTCTCACATGACGTGGACCGAGGAGGTGCGCGGCGACGGCTCCACGAGCATCTGGGGCAACGCGGTGTTCCGCAACGAGGGCGGCGGCCGCTTCCGCGAGGTGTCCGACGCGGTCAACGCGGAGATGTACTGGCCGTGGGGGATCAGCACGGGTGATCTCAACGCGGACGGCTACGAGGACGTGTTCATCACCGCCGGCATGAACTACCCGTACCGTTACGCCACCAACTCGCTGAAGCTGAACGACCGGGGCATGCGCTTCGTCGACGCCGAGTTCGTGGTGGGCGTCGAGCCGCGCCGCGACAACCAGGTGGCGACGCCGTGGTTCGAGCTCGACATGAACGGCGCCGACAAGGGACACCCCGAGGGCGCCGGCCTGACGGGCCGCGTCGCGGTGTGGGGTGCGCGCGGCTCGCGGTCGTCCGCCATCTTCGACGTGGACGGCGACGGCGATCTGGACATCGTGACCAACGAGTTCAACGCCGAGCCGATGGTGCTGCTGAGCGACCTGTCGGCGAAGCGTCCGGTGCGCGCCGTCAGCGTGGTGCTGCGCGGCACGCGCTCGAACCGGGCGGGACTGGGCGCGGTCGTCTCGGTCGTGGCCGGCGGCGTCACGCACACGCAGGTGCACGACGGCAAGTCGGGATACCTCTCGCAGAGCCAGATGCCGCTCTACTTCGGGCTGGGCGACGCCGTGCGCGTCGACCGCGTGGACGTGGCGTGGCCATCCGGCCGGCGCCAGGTGGTGCAGGCGCCCATGGTGGTGAATGGCGCGATCACCCTCCAGGAGCCCTGAGCCTCCGGTGTCCCGCGTCCCTGCTGCGCTCCCGACCGCGCGGCCCCGGTGGCCGTTCGCGCTCGCCGCGGTGGCGGGTGCCGTCGTCGTGGCCGTCGTCGTCGCGCGGATCGTGCGTGGCGGCGCGGGACCCGTGCCGGGGGGCGCCGGCGTGAACGGCTGCGAAGCGGCGCGGACCTACGCGGCCTGTCTCGAGCGGGCGCAGGCCGGCGACGCGCAGGCCCAGCTGCGGCTGGCCGAGGCCTACGACGGTGGCGAGGGCGTTCCCGAGGACGACGCGGCTGCGGCCGAGTGGTACCGCCGTGCCGCCGAACAGGGTGTGCCCGAGGCGCAGTTCCAGCTGGGAACGCTCTATGACGCCGGGCGCGGCGTCTCGCAGGACACGGGCGAGGCCCTGCGGTGGTACACGCGCGCGGCGGAGCAGGGTGTGCCTGGCGCGCAGTACAACCTGGCGCTGCTGTACCTGCGCGGCAGCAGCCGGCAGGGGCCCGATCCCGTGGCCGCCGTGTCGTGGCTGCGGCGCCCGGCCGACCGGGGATTCGCGCCGGCGCAGTACAACCTCGGTGTGGCCTACCAGGCCGGCGAGGGCGTGGCGAAGGACGACGTCGAGGCGGCCCGCTGGTTCCGCCTGGCCGCCGACGGCGGGCACCCCGTGGCGCAGTACAAGCTCGGCGCGATGCACGCGGCCGGTGAGGGCGTGCCGAAGGACCTGGCCGAGGCCGTCCGCTGGTTGAGCCTGGCGGCCCGGCAGGGCAACCCGGAGGCCCAGAACGATCTCGCGCTGATGTACGACACCGGGGACGGCGTGCCCGAGGACGACGCCGAGGCCGTGCGGTGGTACCGGCGCGCGGCCTCGGGCGGCAACACGAGCGCGCAGTACAACCTGGGCCTGATGTACGCGAACGGCCAGGGTGTGCCCCGCGACCATGCCCGGGCGTACCTCTGGCTGTCCGTTGCGCTGTCGGCCGGCGGCGGATTCGATCGCGAACCGCGCGACGTCGTGGCCCGCAGCCTCTCGCCGGCCGCGCGCGCCGACGTCGACCGCCTCACGACCGCGTGCCGGCTGTCGGCGTTCAAGGCGTGCGGCGAACCGTAGCGGCCCCTGCCACCGTGTCCATGGCCTACGACGTCATCATCATCGGGGCGGGCCACAACGGGCTCGTGGCGGCGGCCTATCTCGCCGGGGCCGGCCGGCGCGTCCTGGTGCTCGAGCGCCGTGAACTCGTCGGCGGCTGCGCCGTCACGGAGGAACTGTGGCCGGGCTTCAAGGTGTCCACGGCCAGCTACGTCAACAGCCTGTTCCGACCAGAGATCGTCCGCGAGCTGGATCTGGCGCGCCACGGGTTCGCGATGATCCCCCGCAGCCCGTCGAGCTTCACGCCGCTGCCCGACGGACGCTATCTCCTGATGGGGCCCGACAAGGCCATGACGCATCGCGAGGTCGCCAAGTTCTCGCGCAGGGACGCGGAGAACCTCCCGAAGTACGAAGCCCTGCTCGAGCGCGTGGCCGCCGCCCTCGAACCGATGCTGGACGACGCGCCGCCCGACCCGTGGTCGCGCGAACCCCGGCGGCTGTTGACGCTGGCCGCCACCGCGTGGCGCCTCCACCGGCTCGGGGCCGACGGATATGCCGCCGTCGAGGTGCTCGCGGGGTCGGCCAACGCCATCCTCGATCGCTGGTTCGAGTCGGAGGCCGTGAAGGCCACGCTGGCGACCGATGCCATCATCGGCGCGCTCGCGACGCCGTCGATGCCCGGCACCGCCTACGTGCTGTTCCACCACGTGATGGGACACTGCGAGGGGGTGCGGGGCGTGTGGGGCTACGTGCGCGGCGGCATGGGTGCGCTGTCGAACGCGATTGCGGCGGCCGCCGCGGCCCGCGGCGCGCACATCCGGGTCAACGCCCCGGTGGCCCGCATCCTGGTGAAGGAGAACCGGGCCGCCGGCGTGGTGTTGTCGAACGGCGACGAGCATCGCGCCCCGATCGTGGTGTCGGGCCTGGACGCGCAGGCCACGTTCCTGCGCCTGATGGATGCCACCGACCTGCCGGACGCGTTCGTCAGCGCCGTGCGGCAGATCGACTACGCGAGCGCGAGCTGCAAGATCAACCTCGCGCTGTCGGAGCCGCCGGACTTCAGTTGCCTCCCGGGCCGCGACGTGGGGCCGCAACACCACGGCACCATCCACATCTGCCCCGATCGGGCCTACATCGAGCGGGCGTTCGACCGGGCGAAGTACGGTCACCCGTCCGAGCGTCCCGTGATCGAGGCCACGATGCCGAGCGCGCTCGACGACAGCGTCGCGCCCCCAGGCGCGCACGTGATGTCGCTCTTCACGCAGTACTTTCCGTACACGCTGGCGCCGGACGTGGGCGCGCTCGAGGACTGCAAGCGGCAGTACGCCGAACGCTGCATCGACGTCCTCACCGAGTATGCGCCCAACTTCCGGCGGTCGGTCCTCGGGTATCAGGTGCTGGCGCCGGCCGACCTCGAGGCGACCTTCGGCCTGACCGGCGGCAACATCATGCAGGGGGCGATGGGGCTCTCCAGCCTCGCGTTCATGCGGCCGCTGCCTGGCTGGTCGAGCTACGGTACGCCGGTGAAGGGGCTCTACCTGTGCGGGGCGGCGACCCACCCCGGCGGCGGCGTCATGGGGGCCTGCGGGCGCAATGCCGCCCGGGAGATCCTCAGGAACGGATGAGCGGCCCGGCGCCGGGGAATGCCTGCGCGCCGTCGACGGCCAACGGTGCTAGATTGATCGCGGCCCGGTCGTCAAAGGAGCAGGCGATGCGAAATGGATTCGGTCGGCGCGCGTTTCTCGTGTCCGGCGCCGCGGCGGCCGCCGCGGCGTGGGTCCCGTCTCCGCTCGTGGCATCCGCGGACGCCGCCCAGCGGCAGGACCGGTTCCGGCGGGTGCCGGCCCAGTACATCGCCGCGCTCGGCGATCCGAAGGCCACCTTTGGCGGCAACGCGCATCAGTGGGGACTGTGGCGCCTCGATCCGGGCCCGCGCGGGGTCACGCTCGATCAGTTTCCGCGCCTGAAGGCCTCGGGCGGTGTGGCGCCGGCCGGGTGGAGGTTCGACGAGAAGGACTGGTGGCTCGAAGAGCACGGCCTGATCATGGAGGCGCCCGAGTTCCCCATGCCTCCGGGCCGCTACATGGTGACCGGCTTTCGCGACGTGCAGGCGGTGCTCACCGTGCATCCGCCTGGCCCCGGCGGCCAGCAGCGCTGGGAGCTCTCGGACGGCGCCACCATCTACGACGTGACGCACCTGCGCTGCCGTTCGGCGCGCTACACCCCCGCGGCGGGCGCGCCGGCCTGCTCGCCGGCGAAGGCGCAACAGTCGACGTTCCCGGTCAGGCCGGGTGCGCCGATGCCGCCCGTCGAGAGCTGCGCGAAGCAGGACTACGCCGTGCTCATCGTGATCGGCGTCGGCGTGGACACCTAGGCCGGAGCCGCCGAACGTCGACCGCCGCGCGACCGGAGGTGGGCATTGCCGGCCTCGGCGCGGTACGCTGGAGCGTGCCCTACCGACTGGACCTGCCCGAGGCGTCGGGCGCCGTGCTCGATCGCCTGATCGAACTGGGCGCGCTCGATGCGGAGCCGACTCCGGGCGGCGGCCTGGCGGCCCTGATGCCGGACAGGGCCGGGCCTCGCCAGGTGGCGCGGGCGCTGGGCCTTGCCCGGGTGGCGACCTCGCCGGCGATCCCGCGTGACGATGGATCCACGTGGGTGCTCGCGCCTCGACCGGTCACCGTCGGGCGCCTGCGGATCGTCCCGGTGGCGAACCCGCCCCCTCGCGGCAACGATACCGCCGCTGACGCCGGCCTCCCGCGCACCATCCAGCTGATCGACGGCGCCACCTTCGGCAGCGGACTGCACCCGACGACCGCGCTGTGCCTCGAGGCCATCGACGACCTCGTGCCGCTGACGCGTCCCGCTGCGGTGCTGGACGTCGGGACCGGATCCGGCGTGCTCGCGCTCGCGGCGTTGCGGCTCAGCGTGCCGCGCGCGCTCGGCATCGACACCGACGTCGCGGCGATCGGGACGGCGGCTGCCAACGCGAGGTTGAACGCGTGCGCCGACCGGCTGGCGCTGGCGCATGGTGGCCCGGACGGCGTGATCGGCACGTGGCCGCTGGTGCTGGCCAACGTGCTGGCGGCGCCGCTCATCGAGATGGCGCCCATGCTCGTGCGCCGGCTCGCGAGTCAGGGCCTGCTGGTGCTGTCGGGTATTCCGGCGTCGGTCGAGCCGGACGTGCGGCGCGCGTACCAGCGCCTGGGGCTGGTGCACGCGCGCACGCGCGAGCGGGGAGGGTGGGTGGCGATCGTGCTGAGCGCCTCGTGGTGACGGCCGGGCGCTCGCCCGATCACGACAGCGGTTTTCTGGCGATGAGCTGGTGCATGCGAGCGTGGGCGACGACGGTGTCGGGGTCGTCGTCCGCCGCGGTCATGCCGTCCATGTACTGCTGCCACTGCGCGTCGGTCAGCCGTCCTGCATCGACGAGCTGGTGCAGGGCATTGCGCAACGTCCAGTGCCAGAAGCCCTTGAACCGGCCTCTGATGAAGTGGGGGTGGTAGGCGTCGACGTGCACGATCTCGAAGCCCGCCTCCCTGGCCCACGTGTGTACGCGCCGGCCGCCGGTGTAGTCCACGCCCCGTGCCCGTCCCGCCGCCAGGCCGATGTCGCGCAGTTCCTCGTAGGCGGCCGACCGCGGCTCCGCGTAGACCCCGCTGACGTCGCATTCTTCGCACACCATCACGCCCCCCGGCTTCAGGATGCGGTGAATGGCACGCATCGCGTCCACCGGGCGGTTCAGGTGCACCATCAGCCAGCGGTTGTAGGACACGTCGATCGTGCCGGGCTCGAACGGCGGCTCGTAGATGCTGCCGACGTCGAACGCCGCGCCGGTCGTCCCGTCCTGCCGGGCCAGCGCGCGGCAGGCCTCGATCTGCTCGCCGTTCACGTCGATGCCGACGGCCTGGGCGCCCTCCGCCGCGGCCCATCGCGTCACGTACCCGAGGCCGCAGCCGAATTCCACGAATCGGTCCCCTGCCGAGAACCCGGCCAGCCGCAGCAGCGCGTGCGTGTGGGCGTCGTGCAGTTCGCTGATCGTGCGAAGGCGGTCGTGATCGTCCTTCCCGGGGAGGATGTAGTTGTCGCCGACGGAGGCCATCGCGTGAGCATATGCGACGTCCGGGGCGCGCAGCCATCCCGATGTCGTGGTCGAGGCTGGCCCGCGCAGCCATGCTAGACTCGGCCGCTCGGATTGCCCATGACCTCAGTGCGACGCCATCGACGCCGTGCGCTGCGAGTGATCGCCCTGCTCGCGGGTGTCGCGTCGTGCCTCGGGTACCGGGGCGTCGAGGCGGCGTTGGATGCGGCGCCGCAGCAGCCGGCCAGCGACGCGACCGCGGCCCGCCTCGACACGCTGGAAGTCCGTCCCAACGTCTTCGTGATCACCGGAGCCGGCGGCAACATCGGCGTGCAGGTGGGTGAGGACGGGGTGGTCGTGGTCGACGCGGGAACCGCGGCCAGCGCACCCGGCGTCGTCGCCGCGATCCGGCGCATCACGCCGAAGCCCATTCGCTACGTCGTCAACACCGGCCCCGATGTCGACCACACCGGCGGCAACGAGGAGTTGTCGAAGGCGGGGGAGACGCTGAACAGGGAGCAGGCGGGCCTCATCGCGCCCGCGGCGACGATCCTCGCCTTCGAGGGCGTGCTCCGGCACGTGTCGGCGTCGGCCCTTCCGGCGGCCGGATGGCCGACCGAGACGTTTCACTACGCGCGCAAGTACATGTACCTGAACGGCGAGGCGATCGAGGTGCTGCACCAGCCCGAGGCGCACAGCGACAGCGACGTCTTCGTCTTCCTGCGGCGGTCGGACGTCGTCATGGCCGGCGACGTGCTCGACACGCGCCAGTTCCCCGTCATCGACGTCGAGCGGGGCGGCGGCATCGACGGAGAGGTCGCGGCGCTCAACCGGCTCGCCGACCTGGCCGTCGCGTCCGTGCCGATCGTCTCGCGCGAGGCGGGCACGGTCGTGATTCCTGGCCACGGCCGGCTCTGCGATCAGTTCGACGTCATCGAGTACCGCGACATGGTCACCATCATCCGCGACCGCGTCCGCGCGGCGCTGGCGGCCGGCCAGACCCTCGAGCAGGTGAAGGCGGCCAACCCCGCGAAGGGCTATGTCGGCCGCTATGGCAACGCGGGGGGCGCAGGGACGGCCGGTCGATTCGTCGAGGCCGTCTATCGCAGCCTGGCGAGGGACCGACGATGAGGCGCCCGTGTGCCGTCGCGACCGGGCTGGCGGTCGTCCTCGCGCTGCTGGGCGGCGCATCGACCGCCACGGTCCGTGCGCAGGCCCAGGGGGGAGCGCCACCGGCATCGGCCCGCGAAGCCGCGCCGATCGATCTGACCGGGTACTGGGTGGCCTACGTCACCGAGAACTGGCGCTACCGGATGGTCACGCCGCCCAAGGGCGAGTACCGACGGATCCCCGCGTCGCCGGCCGCGCTGGCCGTCATCAATGCCTGGGACCCGGCGGCCGACGCCAAGGCGGGCCTCCAGTGCCGCGGGTACGGCGCGGCGGCCATCATGAGCGTGCCGGCCCGTTTGCACGTCACATGGCAGGACGCCAACACGCTTCGGGTCGACATCGACGCGGGCACGCAGACGCGCCTGCTGCGCTTCGGCGCCGGACAGACGCCGGCCCGTCCGCGAAGCTGGCAGGGTGACTCGACGGCGCAGTGGGAGCGCGTGGCGGGTCCTGGCGGCGGCGGCAGCCTGCGCGTCACGACGGCCAACCTGCGCGCGGGCTACCTGAGGAAGAACGGCGTTCCCTACAGCGAGCGCGCCACCATGACGGAGCACATGGACCTGACGCCGTTGCCCGACGGTGGTCAGCTGCTGCTCGTGACGACGATCGTCGAGGACCCGGTGTACCTGACCGGCCCTTACATCGTGAGCCCGCACTTCAAGCGGGAAGCGGACGGGTCGAAGTGGAATCCCACGCCATGCTCATCCACCTGGTAGCGCGCCGGCTCGCCGGTCTGGCCGTCGTCGTGCTGCTGGCGCCGGCGGCGGTGCAGGCGCAGATCATCGCCCGGCCCGCGCAACTCGATCTGACGGGGTCGTGGGCGCCGCTCGCGACCGAAGACGTCCAGAACGACTCGGTGCCGGTCGACTACCTGGGCCTCGCCCTGACGGAGGAAGGACGCACGCGAGCCCTCGCCTACGACGAATCGCAGAAGTCGATGATCGAGCGGCAGTGCCAGGGGTGGGGCGCGGCGTACGCCGTGCTGGGCCCGTTCGGCCTGCGGATCACGAGCCAGGTCGACCCCGTGAAGCACCGCATCGTGTCCTACACGATCGGCGCCTGGGAAGACTGGATGACGATGACCATCTGGATGGACGACCGCCCGCGTCCGTCGGCGCACGCGCTGCACACGCAGGCCGGGTTCACGACGGGCCGGTGGGAGGGCGGTGCGCTGACGGCGCGTACGACCCACATGAAAGCGGGCTTCATCCGCAAGACCGGCGTGCCGCTCAGCGACGAGGCGGTCATCGACTGGCGCTTCTTCCGCCACGGCGACGTGCTGACGGTGATGATGGTGGCCACCGATCCCGTCTACCTGGAGGAGCCCGAGATCATCACGAAGGGCTTCCGGATGTCGCCGGCGCCGCTCGACTTTCGTGACCCGTGCGTGCCCGGGTTCGAGGGGCGCGAACCGGGCGATCCCGTCCCGCATTTCGACCCCGACCGGAACCCGTTCGTCGACGAGTTCGCGAAACTCTACAACCTGCCGCAGGACGCGGTCATGGGACGCCGGGAGACGCTCTACCCGGAGTACCGCGCGCGGATCAAGGACAGCTACGTGCAGCCGCCCCCGTGCACCGAGTCCTGCGGTGTCGCGGGCAACTTCGTCCGGCGTCGTCAGCAGTGACGGCGGCGTGGCCGCGTCGCGGTCCACGCCGGACGGCGCCGGCCGCTGAGGCGCCAGGCGCCACTACGAGGCCGTCGACGGGCCCGGCTCCGCGCCCGCCGGTGCGCCGCTGAGCGCCGCGAGCACGTAGGTGCCCCGCGCGGGCGACGCCGCGTAGCCCTCCGCCACCAGCGCCCGGTTGCCGAGCCCCGCCTCCCAGCGGGGCAAGCCGGTGACGCGGGCCAGCTCGCCTGGGATTGTCATGCCCGCCGAGGCCAGAAAGCAGCGGGCCAGCTCCGTCACCGCGGTCTCGCGGGTCATGCGGCGCCGCAGCGCATCGGGAAAGCGTCCGACCGCCAGGCTCCAGATGTAGGTGAAGTGCGGTGCGTAGAGCACCTCGCTCGGGACGACCAGCATCGCCGCCTGCAGCTCGTCGAGCGCCCGCGTGAAGGTGGGGCGGTCCGTCACGCCCGAGTCGGCGCGCAGGTCCTTGGTGGCCATCTCCCACTCGTGGCGCAGCACCCGCAGGATTCGCCGTGCGGGTGCGCTCAACCGGCGCGGCTCCTCGGCGCGCGTGACGCCCCAGACGGCGCGGAAGCACGGCACCATGCGCGGCGCGATGAACATGGCCTTCCCCCGCGCCAGCTTGGCGTAGTAGACCTTGCCGCGGCGGACGAGGTCGTCCTTGAGCAGCCAGGTGTGCGACGACTCGGGATCCGTCTGTACGTTGCGGGGCATCACGGCGTCGCGCCGCCCGCAGACCGCGACGTACAGCGACGGGCCCGGGCGGCGGGAGTCGGTCATGCACCAGGCGAACCCGACGCGCTCGATGAAGCGCTCCGCGTCGTGCGCGGTCTCGACCCGCAGGCCCTCTTCGCGCCGCCAGGCGCGGTCGCGGAACTCGTCGATGTGCTCGGGCAGGGCGGTGATCACGGTGTGGAGACTCTGGCTGGCTCGCAGGCGGTCATCGCGTGCCGTCGCGGCCATGTCAGGGTAGCGCACTCGGACCGCCGTGGCCGGCGGCCGGGCCGCGGCCGCGTCCGGGTTGCGTCGTCCGGTAGGATCGAGGGCATGACTTCACTTCGAGTCCGTGTCGCGGCCGGCCTGCTGGGCCCCGTCCTGCTGGCATTCCTGTTCACGGCGGCGCCGCGGACGCAGACGGCCCAACAGGACGCGTCCGCCGCGTCCGTGGCGGGCTACCGGCTCACGCAGCTGATGCCCGTGGACCCGGAGGTGACGGTGGGCACCCTGCCCAACGGGCTGAAGTACTACGTTCGCCCGAACCCGCGTCCGGCCCGGCGGATCGAGCTGCGGCTCGTCGTCAAGGCCGGCTCCGTGCTGGAGGATCCCGACCAGCTGGGGCTCGCGCACTTCGTCGAGCACATGCAGTTCGAGGGATCGCAGCACTTCCCGCGGGGCAGCATCAACGCGTTCCTGGCGTCGCTCGGCATCGGGCTCGGCCCCGACGCCAACGCCGAGACCAGCTACGACGAGACGGAGTACACCCTGCGCGTGCCGTCCGACGTGCCGGGCGTGCTCGACCGCGCGATGCTGGTGCTGGAGGACTTCGCGCGCGGTGCGACGTTCGACCCGGAGGCCATCGAGCGCCAGCGCGGCATCGTGCTGTCGGAATGGCGGCTGCGCCAGGGCGCCGTGGAGCGCACGCGCGACAAGGTCCGCCGCGCGCAGCTCGCGGGCTCGCGCTACGCCGCCCGGTCGCCCATCGGGGACCCCGACGTGATCCAGCGGGCCCAGCGCGAGCAACTCGTACGTTTCTACCGTGACTGGTACCGCCCGAACCTGATGGCGGTGATCGTCGTCGGCGACGTCGATCGGGACGCGGCGGTCGCCACGATCAAGGAGCGCTTCGCCCCCCTGACGAACCCGTCGCCGCAGCGGCCGCGGCTGGCGTTCGACGTGCCCGAGCGCCCCGGCACGAGCTACGCGGTGATCGCCGACAAGGAATCGACGGCGACCTCCGTGTCGGTCAGCAACCTGCGCCCGGCCCGCCGGCAGGACACGGTGGGGGGCTACCGCCAGATCATGATGGACCGCCTGCTCGGCGACATGCTCGACGCGCGGTTGTCGGAGCTGTCGCAGGCCGGGAACCCCCCGTTCCTGGACGTCGCCGCCGGACGCCAGCTGTTCGACACCCCACGCACCCGGGACGAGGTGGTGCTCCAGGCCCTGGTGCCCAACGACGGCGTCCCGCGCGGCCTCGAGACCATGATCTCCGAGATGCAGCGCGTGCTCCGGTTCGGCTTCACGGCCACGGAGCTGGCGCGCGCCAAGCAGGCGACCATGCTCAGCTACGAGCGCAGCGTGACCGCGAGCCCCGACCGCGAGTCGCAGAGCCGCGCCGACGAGTACACGCGCAACTTCCTCCAGAACGAGGCGCTGCCGACCATCTGGCAGGAGCTGGCCTTCCATCGCCGGTTCCTGCCGGGCATCACCCTCGCGGAGGTCAACGCGCTGGCCGTCCAGTGGTTTCCGCCGCAGAACCGCCTCGTCATCGTGACGGCGCCGGAGGCGCCCGGCGTCACGCTGCCCGACCGCGCCCAGCTGGCGGCGGTGGTGCGGCGCGCAGCCGCCAGGCCGGTCACCCGCTACGTGGACGTCTCGGCGGACCAGATGCTGCTGCCGGCGCCGCCGATGCCCGGGTCGATCGTCAAGGTGACCGAGCGGCCCGAGGCGGGGATCACCGAGTGGGCGCTCTCGAACGGGGCCACGGTGGTGCTGAAGCCGACCACGTTGAAGGAGGACCAGATTCTCTTCCGCGCGTTCGCGCCCGGCGGCACGTCGCTCGCCAGCGACGCCGACTTCGTGCCGGCCCGCGTGGCCTCGTACGTGATTCCGGCCGGTGGCGTCGGCCGGTTCAACCCCATCGCCCTGAACCGGGTGCTCAACGGCAAGGCGGTGGCCGTGGCGCCCTTCATCGGCGAGATCAACCAGGGGATGGCGGGCGGCAGCACGCCCCAGGACCTCGAGACGTTCTTCCAGCTGCTGTACCTGCGGTTCAGGGAGCCGCGAGCGGACCAGACCGCGTTCGCGTCCGCGGCGGTGCAGGCGCGCGGGCTGCTGGCGAACCAGGCGGCCAGCCCCGACGTCGCCTTCCGGCAGACGATCGAGGCAACCCTGAGCGGCGGCCACCCGCGCCGCGCACCCGAGACGCTCGAATCGGTCGGGCAGTGGGACCTGGCCAGGTCCATGGCGTTCTACAAGGCCCGTTTCTCGGACGCCAGCCGCTTCACGTTCGTGTTCGTCGGCAGCTTCACGCCCGAGACGCTGCGGCCGCTCGTGGAGACGTACGTGGCCAGCCTGCCAGCGACCCGCATGCCCGAAACGTGGCGCGACACGGGCATCGGCCCGCCGGCCGGCGTCGTCGAGAAGACCATCGAGAAGGGGGTGGCACCGAAGAGCCAGGTGTCGCTCGTCTTCTCCGGCCCGTTCGTCCACGACGACGAACACCGGCTGGCGATTCGGGCGATGACGCTGATCCTGCAGTCGCGCCTGTTCGACACGATCCGCCAGGAGCTGGGGGCCACCTACAGCATCGAGGCCGAGCAGCGCACGCAGAAGTTTCCGAAGCCCGAGTACCGCATCCGCATCGAGTGGACGTGCGACCCGGCGCAGACGGCCAGCCTCGTACGGCGCGTCTTCGACGAGATCCGCTTCGTGCGCAACATCCGGCTGACGCGCGACCAGGTGGAGCGGCTCCAGGTGGCGATGCTGCGCGACTTCGAGCAGGACAGCCAGGAGAACGGGTACCTGCTGAACGAGATCGTCCGCCGGTACGAGGAGGGTGAGGCGGGGAACGTCGGCGCGGTCTTCACCCTGCCGCGCCGGATCACGGCCCTGACGGCCGGGGCCGTCGAGCAGGCCGCGCGGACCTACCTGGACACCAGCCGCTACGTGCAGGTGACGCTGATGCCCGAACGGGCGCAGTAGACGGCGAGGTCGCGGCGTCCGCGCGTGGCGCGGCGTCCCGAGGCGTGCCGGAGAGGGGCTGGACCGATGGCCGCGGGGGCGGCCGGCGTGGATGGGAGCGGCTGCGGCGGCAGGCAAGTCGCCCGCCGCCGCAACGTTCGTCAGGCTCGACCGGCTAGTGCCGGATCTGCGAGGTGATCTCCGAGAGGTCGGGCAGCTCGCAGTTGGCGTGTTCGGGGATGAGGCCCGCGTCGGGGTTCGTGACGAGACGCAGGATGCGCGGCGTCATCACCCAGGGCTCGGCGAGCACCTGCGGGTCCTCGACCGTCACCTCGAACTTGATCTCGTTGCCGACGCGGGTGAACTTCTCCACGACGTGCAGCTGTTCCGAGTGGAAGAAGCCGCCGCGCGCCAGCCACGTCGTGTCGACGAACGAGATCGAGTCGAGCACCAGCGTGTCGCCCTCCCAGCGCCCCACGGTGTAGCCGTTGTAGGTCGCCTCGATGGCCTTCTGCGGGTCGTGCTTGCGGCCGTCGATCGGGATGACCCGGTGCTCGGCGTTGCCGCCGCCGCCGTCCGCGTACATCCCGTAGAGGAACACCACGTCGCGGTCCGTCTGGATGATGCGGCGCGGCGGACCCTGCCGCGGGTTGCCCAGCGGCTGGCACGTCATGACCGGATCGTCCCGGTTCGTCCACATGTCGAGCTGCTGCACCTTGTCCCAGAATTCCGGCTTGTACGTCGGCCGGCTCGGACCGAACCTCGAGGGGGCCTCGAATTCGAAATCCGCCGTCTGGTTGATCTCGCGCGAACAGTCGACCTGCGTCGGTCCGCAGCGGCGGTTGCCGTAGCGCCAGTTCATGCCGCCGCCGGCCCAGTTGCCGGTCAGGTCGGGCTTGCCGTTGGCGGTGCGCGGCGTCGGCGCCGGGTTGGCGGCGAAGGTCGGCACGATCTCCGGCACCGCGGGCGGACGCCCCGAGCCCTTGATCGCGGCCTTCACGCTGGCCGGCACCGGCATCACCACGTAGACGCTGCCGGTCTCGGTCTCCGTCGTCGTCACGTCGCGGACCACCGTGCCGTTCTTCCGCTCGGTCATCTTGCCGGCGTAGAAGGCCTCGATGCGGTTCAACGGGTTGTTCCAGTCGCGGTAGTCACCGTAGGTGAACTCCGTGGTGGTGGTGCCCTGTTTCACCACGACGCGCTCGGCCATGTACTTCGCATCCAGCGTGGCAGAGGCCGTCGCCCCCGGCACGCCCGGGATCGGGAACGTCACGACCGGCTTGCCCCCCTCCCACGTCAGCGAGGTCTGGCCCGCCGTCATCACGCCGTCCGCCACGCGCGTGCCCGGGTTCGGGCCGAGCTCCTTGAGGGGCGCCACGGCGTCGAGCGCCGCCTTCGGCGCCGCCTGCGGGCTCGCCCACAGCCGGATCAGGCGCTCCTGCACGGCCGCGGCCATCGGCGTCGCCTTGCCCTTGCCGGGCACGATTTCGGCGCCGACGACGTCCTCGTTCCACGCAAACTCGCCGCTGACGACCTCGATGCCCGAGCGCGTCTGGCCGTTCGGCAGCGTGCACGTGTACTGCGTGCGCTGACCGGGCGTCTGGTAGTTGTTGCTGATGCGGTACTTGGTCAGCGTGCACGGCTGGCCGTCCACCTGCATCGTGCCCTTGCCCTGGTACTCGAGCGAGACCACGAGCTCGTGCTCGTCGACGCCGCGGAGCATGCCCATGTGCCAGGTCCAGTTGAAGAGGACGGACCGCAGGTCCTTGGCGCCGGCCGCGGGCCGGTAGGGCGGCGGCGGTTCACGGAAGCCGCCGCGCTGCTGGGCGCCGGCCAGCGCCGGCAGCCCCAGAGCCAATGCGAGGCCTAGCGCGACCGTCTTGCCCATGCGAAATGCCATGGTTGCCACTCTCCGCTAGTCGTTGGCGTTGCCGGCCGAGATCTGCACCACGCGCCCGTCGGGCATCGTGACGGACTTCAGGAAGCCCAGCGGGCTGCCGTTGCGCGCGGGGATGAACTTCACGCTGATGTTGTCGCCCGCGTGCAGCGCGTTCGGGCCGGTCTTGCCGACGCCACGCTGGGCGAGGCTGGTGGCCGAGCCGAGCGTGAAGGTCCAGTCGGTCGTGGTACCGTCCGCGTTCTTCACCGCGATCGTCAGCGACCCGTGCGGATTGGTGAACTTCACCTGCGTCACCGACCCGGTCTTCTCGGCTTCCTTGTTCATGTCGTACACGCCCGCGAGGGAGTGGTGAGCCTGCAGCGCCCCACCGGCCATCAGCACCCCACACACCACGACAGAACCCAGAATTCGCTTCGTCATACTGCCTCCAGCAATCCTCTCGACCGGCCCGTCCGGCCAGCCCGCCGCCACCCTTGGGAATGAAAGATACCCTTATGTCCGCGCACTGGGCCGCGAGCGCCCAGGCCTCGGTGAGGGTGATTGTAAGCGCGAGGGGGGCCGTTGTCGAAGGGGCCGGCCCCCCTCGCGCTTACAATCACCCTCAC
>CAWULT010000107.1:0-16201 GCA_963923455.1 uncultured bacterium
CGTCGCCGTCGTCTTCGCCCACGACGAGAGCACGGAGGGCCACGACCGCACGTCGCTGAGCCTGCCCGACGATCAGGACACGCTGATTGCCGCCGTCGCCAGCGCCAACCCGCGCACCGTGGTGGTGTTGAACACGGGCACTCCCGTGCTGATGCCGTGGCTGCCTGGCGTGCGCGCCGTGCTGCAGACGTGGTACGCCGGCCAGGAGGGGGGCTCCGCCACCGCGGCGCTGCTCGCCGGAGACGACAACCCCGGCGGGCGTCTGCCCGTGACGTTTCCCCGGCGGGCCGAGGACGCGCCGACGGCCCAGCCCGCCCGCTATCCGGGCATCGACGGACGGCAGGAATACACAGAGGGCATCTTCTTCGGCTACCGCGGCTACGACCAGGCGGGCGTCGCGCCGCTGTTCCCGTTCGGCCACGGCCTGAGCTACACGCGATTCGCCTACGGCGCCCTGCGTGCCACGCAGCAGAACGGGCGCGTCGACGTCACGTTCACGGTCCGCAACCGTGGCACCCGCGCCGGCACGGAGGTGGCGCAGGTCTACGTGGAGCCACCCCCGAACGCCCCCGTCCCGGCCCCCCGCGCCGCGCTGGCCGGGTTCGCCCGCCTGGCGCTGCGTCCCGGCGAGACACGCACGGTGACCGTGAGCCTCGACGCCCGCACGCTGGAATACTGGTCCGACGGCGACCGCACCTGGGTGCCGCTCGGCGGGCGTCCGTTCTTCGTCGGCGCCTCCTCGCGCGACGTGCGGCTGCGTGGCAGCTTCTGACACCGTACAGACGACGGGCGGCCCCTGAGCAGGGCCGCCCGGTTCGATCGGCCGCCGGCGTGGCCGGCGTGTCTAGACGCCGATGATGTCGACGAGTTCCTTGACGGCGCCGGCCGACTTCTTGAGCGCGGCATCCTCCTCGGCGGTCAGCTTGATCTCGACGATCTGCTCCACTCCCTTCGCGCCGAGCTTGACCGGCACGCCGACGAACAGGTCGTTGACGCCGTACTCGCCCTGCAGGTACACCGAGCACGGCAGGATCTTCTTCTTGTCCTTCAGGATCGCTTCGCACATCTCGGCCGCTGCCTGCCCGGGCGCGTACCACGCGCTCGTGCCGACCAGCTTCGTGATCTCGGCGCCGCCGTCGGCGGTCCGCTTGGAGATGGCCTCGATGCGCTCCTTCGGCAGCAGTTCCGTCAGCGGGATGCCCGCCACCGTCGAGTAGCGGGCGAGCGGCACCATCGTGTCGCCATGGCCGCCCAGCACGAACGAGTGGACGTTCTCGACCGAGACGTTCAGCTCCATGGCGACGAACGTGCTCATGCGCGCCGAGTCGAGCACGCCGGCCATGCCGATCACCCGCTCGCGGGGGAACTTCGTCAGCTTGAAGAGGGCCTGGCACATCGCGTCGAGGGGGTTGGCGACCGGGATCACGATGGCGTTCGGGCAGTGCGCCACGAGGTTCGGCGCAATGCTCTTCATGATGTCGTAGTTGTCCTTGACGAGGTCGTCGCGGCTCATGCCCGGCTTGCGGGGCTTGCCCGAGGTGATCACCACGATGTCGGAGCCGGCGGCGGCGCTCCAGTCGGCGCCACCGATGACGCGCGAGTTGCTGCCGATGATCGGGCAGGTCTCGTAGATGTCGAGGGCGACGCCCGCCGCCTTCTGTTCGGCGATGTCGATGATCACGACATCGGCGAGTTCCTTCTCCGCGATGGCTCGCGCCACCGTCATGCCGACATTGCCGGCGCCGCCAACCACGGTCACTTTACGATTCATGGACAACCTCGATAACGGAACAGAACGTGTTTCGCACTCGCGTCGGCGTTAGGGCACTCTCCCGCGGCCGGATCGCCGGTTATGCACATTTCCTGTTGAAAACTCTGTCGAAAACCCACCGTCAGAGGCGCTGACTCCGCGCGATCACGAACGATCTAGCGTTTTGCACCAACGTAGTGCGACGGTCACATCGCCGTGATGTCCGCCCCCTCCAGCGACGCCAATCGCAGATTATACTTGCTCGGTCGGCCAGCCGGCGCGGACCACGCCGTCGGCCACGGCCACGGCCACGCACACACCCTCACCGCGAGCGCATCCATCGTGCACACCACCCCGAAAATCGTTGTCGCAGACGACCTTCCCGCATCGGCGCTCGATCTCCTCCGCCAGGAAGGCTGGACGGTCGACGCGCGATCGGGCCGTGCGCCGGACGTGCTGGCCGCGGACGTGGCCGACGCCGACGCGCTGGTCGTCCGCAGCGCCACGAAAGTCACCGCGGCGATCATCGCGGCAGCGCCCAGGCTCCGGGCAATCGCCCGAGCGGGCACGGGCGTCGACAACGTCGACGTCGCCGCCGCGAGCGCACGCGGCATCGTCGTGATGAACGCGCCGGGCGCCAACAGCGTCAGCGTCGCCGAGCTCGCGCTCGGCCAGCTGCTCGCGCTGGCGCGGCACCTTCCCGCCGCCGATGCCGCGATGAAGCAGGGCAAGTGGGAGAAGAAGAAGTTCCTCGGCGAGGAACTGCGCGGGAAGGTGCTCGGCCTGGCCGGCCTCGGGCGCATCGGCCAGGAGGTCGCGCGCCGGGCGCGGCCGTTCGGCGTGCAGATCATCGCGCACGACCCCTACATCCCCGCCCACCTGGCCGCCGACCTGGGCATCGAGCTCGTGAGCCTGGACGACCTGTTCGCGCGGGCCGATTTCGTCTCGCTCCACATGCCGTCGACGCCGCAGACCAGGCGGCTCGTCAACGCCGAACGCCTCGCCAGGGCCAAGAAGGGCATCCGCATCCTGAACACCGCCCGCGGCGACCTCATCGACGAGCAGGCGCTCGCCGACGCGATCGAGTCGGGCCAGGTCGGCGGCGCGGCCCTCGACGTCTTCGAGAAGGAACCCACCGTCGATCACCGGCTGCAGATGCTGCCGCAGGTCGTGGCGACGCCGCACATTGCCGCCTCCACGGTCGAGGGCCAGGAACTGGTCGGCGTGGAAACGGCCGCGGCCCTGCGCGACTTCCTGCGGGACGGGGTCATCCGGAACGCCGTGAACGCGCCGACCGTGTCGCCGGACGAGTTCGCGCGCCTCCAGCCGTTCGTCACGCTCGGCGAGCGCCTGGGCGCCTTCGTCGCGCAGATCAACGATGGACGCGCGGCGACGCTGGCCGTGCGGTACGACGGCGACCTCGCCGACGGCCGCAACGAGATGATTGCCAGCGCCGTCCTCGTCGGCCTGTTCCGGCCGATCCTGTCGTCGGCGGTCACCGTCGTCAACGCCCGTGCGGTCGCCGCCGAGCGGGGCCTCGACGTCGTGGAGCACCGCAGCGCGCGCCCGCGCAACTACACGAACCTGATCTCGGTGAAGCTGTCGACGAGCGACGGGGACCACGCCGTGGAGGGCACCGTCTTCGAGCGGAGTTCGCCCCGCATCACGAGCGTGGACGGCACGCCGGTCGAAGCGCCGCTCGACGGCGCGTTGATCGTGATCCGCAACGCCGACCAACCGGGCGTGATCGGCGAGGTCGGCACCATTCTGGGGCGGCACGGGATCAACATCGCGAACTTCGCGCTCGGGCGCGACGGCGACCGCGCCGTGGGGCTCGTCAACGTCGACGAGGGCGGGGGCATCCCGGACGCAGTGCTCGAGGAGATCCGGGCGATCGCGGCCGTCCGCGACGCGCGGCTCGTGCGGGTGTAGCAGGAGGCGGGAGCGGCGCAGCGGCCGCGCCGCTCAGCGGTCGAGCGACAGGCGCTCGGTCCGGCCGTCGTCGAGGCTCGTCAGCGTGACGTCCTGGTCGCCGATTGCCGTCACGGTGAACCCGTCGACCTGTTCGCCGGCCTGCGCGAGGACCACGCCCGCCGTCCCCGTGAGGATCGCCGTGCGGCGCGGTGCGCCGTCGACGACGTCGCTGGCGATGCCCGCGAGCCGCAGCCGCAGCGGCCGCCGGAACACCGGCGGCGCCGCCGGCGCGTCCACGGGCGCCGCCACCCGCGGCACGGCTGACTGACGCACGGCGAATCGGAACGGATTCCGCGTCGCCGTCGAGGCGGCGGCGCGCGCCTCGCGGTGCGCCGCCAGACGGGCGGCCTCGACGTCGAGACTCGGCAATTCCGGCAGCTGGGCGGCACGCGCCCGCCCCGCAACCGGCCTGACGCCCGGGTCCTGGTGCGCGGGCGCGAACAACCACGCCGCGAGCGACGTCGCGGCCGTCAGCGCCGCCGTGGATTTCCACGTCATCTGCACCACCGGTCCAATCTTAATCCCGCGGGTCGACGCCCCGCTCTCGTCTTTTCGGCACGTCGCGGCGCGGGAATTACCCGCCGTGCACGAGGCCCCGTGCTATGATTCGCCGTGCCCCCTGTCGGGTCCCGTAACCCGTTCCTGACACCGTCACAACGCGCACACACGGTCGTCGTCATCCCCGCGCGCTTCGAGTCCACCCGTCTCCCCGGCAAGCCCCTCGCCGACATCGCCGGCGCGCCCATGATCGAGCACGTCTACCGGCGTGCGGCCGCGGCCCAGGGCGTCGACGCGGTGGTCGTCGCGGCCGACGATCAGCGGATCATCGACGCGGTGCAGCGCTTCGGCGGGGTGGCGCGGATGACGAGCCCGGCGCACCGCACCGGTACCGACCGCGTGGCCGAAGTGGCGGCGGAGCTGCCCTGCGAGATCGTCGTCAACCTGCAGGGCGACGAGCCCTTCATCGAGCCTGTGATGCTGGCGGACCTGGTCGCCCCGTTCGCCGACCCGGGGGTGCAGATGTCCACCCTCCGGCATGCGCTGGCCGACCCGCGGGAACACGCGGACCCGCACGTCGTCAAGGTCGTCGTCGATCGACACGGCGACGCGCTCTATTTCTCCCGCGCGCCCATTCCGGGCGCGCGCGACGCCGGACCGCGGCCCGGCCCGGCCGGCACCACCTGGAAGCACGTCGGCGTGTACGGGTTCCGGCGCGATTTCCTGCTCACCTTCAGCCGCCTGGCGCAGACGCCCCTCGAACTCACGGAGTCGCTCGAACAGCTCCGTGCGCTCGAACACGGGTATCGCATCCGCACGGTGGCGACCGACTACGATTCGATCGGCGTGGACACTCCCGAGGACCTGGAGCGGGCCCGCCGCCGCATGGCGGCCGGCGTACGCGCGTGAGGCTGGTATGACGCAACGACCTGAAGGCAGATCCACCAAGTACATCTTCGTCACCGGCGGCGTCGTGTCGTCACTCGGCAAGGGGCTCGCCGCCGCCTCGATCGCCCGCCTGCTCGAGGACCACGGTTACTCGGTCGCGCTCCAGAAGTTCGATCCGTACGTCAACGTCGATCCGGGAACGATGAGCCCCTATCAGCACGGCGAGGTCTACGTCACCGACGACGGCGCCGAGACGGACCTCGACCTGGGGCACTACGAGCGCTTCACCAGCATGGTGGCCTCGCGCAACAGCAACTGGACGACGGGCAAGATCTACCTGTCGGTCATCCAGAAGGAACGGCGCGGCGACTACCTCGGCCGCACCGTGCAGGTGATTCCGCACATCACCAACGAGATCAAGGACGCGATTCGGGTTGCCGGCCGCGACGTCGACGTGCTGCTGGTGGAGATCGGGGGCACCGTCGGCGACATCGAGAGCATGCCCTTCCTCGAGGCGATCCGGCAGTTCCGGCTCGACGTCGGCCGCGAGAACACGCTCTACATCCACCTGACGCTCGTGCCCTACATCGGCACCGCGGGCGAGCTGAAGACGAAGCCGACGCAGCACAGCGTCCGCGACCTCCGATCGATCGGCATCCAGCCAGACGTGCTGCTGTGCCGCACGGACCGGCTGCTCGACGCCGACATCAAGCGCAAGATCGCCCTGTTCTGCGACGTCGCCGAAGACGCCGTGATCACGGCGCGGGACGTCGACACGATCTACGAAGTGCCGCTCTGCCTCAAGGACGAGGGGCTGGACCAGATCGTGCTCAAGCAGCTCGGGCTGCCCCAGACCGAGGCGAAGACCGATGCCTGGGAGAAGCTCGTCCAGGGCATCAAGCACCCGAAGGACACGGTGACGATCCACGTCGTCGGCAAGTACACCGGCTACGAGGACTCGTACAAGAGCCTGAACGAGGCCGCCTACCACGGCGGCTTCGCCAGCAACCTCCACGTGAAGCTGCACTGGGTGGAAGCCGAGGCGCTCGAGAAGGACGGCGGCGCGGCGCTGCTCGAGGGCGCCGACGGCATCCTGGTGCCCGGCGGCTTCGGCTCACGCGGGACGCGCGGCATGATGAAGGCCGCCGAGTACGCGCGCACGCGGTCCATCCCCTTCTTCGGGATCTGCTACGGCTTCCAGTGGGCCACGGTCGAGTTCGCCCGCCACGTCTGCGGCCTCGACGGCGCCGACTCCACCGAAGTGGACGAGAACGCGCCCCACAAGGTGATCTACAAGCTGCGCGATCTGCTCGGCGTCGACGACCTCGGCGGTACGATGCGTCTGGGCCGCTACGCGTGCCAGCTCGCGCCGGGCTCGGTGGCGGAGCGCATCTACGGTGAGTCGCTGATCCACGAGCGGCACCGCCACCGCTTCGAGTTCAACACGGTCTACGAGGCGGAGCTCTCGAAGCACGGCATGAAGGTCTCGGGCCGGTCTCCCGACGGCAAGTTCGTCGAGATCGCCGAGCTGCCGGCCCACCCCTGGTTCGTAGCCGTCCAGTTCCACCCCGAGTTCCAGTCGCGGCCGCTGCGCCCGCACCCGCTGTTTGCCAGCTTCGTCGACGCCGCCTACCGCCACAAGACCGGCACGCTGGCGGCCGTCGGGGCCAGCGCAGGCGGCGGGCAGGACCACTAGAATAGGCCCGTGCGAGCGGTTCAGGTCGGGTCCATCACCATCGGCCAGGGACGTCCCCTGGCTTTCATCGCGGGGCCGTGCGTCATCGAGAGCCCGGCGCACGCCGTCGAGATCGCCTCGGCGCTGCGCGAGATCGCGGCGCGCTGCGGCGTGCCGCTGATCTTCAAGGCCTCGTACGACAAGGCCAACCGGACGTCGCGCGAGTCGTTCCGCGGCCCGGGCCTGGACGCCGGCCTGGCCGTGCTGGCCGACGTGAGGGCCCGTACGGGGCTGCCCGTGCTGACCGACATCCACGAGCCGGCGCACGCCGCGCCCGCGGCCGCCGTCGTCGACGTGCTGCAGATTCCCGCCTTCCTGTCCCGGCAGACGGACCTGCTCGTGGCGGCCGCGCGGACCGGCAAGCCGGTCAACGTCAAGAAGGGCCAGTTCCTCGCCCCGCGCGACATGCGCCACGTGATCGAGAAGGTCACCGCCGAGGGCAACCATGCGGTGCTCGTCACCGAGCGCGGATCGAGCTTCGGGTACAACAACCTGGTCGTCGACATGCGCGCCATCCCCATGTTGCGCGAGCTCGGCTACCCGGTCATCTTCGACGTGACACACAGCCTGCAGCTGCCGGGCGCCGGCGACGGCGTCACGATCGGCCTGGCTCAGTACATCGAGCCGCTCGCCTCGGCCGGCGTCGCCGCCGGCGTGGACGCGGTCTTCATGGAGGTCCACGAGGACCCCTCGAAGGCCAGGAGCGACGCCGCCAACGCCCTGCGCCTCGACAAGGTCGAGGCGCTCATCCGGCGCCTGACGGCGATCCACGCCGTCGTCGCCCCGGGCGCGGCCTCGTGCGAGGCCGTGCCGTGAAGACGACGCGCCCTGCGGACCTCGACCTCGCGCGCCAGGTGCTGACTACCGAGGCCGCGGCGGTTCGCGCGCTCGTGGACCGCGTCGACGCCCACTTCGAGCAGGCCGTCCAGCTGCTGCTGGAGTGCCGGGGCCGCGTGATCGTCACGGGCATGGGCAAGTCGGGGATCATCTGCCGCAAGATCGCCGCCACGTTCTCGAGCACGGGCACGCCGGCGCACTTCCTGCATCCGGCCGAGGCCGTCCACGGTGACCTCGGGGTGATCCAGTCCGACGACGTGGTGCTCGCCCTGAGTTACAACGGCGAGACGCGCGAACTGCTGCGACTGATCGAGGCGATCAAGCGCCTCGGCACACGCCTCATCGCCATGACGGGCGATCCCGGCTCCACGCTCGGCCAGTCCGCCGACGTGGTGCTCGACTGTCATGTCTCGGAGGAGGCCTGCCCGATGAACCTCGTGCCGACCGCGAGCACGACGGCCGCGCTGGCGCTCGGCGACGCGCTGGCGATGACGCTGCTCGTGGCCAAGGGCTTCTCCGAGGACGACTTCCTCGACCGGCACCCGGGCGGCAAGATCGGCAAGAAGCTGATGCGCGTCGAGCACCTGATGCACCGCGGCGCGGAGGCCCCCGTCGTCCGGGACGACACGCCGATGGCCGAGGTCATCGCCGAGATGTCGCGCAAGGGCCTCGGGATGACGTGCGTGGTTGACGCGAACGGCACGCTCGCCGGGATCATCACCGACGGGGACCTCCGCCGTCACCTGGCCGGCGGTGGCACCCTGCTCGAGCGCCGGGCCGCCGACGTGATGACGCGCCAGCCGGCGACGATTGCGCCACATACCCTCGCCACCGAGGCGCTGAACGTCCTCGAGCGGCGAAAGATCACCTCCGTCGTCGTCGTGGACGACGGGTTCGCGGTGGCGGGCGTCGTGCACCTGCACGACCTCTGGCGGACCGAGATGTTCTGACGGCGCGGCTGGCCATGCCCCCCTACGCGCTGATAGCGACGCTGATCGCACTGCTCGCCGGGATCGTGATCGGCAAGGCCTGGGAACGCTACAAGCTGCGCGACGGCCGCTGGGTCGACCGCCGGCGCCTGCGCGAGACCCCGCACTACATGCTGGGCCTGAACTACCTCGTCGACAACCAGGTCGATCAGGCCATCGACGAGTTGACCCAGGCCACCTCCAGCGACAACGACGCGCTCGAGATCCGGATGATCCTCGGCAACCTGTACCGGCAGAAGGGCCAGGTCGGGCGCGCCATCACGATTCACCAGTCGCTGCTGCAGCGGCCCGACCTCAGGCCCCTGGAGCACGCGTACGTCCTGCTCTGCCTCGGGCTCGACTTCCGGCACGCCGGTTTCATCGACCGCGCGCTCGATTCGTTCACCGACGTCGTCCGGCTCGACCCGCAGAACCGCTACGCGCTGGCGAACCTGCAGAAGCTCCACGAGGACCAGCACCGCTGGGCCGACGCGGCGGCCGTTCGCGAGCAGATCGCCGGCCTCGACGGCCCGGGCCGCACCGGGAACGCCGGCGTCCTCGGCTTCCTCCGCAACGAGATCGGCCGCGAGCAGGCCAGCACCGGCGACCCGGGCGGGGCCGTCCGGACCTTCCGCGAGGCGATCGACATCGACCCGTTGACGACGCCTGCGTACCTGAATCTCGGGGACGCCCGGTTGCAGCAGGGTGACGTCGCCGGCGCCGTGGAAGCCTGGGAGCGCCTGACGCAGGTGCTGCCCGACCGCGCGCACCTCGCCTTCGACCGGCTCGAGCGGGCGTACCGGACCCTCGGGACGCCGGGCCGCTTCGCGGACCTGTGCCATCGCCTCGTCGAGCGGCAGCCGCAGGACTGGCGCGCGCGGCACGCGCTGGCCCGGCATCTGTCGGCAGCCGGGCGGCACCACGACGCGCTCGCCATGCTGCTCGACGCGCTCGCCCACAACCCGCACGGGCTCGTGCTGCACCTGGAGATCTGGCGGACGCTCTCGGCACTCGGCCTCGACCGCGCGCTCGTGGACCGCTACGTCGAGCTGACGCGCCACGCGGTCTTCTACCTCGACCCGCACGTCTGCGTACGCTGCCGCTACCGCAGCACGGAACTGCTGTGGCTGTGCCCGCAGTGCCACGAATGGAACACCTTCGTCGAGGAACGGATCGCACCGGCGCTGGCCCACGCGGTCGAGGCGCTGGCGAGCGAATCCTGACATGCCGACGCGCCGGGTCGCACTCACGGGAGGCATCGCCACGGGCAAGAGCGACGTGCTGGCCCGGTTCGCCGCGCTGGGCGTCCCGACGGTCGATGCCGACGTGCTGGCCCGCGACGCCGTCCGGCCCGGCACGCCGGGGCTCGCGGCGGTCGTGGCGCGGTTCGGCGCCGGCGTCCTGGCCGCCGACGGCACCCTCGACCGAGCCAGGCTCGGGACGATCGTGTTCGCCGACGCCCGGGCCCGCCGTGACCTCGAGGCCATCGTGCACCCCGCCGTCCGCGCCGAGATGGATCGCTGGTTCTCGCGGCTGCCGCCCCACCACGCCGTCGCCGTCGCCGACGTGCCCCTGCTCTACGAGACCGGCCGCGACGCCGAGTTCGACGCCGTGATCGTCGCCATCTGCCCGACGGACCTGCAGCTGGCGCGCCTCGTCGCCCGGAACGGCCTCTCCCCCGACGAGGCCCAGCGCCGCATCGCCGCGCAGTGGCCGACGGCCGACAAGGCCGCACGGGCCACCCACGTCATCTGGACCGACGGCACGTTCGAGCGGACCGACGCCCAGGTGCGCGCCGTGCTGGACGCGCTCGCGCCGCCGGGCTGAGGCCGGCGCGCCCGGGCGGATGGCGCCGTTCAGGTCACGACGATCGCCGGCTCGATCGAACCGGGCGGGGTCGCGGAGGGATCGTCCGGTGCCAGCTGCGCGTCGTGGGCGCCGGCGCCAGGCACGGGCGCCCAGCGGCGCGGTACGCGGCGAATCCCGACGGGGAAGATCCGCAACCGGCCGTCGCCGTCGATGTGCAGACGGAGGAAGTGCTTGTAGTCCTCGATTCGCAGCGACGAGAACGCCTCGTTGGCGTGCCGGCCGAACGCGTTCAGCGACACGAGCAGATAGATCCCCATCAGCAGCGAGCCGACGACCCAGCCACCACCGAAGAGCGCCGCGCCGACGACGAGCGGCGTGACCATGCCCGACGCCGTGAGCCAGGGCACCTCCGGCACCGTCGCGGCGACGGACGCGCCAGCGACGCCGAGCCCGTAGGCGGCGCCCAGGTGCGCCGCGGCGTGGAGCGAACCCGCGACCCGGCGGTACCACCACGCGTGCGTGTCGGTGAACAGGACGAAGCCGAGCAACACGAGCAGCGGGCCGGCCACGCGTCCGAGGCCACCCGTCTGCCACCACCAGCCCACGAGCAGGTAGACAGCGGCAGTGACCCACCCAAAACGCGGGTTCAGCCACGGAAACGCCAGATTGCGCCAGGTGAGCCGGCGTGAGACGGCTTCGTCGGGAAACGCGGCACGCTGCGCGAACCCGCCAGGAAGCGTCGAGACGTCGGCGCCGTGTGTCGGGTGCAGGAACGCGCCTCCCCCGCCCGCGGTGATCTTCTGCGCGCCGCCGTCGTCGGCGTGGCGTCGGTAATGGTGCAGGTCACCGGCCAGGTGCACGCGCACGCGCGCCCCGGCCCGGTCGAACACCCCTTCGAGATAGCGCAGGTTGTTCTCGTTGACCTCGGGATCGAGCGTCCGGTAGGTCTCGCTGAGCACCCAGTGCGGCTCCGCGGTGCACAGGATGATACGGTCGCCCGGGTCCATCGACGCGGCGGCGCGCTTGAAGTAGGCCACCTGCAGCGCGTCGACGTCGGACCCGAGCTGGAAGTCGGCGGCGATGAGCCACCAGCGGCCCGGCAGCCGCAGCGCGAAATAGCTGCGCCGCTGGCGCGTGCGCCAGCCCTGGAACCAGCGCTGGCTGCAGAACAGACGCGTGAACGACACGAGGCTGTCGTACCAGTCGTGGTTGCCCGGCAGCGCGAACACGTCGGGCTCGGGCGCCGCCGAGTAGTTGCGCGCCGTCTCGAACGGGCAGACCAGCCGCTCCTGATAGTCGCGCCGGCTGGCCGAGGGATACACCTGGTCGCCGCCGAACACGAGCAGCCGACCCGGCACGGTCGTGACGGGTTGGCCATGCTCCCCCACGGCCGTGAGCGCCGGTCGCGTCAGCCAGTAGGCGACCGCGTAGGTCGAGTTCCATCCGTCTCCCGTGTCGGCCACGTAGTCGAGCCACAGTCCGTCGCGCGGGCGGCCGGCCTCGTCCAGCGTGTAGTCGAAATAGTCGGGCTGATCGCTCGTGGCCAGCGCCTCGAGCAGCCGGTAGTCGGAGTGCCGGCCGAAGATGGTCGAGACGAGGACGTCGAAGGCCGTGGAAACGAGGGGCCCGGGATCGAACCAGCCCACCATCGGCCGTCGCCGGCCGGGCGGCGGAGGCGCGACGGCGCTCGGGAGCGCGGCGGGCGGATCGAGCGAACGGGCGGACATGCGGGGCTCGGAGGTTGCCGGCGATCTTACATCCCGCCCCTGCTACCATTGGCCGCCATGATCAGACTCGCCGTCGTGTTCGCCGCCCTGCTGCTCGCGCCGCCGGCCGGGGCGCAGGCGCCCCCGCCGCCGGCCGGCCCCCCGCCGACGGGTATCGTCGTCGGTTCTGGCAACTTCTTCAGCCCCATCGTCGCGGACCTCGATCGGGCCATCGCCTTCTACCGGGAGGGCCTCGGCCTCGAGGTCATGGGCACGCCGACCACTGGCGACACCAACGCCCCGATCCGCAACATGTTCGGCGTGCCCGACGCGCGGCTTCGCTGGACCGTGGCGCGGCAGGCCGGCCTCCGCGGAGGGGTCGAGATCGTCGAGATCACGACGATCCCGCGAACGCCGCGCCTCCGCCGCCCGAACGATCCGGGCGCCGTCACGCTGGTGGCGATCGTGCGCGACATCGGGGCCGTCTCGGCGCGGCTGCTCGCACACGGGGGCACCGTCGTGACGAAGAGTGGCAGGGCGGTGACGCTGCCGATGCGCGGCGGCACGGCTCGCGCCGTCACGATCGCCGATCCCGACGGCCACTTCGTCGAGCTGGTGCAGCCCGATTCACCGCCGGCAGCGGCGCCGGTGGCCGCCGGCGTGCTCGAGGTGCGGGTCCGCCTGACCGTCGACGACGCCGCGCAGGCGCTGCGCCTCTACGGCGACGTGCTCGGCCTGAAGCCGGTGCCGGTCAACGCCTTCCAGAACGACCCGGCAGTCCTCGACATGCTGGGCGTCGGCACGGGAGCGTTCCGGTTCGCGTCGGCGCAGGTGCCCACCACCGGCCTGACGCTCGAGTTCATCGAGTACAAGAGCACGGACCGGAAGACCGTGCGCGGCGACATCCAGGACCCGGGCTCGACGCGGATCCAGCTGCAGGTGCGCGACGTCGACGAGGCGATCCGCGCGCTGACGGCCCGCGGCGGCCGCGTGGTGTCGGCTGGCGGCGTGCCCGTCGAGCTGCCCGGACGGGCCGGCGCGACGACGAGGGCCGCGATCGTCCGCGACCCGAACAACCTGTTCCTCGTGCTGATTCAGGCCCCGAGACAGGCGAACTGAGCGGGTGACGCGGCACCGGCCGCCGCGTCACCGGCCCCGGGCCGGCACCTCACGCCGGCCACCCCTGACGCTCGCGCTCACCCGAGCAGAACGCGGCACGCAGCGTCGCGCCGTCCCGTTCGCCCAGCACCGAGGCCGCGAAGTCGAGGAAGCCCGCGAACACCTCCGGGGGCATGCCGGCCCGTGCATTGCCGAAGAGCGCCACCCGCTCGGCCGGCGTCATGGCCGGCAGCATCCACCGCAGCCCGAGCATCGTCTGCTCCGGGGTGTGCGACGCGATGATCTGCCCCTCGACGGCCAGCAGTTCGGCGTCGGTGTAGGCCTCCCACAGCACGGACTGGTTGTGCGTCTCCTCCTCGAACATGTGCTCGAAGTTGTCGGCCACGAACAGCGACAGCCGCTGGTAGAGCACCGCCAGCGCCGTGGTGCGCGCCGCGCCGCTGCTGCGCTCGACGCACTGCGTGTCGGACAGCAGCGCCTCGAAGGCCTGCTCGTGCGCCACGTGCTCGTCGGCGGTACCGGTCGACGAGCCAGGCCGGCGCGCCTCCATCGCGGGATGGATGAACTGGTTCTCGCCGTGCAGGTGCACCTGGCACAGCGCGACGAGCGACCGCACGGCGGCCACGGCGGCGGCCACCGCCGCGGGGTCGTCGGCGTCGGTGCGGCCGACCAGGTGCAGGGCGTCCATCATGCAGGCGCGGATGCCCTTGTGAATGCTGGTGAACATCGGGACGCGCGGGGCCGGGGTCGCCGTGGCCGGGGCCTGGGGCGCGAGGACGTCGAGGGTGGTGGTCTGCATGCTTCGTCTCCTGTTTCGCGGCGTGAGCCCCACGCCCACGCGACAGGATCAGCGTAGGCCTCCCCGCCCGGGCGTGCCGCTAAATGGAGCGTACGGAAACCTTCACCGAACCCTACGCAACCGTAAATGATTCTTAACGGCCCGCGGGCGGGCACCTCGAACCTTGCTATGCTCATCGGGACCCTTCCGGGACCGCGATGATCCTCGACGCCGACCACGCCGCCTTCGTCCAGACGGGGGTGGCCATCGAAATCGCCAGTCGCGACGCCCACAACGTGCCGTCGGTGGCCCGTGCCGTGGCGGCCCGCGTGGCGCCCGACCGGAGCCGCCTCACGCTGTTCGTGCCGCGCGCCTTCGGCGTCCGCTGCCTGAACGCCGTCGCGGTCACGGGCGCGGTCGCGGCGGCCTTCTGCCGGCCGACGACGATCCAGACCATTCAGCTCAAGGGCTCCGACGCGGTGCTGACGCCGGTGACGCCCGGCGACCTGCCGCACGTCCGGGCGATGATCGCGGCCTTCGTCTCCGAACTCCGCGCCATCGGCCACTCGACGGACCTGGCGCTGCTCGACGTCACCCACGACCCCGCCGACCTGGTCGGCGTGACGTTCTCGCCGGACGCGGCCTTCGTGCAGACGCCCGGCCCGGCGGCCGGCGCGCGGCTCTGACCATGGTCAGCCTGCTCGACGACGACCTGCGCGACGCGCTCGAAGGCGTCATCCCGTGCACGGTGGCGACCTGTGCGGCCGACGGCACGCCCAACGTCACCTACGTGTCACAGGCCCACTTCGTCGATCCGGAGCACATCGCGCTGTCGTACCAGTTCTTCAACAAGACCCGGGCGAACGTCCTGCAGAACCCGCGCGCCGCCGTCGCGCTGATGAGCCCGACGACGGGCTCCCGCTACACGCTCGACGTCGAGTACCGGCACACCGAGTCGGACGGGCCGCTCTTCGAGAGCATGAAGGCCCGCCTGGCCGGCATCGCGTCGCACACGGGCATGGCCGGGGTGTTCCGTCTGCTCGGCGCGGACGTCTACCGCGTGCTGAACATCGAATGTGCGATCCGCGGGCACGGCATCAGGCCGCCGTCGCGGTGCAACCGGCTGACCGCGGTCCGCGCGACGGCGGACCGGATCGTCCGCAGCCCGGACCTGGCCGCCCTCTTCGGCGCCGTGCTCGACGGGCTGCGCACGCACCTCGGCGTGCAGCACGCGATGATCCTGATGCTCGATGCTCCGGGCCGCCGTCTCTACACGGTGGCCAGCACGGGCTATCCGCAGTCGGGTGTCGGCTCCGAGATCGCGCTCGGCTGCGGCGTGATCGGCGTCGCGGCCGAGCAGCGGACGCCGATCCGCATCTCGTACCTGACCGCGGACTACACCTACAGCCGCGCGATCCGCGAGAGCGCCGAACGCGCGGGGCTGGGCCGGCAGCTCGAAACCGCCATCCCGTTCCCCGGCCTCCCCGACTCGCGCAGCCAGCTGGCCGTGCCGGTGCTGGCTGGCGACCAGCTGCTCGGGGCCATCTGCGTGGAGAGTCCGCAGGACCTGCGGTTCAACCACGAGGACGAGGACGCCATCGTCGCCATCGCCGCGCAGGCCGGCCTGGCGATCCTCGCCATGCGCGAGGAGCACCCGGAGACGCCAGAGGCGCCGGCCGTGGCGGCGCCCGCGGCGCCGAACGGCCCCGCAGCCTGCCTGCACGTGCGGCACTTCGCCGCCGACGACAGCGTCTTCCTGGGCGACGACTACCTGATCAAGGGCGTGGCCGGTGCCATCCTGGCCAAGCTGCTACGGGAGCATCAGCAGGGGCGCACGGACTTCACGAACCGGGAGCTGCGCCTCGACCCCTCCCTGAAGCTCCCCGACCTCAGCGACAACCTCGAGGCCCGCCTGGTGCTGCTGCAGCGGCGGCTCGGCGAACGGTCGTCGGATCTTCGGATCGAGAAGACCGGCCGTGGGCGCTTCCACCTGCACGTCGGCTGTCGAATCACCTTCACCGACGTCCCCGCCAAATAGAGGTGCCGTGGTGCCGCGGCGCCGTCGCCGCACGAGCGCCGCACGCGGCCGCGCCGTCAGCGATCCGCGCCGAGCACGGACCGGCGGGCCCGCCCCGCCAC
>CAWULT010000108.1:0-16087 GCA_963923455.1 uncultured bacterium
TGCACGACGCCGCCCACGCGGCCGGCGTCGTGCACCGCGATCTGAAGCCGGAGAACGTCGTCCTCGGCAGCGACGGCCATGCGAAGGTCGTCGACTTCGGCATCGCGTACGTCGAGAGTGACGACACGCGCCTGACCCGCGACGGCCAGCTGCTCGGCACACCGGCCTACATGGCGCCGGAGCAGTTGCTGGGCAGCGCGGTCGACGCTCGCACCGACGTCTACGCGTTCGGCGTGGTCCTCCAGGAACTGCTGCTCGGCCGCCACCCGATGGCGCCCGCCCCGATCGGCCCGGACGCGGCCCTGCGGACCCATGAGCGCGACCCGCTGTTCGCCGTGGCGGCTCGGTGCGCGCAACCGGATCCGACCGCGCGCTACGCCACCGCCCGGCAGGCGCTCGACGCGATCGAGGCGCTGGAGGCGTCCTCGCCGGGCCCGGTACCTGGCGGGACGCCGGCCACACCGAGCGCGGCGGCCACCCACACGACCGGCGCCGCGCCTCGGTGGTGGTGGGAGTTCCACCAGGGCGCGACGGCCGTGGCCTACGCGCTGATTCTGATCCCGGTCTGGCGCGCGCGCGTCGAGATCGGCGGCGCCGTCGGACGCGCCGTGTTCACGGCGGCGGCCGCCGCGGTGATCGTCTCCGCGCTCCTGCGCCTGCACCTCTGGTTCACCTCGCGCTTCTATCCAGAGGAGCTGCGCTGGGCCCGCGCCCGCGTGCACCGGTGGGTCACCCTCGCCGACTGGGGTTTCGTGGCCGCGCTCGCCGCCGGCGCCGCGCTCGTCGCGCCCGTGTCCGCCCTCGACGTCGTGCTGTTCGCATGCGCGGTCGGCGCCTTGGTGGCCTTCCTGCTGATCGAGCCGGCCACGGCACGGGCGGCCGGGCTCCGGCACCCGGCGTGAGCCGGCGACGTGGCCCTTGCCCTCGCCATGGCACCGGGGTAGTCTCTGCGGACCAAGACTGCCTGGATGTCCCGTGATGCGCGGCAACGTCGACCTGCTGCGGACCCGGTCGACCACGCCGGTGGGAGACGACTCGCTGAGGGCCATGGCCGACGCCGCGGAGCGCGCGGCGGCCCTGACCGACCGAACAGCTGCTGACCTTCGCGCACAAGCAGGTCCTGCGCCCCACGCCCCTGCAGGTCGGCGAGGTCGTGGAGCGTACGACGCGCCTGCTGCGCCGCGTGATCGGCGAGGACATCGATCTCGAGCTGCGGAGGGATCCCGACCTGCCGACGGTTCACTCGGACAGGGCACGGGGCTCGGCCTGGCGACGGTGTACACCATCGCGCAGCAGCATGGAGGGTGGGTGACCGTGGACGCACAACAGGGACAGGGTTCGTCGTTCAGTGTCTTCCTGCCAGGCTCTGGACCGGAGGCTCCCCGGACGGGCTCCGCCGGAACGCCAGCCCGTGCCGACGCCGCGCCTGGCGGCCGGGAGGTCATCCTGCTCGTCGAGGACGAGGCGTCGGTGCGGCGAATCGCGAGCCGCGTGTTGCGCAGCCTCGGCTACGACGTCGTCGAGGCCGCGTCGGGCACCGAGGCGCTGGCCGTCGAGCGGGCCGACATCGACCTGCTCGTGACCGACCTGGTCATGCCGGGCGTGTCGGGCCGTGAGCTGGCAGACCGCCTGCGCCAGCGCCGGCCGGACCTCCGGATCCTCTTCATGAGCGGCTACAGCGCGGACATGCTCCGATCCGACCCGGCGCGCACGGGCGCCCACTTCCTGCAGAAGCCGTTCTCGCGCGAGTCGCTGGCCAAGGCCGTCCGCGACGCCCTCGACAGCGGTCCCGGCGCCGCGCAGCCGACCTGACGCGGCCACCACCGGCGCAGCAGCGGCGCGTCCGGGGCCGGCGGCTGGCCCCGGCCCGGCGGTCGGCGTTACACTCCCGGCCACGCGCTCCCGCGGGTGGGAGCCCGCGACCCCGTACGAGGATGCGCATGAACTCCACGAGAAGGCGCGCGACGGCCGCGCTGCTGGCGCTGGCCCTGAGCGCGCCCGGCACCGCGCTCGCGCAAGGGGCGGAGAAGTTCGCCGCGCGGCTGGCCTGGGTACCGACGACGGGTGCGGACCGCGCAAACGTCACGGGCGCCGGCAGCGTGACCGCCACGCTCACGGGGCGGTCGCTCGCGATCACGGGCACCTTCGACGGCCTCGCCGCGCCGGCCACGGTCGCCCGCCTGCACGACGGCATCGCCAAGGGTGCGCGCGGCAAGCCCGTCGCCGACCTGACGGCGACGAAGGCGGCAAGCGGGAGCCTGTCGGGAACCGTGACGCTGACGCCGGCGCAGGTCGAGTCCCTGAAGCAGGGCCGGCTCTACGTGCAGCTGCACAGCGAGAAGGGCGTCGCCCCGGACGGGGCCACGTTGTGGGGGTGGCTGCTGCGCTGACGCGCGGCGCTCTCGAGGAGCCGATCGATGACGGAGCTGAGGAGACATGTGCTCGCCGCACTCGCCGCGACGACGGCGTGCGGCTCGCTGCTCGTGGCGGGCCAGCAGGCGCCGGCCCCTGCGGCGGCCGTGCCCTTCACCGCCGAGCAGGCCGCTGCGGGCCGCGCGGCCTACGGCGAGTTCTGCGCCGCCTGCCACGGCACCGATCTGAGCGGTCCGCCGCCGCTGGCCGGCCCGGCCTTCATGGGTGGCTGGGCCGCGCGCAGTTCGCGCGACTTGCTGACGACCATCCAGGGCAGCATGCCGCCCGATCGCCCGGGCGGGCTGCCCGAGGCGACCTACGTCGCCATCACCGCGCACCTCCTGCAGGCCAACGGCGCGGCACCTGGGCCGCAGCCGCTCCAAGCCTCGACGGCCGTGCTGCTCGGATCGATCGCTGGTCGGCCGGCCGCGCCGGCACAGGCGCAGGCGCCACCGCCGGCGGCACCCGCGGGCCGTGGCGCCGGGCCGGCCGCGACCGCGCCGGCACAGGCCGGGCGCGGCGGACGCGGACAGGTGCAGCGCACGACGCAGTACACGGTGACCGGCGAGGTGAAGACCTACTCCCGCGTGACGGACGAGATGCTGCGCACGCCGCCGGCGGCCGACTGGCCGATGCTGCGGCGCGACCTGGCCGCGTCGAACTTCAGCCCGCTCACCCAGATCACCCGTGACAACGTCAGGGATCTGCAACTGGCCTGGGTGGCGCCGATGAACGAGGGCGGCACGAGCCAGCCGTCACCACTCGCCCACGACGGCGTCGTGTTCCTCAACAACACCGACGGTATCGTCCAGGCGCTCGACGGCAAGACCGGCACGGTGATCTGGGAAACACGGCTCCAGGCCAACCTGGCCATGCGCGGCATGTCGCTCTACGACGACAAGCTGTTCGTCGCGACATCGAACGGCCGTCTCGCCGCGCTCGACGCGCGCACCGGCAAGGTCGCCTGGGACGTCGCCATGCCCGGCGGCCGCAGCAACTCGAGCGGACCGCTGGTCGCCAAGGGCAAGGTGATCGAGGGCATGGGCGGCTGCCAGCAGTACATCGAGGAGAAGTGCTTCATCAGTGCCTACGACGCTGCAACCGGCCGGCAGCTGTGGCGCTTCAACACGGTGGCCACGTCGAAGGACCCGGGCGGCAACACGTGGGGCGCGCTGTCGGACCTGTACCGCGCCGGCGGCGAAACCTGGATCACCGGCAGCTACGACCCCGACCTGAACCTCACCTACTGGGGCACGGCCCAGCCGAAGCCGTGGGTGCCGGTCAGCCGCGGCATGTACACGCTCGACAAGGCGCTCTACACCAGTTCGACGGTCGCGCTCGACCTCGACACCGGCAAGCTGGCGTGGCACTACCAGCACGCGCCGGGCGAAGCGCTCGACCTCGACATCGTGTTCGAGCGCGTGCTGGTCGACAGCGGCGGCCAGAAGCTCGTGTTCACGGCCGGCAAGGACGGCGTGCTGTGGAAGCTCGATCGCCGCACCGGCAAGTACCTCGGCCACAAGGAGACGATCTTCCAGAACGTCTGGGAGCGCTTCGACCCGGCCACCGGCGAGCCGCGCTACCGCCAGGACATCATCGACGCCGAGGTCGGCCAGTGGGTCGACGGCTGCCCGAGCACCGAGGGCGGGCACAACTGGCAGGCGATGACGCACCACAAGGGCACCAACCAGCTGATCATCCCGCTGAGCCAGAGCTGCATCGCGATCCGCGCGCAGAAGGTCGAACAGACGCCGGGCGGCGGCAACGCCGGCGGCGCCGACCGCCGCTTCTACGAGATGCCCGGCAGCAACGGCAACATCGGGCGGCTGGCGGCGTTCGACGTCAACACGATGCGCGAAGCCTGGGCCATCGAGCAACGGGCACCGTTCCTGACCTCGGTGCTGTCCACCGCGGGCGGCGTCGCGTTCATCGGCGACCTCGATCGCTCGTTCAAGGCGATCGACGTGACCAGCGGCCGGATTCTCTGGCAGACGCGGCTGGCCACGGCCGTCCAGGGCTTCCCGATTACCTTCAGCGTCGATGGCCGCCAGTACGTGGCCGTCACGACGGGCAACGGCGGCGGCAGCCCGCGCCTCGTGCCCGCCACGCTCGCGCCCGAAATCCGCCCTCCGGCCACCGGCCAGGCGCTCTACGTGTTCGCGCTGCCCGAGCGCCGGTGAGCCGCCGGCGCGCCAGGAGGCGCGCGACGTGTTGGCCGACCGCGCTGACAGGCCAAGCTGACTCTTGCGCGCCGGCGCGGGCGGTGTAGAGTGTCTTGTAGCATGGCCTCCCTTCAGGTTCGAGCCCACGGCTGACGAGGCGCCGGGCGGCGCGCGATCCCGCCGCCACGGTGGCCGCATGCCACGCCCCACGCCTGGACGATCGACATCGCCGGGGTGGGCGCTCTAGCGCTCGCGAGGAGGCGGAACGCCGTTGCCGCGTACCCGAGCGGTATTTCATTGATGGAGGCGGCATGACTGCCTTGGACTCCCGAGTGACGTTGACGCTCGGCGTGGTACGGTTCGCAATGGCCGTGGCGGCGCCGACACTGGTGTTGTGGCTCCACATGGCGTTCGAACCGGTCGTGATGTACCGGCCGATGCTGCTCCTGTTCATCGCACCGATCGCCCTGTGCGCCCACCTCTTCGGCTGGCAAGCCGGGCTCCTTTCCACAGCGGCCTCGGCCGTCGCGACGGCCTACGCGCTGTTCGAGCCCCGATACGCCTTCATGATCGAGCACCCGGCCGACGTGGTGCAGTGGTCTGCGTTGGTGTGCTCGGGCACGATCGTGAGCCTGCTGATGCGCCGGCGGCCCACCCCGGAGCCGGTTCGCGAGGCCGCTGCGGCTTGGGCAACCCTGGCTCGTGCCGAGCGCTCGGTGCAGCTGGGGTTCGGCGTCGCGCTGCTGCTGCTGACGGCCATCGGGACCGCGTCGTTCATCGGCACCGCCCGGACGCGCGCCAACGCGCTCCGCACCAACACGACCCTCGAGCTGATCGGCACGCTGCGTGCCACGCTGGCGGCTACGGTCGACGTAGAGACGGCTGGACGGGGATTCGCGCTCACCGGGGACGATGCGTTCCTGGAGCCCTACGCGAAGGCGCTGCCGGTCATCTCCGACAGTCTGGCGGCGCTGCGGGCCAACGTGGCCGACGACGCCGAGCAGGGGAGGCGGCTGGCTGCTCTGGAGCCGGTCGTCAGCGAGCGCATCGCCCAGACGGAGCGCGTGATCGCGCTGCGGCGGAACGGGGACCTCGCCGGTGCGCAGGCGGCCGTCTCCGGCGGCTTCGGCAAGAGAGCCCAGGATGAAATCCGGCGGCTCGTCGGCGCGATGGAAGGCGCCGAGCGCACCCGGTACCAGGACCGTCAGTCGTCCAGCATGCGCACCGCCGTCGTCAACCAGGCCGTGATCCTCGGGGGCACGGCCACCGCGCTCGTCGTGGTCGGCCTCGCATGGACCGGCTTCAGCCGTGACTTCGCCGGTCGCCGGCGCGCGGAGTCGGCGCTGCGGACGATGAACGAGTCGCTCGAGTTGCGCGTCAAGGCCCGCACCAAGGACCTGCAGGTGGCCAGCGATTCGCTTGCCGAACGCGAGGCGGCCTACCGGGCGCTGATCGACAACATGCTCAACGGCGTGATGCACGGCGCACTTGTCTACGAGAACGGGAAACCTGTCGACGTGCGCGTGGTCAGTGTCAACTCCGTGTTCGCGGCACACTCCCGGTTCGGCGACATCACCGGGCGACACCTGTCGATGGTGCTGGTCGAGCCGGCCCTCTCCCCTGTGTTCCGCGGCCTGCTCGACAAAGCCGACCGCGTGGTGCGGACAGGGGTACCGGACCGCAGCGAGCTCCAATCGCCAAGCACGGGGGTGTGGTTCGACTTCGCGATCTTCCGTCTGCGGGCCAGCGAATTCATTCTCGTGGTCGAGGACATCACCGCACGCAAGAACCTGGACGAGGCCCGCGTTTGGCTCGAGCGCATCGTCGAGGCGTCCGATGACGCGATCATCGGGACCACGCTCGAGGACGTCGTCACGACCTGGAGCCACGGCGCCGAGGCGATCTTCGGCTACACCGCAGCCGAGGCCGTGGGCCAGCCGCTCGCCGCGTTAATCGTCCTGCCGGAGGACGAGGCGCGCTACCGCGCCATGATTGTGCAGGTGGCCGCGGGCCAATCAGTTCGGCAACACCAAGCCAAGCGTCGCACTAAGAAAGGGCGGTTCATTGAAGTGTCGGTCAGCGCATCCCCGGTGCGGGACGCCAACGGGCACATCGTCGGTGTGACGCGCATCACCCGCGACGTGACGGCACTGCACCGGCTTGACCGAGAGAACCGGGAGCAGGAAGCACGCACCGAGGTGCAGCGGCGGGTCGCCACGGCCGTCTCGGCTGCGGCCCCGTCCGACGTATGGGCGCTGCTGAACGTGATCGCCGAACAGACGGTTGAGCACTTGGCGGACGGCTGCTCGATTTGGGCTGCCGACGGCCAGGGGTGGCTGAAGCAGGTCGCCGTCGCCAGCCGGAACTCCGCTGCGCAGGAGATGATGCGCCGCAACCCGCTCCACCTGCCGGTCGATTCGCCGCTGCCACCGGCCGTCGTGTTCCGCTCGGGCCAGGCCACGCTGTTCGCCCTGCTGGATTCCGGTGAGGTGGCCGCGTCGGCCCCGGAACAGATCCGTGCCTTGTTCCAGGAGCTCGACATTCGGAGCCTGATCGTCGTGCCCCTTCGCGCCGGCGAGTCCTTCAAGGGCGTGCTCGCCCTGCGGCGCGGGCCCAACGAGCCCCCGTTCGGCCAGGAGGACCTCGCCTTGGCCGTTGACCTCGCCGAGCGGGCAGCGATCGGCGCCACCAACGCGCAATTGCGCGAGCGCGTCGATGAGGAGCTCCGTGAACGCCAGCGCGCGGAGCACGCGGCCCGCGCCGAGCAGGATCGCTTCCAGCAAGTGGTCGAGAACATTCAGGAGGTGTTCTGGATTACCGACGTCGACCAGCGAGTGCTGTACCTGAGCCCGGGCTACGAGCGCGTCTGGGGGCGCACCGTTGCCAGCCACTTCGAATACCCCTCGGACTGGGCGGAGAACGTGCACCCCGACGACCGGGTGCGCGTCGTCGATGCTGCGCGCACCAAACAGCTCATCGGCACCTTCGACGAGACCTACCGGATCATCAGGCCGGATGGCGGTGTGCGATGGGTCCGCTCCAGGGCCTTCCCCATCCGCAACGAGCACGGCGAGGTGTTCCGCATTGCCGGGATCTCCGAGGACATCACCGAGTGGCGCGCGCTCGAGGACCAGCTCCGGCAGTCGCAGAAAATGGACGCCATCGGGCAGCTGGCGAGCGGCGTTGCACACGACTTCAACAACCTGCTGACGGCCATCCAGGGCAACGCGTACCTGAGCCTGCACGAGGCGGACACGACCGTGCGCGACGAGAACCTGGACGAGATCATCCGGGCCTCCGAGCGGGCGGCGGCCCTGACGCGGCAGCTGCTGCTGTTCAGCCGCAAGCAGGCGATGGAACCCGTGCCGCTCAACCTGAACGACGTGATCGGTGGCGTCACGCGGCTGCTGCAGCGGGTGCTCGGCGAGGACGTGACCCTCAGGACGTCTTTGGCTTCTGGGCTGCCCATGGTTGAGGCCGACCCGGGCATGATCGAGCAGATCCTGTTGAACCTGGCCGTGAACGCCCGCGACGCGATGCCGACGGGTGGTGCCCTCACGCTGAGTACGTCGACCGAGATCATCGGGCCCCTGCAGGCGGTCCGCTACCAAGGCCTGGCCGAGGGTGAGGCGGTCGTGCTGACGGTGCATGACACCGGTACGGGCATCGCCCCTGACGTGCTGCCGCACATCTTCGAGCCGTTCTTCACGACCAAGGAACCCGGCAAGGGCACGGGTCTGGGGCTTGCCACGGTGTACGGCATCGTCAAGCTGCACGACGGCTGGATTTCCGCCGAGAACGGGCCCGGGGTCGGTGCGTCCTTCGTCGTCCGGCTCCCTGCGCTCGCGCGTGATGTCCGGCCAGGCGTGACGGCCGTGGCCCACGCGGCTGCGCAGGGCGGCGACGAAACGGTGCTCGTCGTGGAAGACGAGATGGCGGTGCGCCTGCTCATCACCAACCTGCTCGAGCGGCACGGGTACACCGTGCTGACGGCCGGGTCGGGCACGGAGGCCGTGGAGGTCTGGCGCGAAACTGGTGAGTCGGTGGACCTGCTCCTCACCGACATGGTGATGCCGAACGGCATGACCGGCCGCGAGCTGGCGATGCGGCTGACGGCGGACCGGCCTGACCTCAAGGTCCTCTATTCCAGCGGCTACAGCACCGACGAGAGGAACCCCGCGCTGGCGCTTGTCGAGGGCGTCAACTTCCTGCACAAGCCGTACAGCCCGACGCACCTGCTGAAGACCGTGCGGGCCTGCCTGGACCAGCCCGCCAACCTCCACCCGGGAGCCAGTGGACAGGAATCGGAGTAGACTCACCGACCAGACGGCGTCGGCCACGTCGGCCGGCGCGCCGGCGCGCCGGCGAGGAGTTGCCCCGATGACGCGTCCGTCAGTCGCAGCAGTCGTCACCACCCTGTTCCTGTCAATCGCCGGACCCGCGGCTGCCGCCACGTGTGAGAGCTTGGCGTCGCTGGCGCTGCCCACGGCGACGATCACGGCGGCGCAGCCCGTCGCCGCCGGCGCCTTCTCGCCCGCCGGCGGGCGCGGCGGGCAGGCCTTCGCGGATCTGCCGGCCTTCTGCCGCGTCACGGCGACGCTGGCGCCCTCACCCGACTCCGACATCAAGATCGAGGTGTGGCTGCCGGCGTCGGGATGGAACGGCAAGTTCCTGGCCGTCGGCAACGGCGGCTGGAACGGCAACATCGACACGGGCGCCCTGGCGGCGGGTCTGCGGCGCGGCTACGCGGCGGCGAGCACCGACACCGGCCACGCCGGCGGCGGCGGGCCGTGGATGCAGAGCCCTGAGAAGCTCGTCGACTTCGGCTACCGCGCCGTCCACGAAATGGCCCTCAAGGGCAAGGCCATCACGTCGGCGTACTACGGCAACGGCGCGCGCCGGTCGTACTTCCAGGGCTGCTCGGCTGGCGGGCGCCAGGGCATGAAGGCGGCGCAGCGCTTCCCCGACGACTTCGACGGCATCATCGCCGGAGCGCCGGCCGTCAACACGACCGGGCGCGCGGCGTTCGCGGTCTGGATCGGGCAGCAGCAGCACAGGGACGAGGCGAGCTACATCCCGGCCACGAAGTACCCGGCCATCCACGACGCCGTGCTCGCCGCGTGCGACGCGAAGGACGGCGTGGTCGACCGCGTGCTCGAGAACCCGCGCGCGTGCACGTTCGACCCGCAGGTGCTGGCCTGCAAGGCCGGCGACGACCCGACGTGCCTGACGCCCGCCCAGGTGGCCACGGCGCGGACGATGTACAAACCGGTCGTCAACCCGCGGACGCAGAAGTCCATCTTTCCCGGCCTCGAGTACGGGAGCGAAATGGGCTGGAGCACGTTCGGCGGGCCGCAGCCCTTCCCCATCGGCACGCAGATGTTCCAGTTCATGGTGTTCAAGAACCCGGCGTGGGACTACCGGACGCTGAACTTCGACGCGGACATGGCGCTCGTCGACCGCATCGAGCAGCGGAACATCAACGCGCTCGACCCGGACCTCTCGGCCTTCGTGAAGCGGGGCGGCAAGCTGATTCAGTACCACGGCTGGGCCGACCAGCAGATCCCGTCGGGCAGCAGCGTCGAGTACTACCAGAGCGTCGTCGACCGGATGGGCGGGGCGTCGAAGATCCGCGGCAACTACCGGATGTTCATGGTGCCGGGCATGGGACACTGCGGCGGCGGGGACGGCACGTCGACCTTCGACATGCTGACGGCGCTCGAACAGTGGGTCGAGCAGGGCACGGCGCCCGACCGCATCCCGGCCTCGCGGGTCGTCGACGGACGGGCCGACCGCACGCGGCCGCTCTGCCCCTACCCGCAGGCGGCCGTCTACACCGGCAAGGGCAGCACGGACGACGCGGCGAACTTCGTCTGCAAGTAGGCCGCGCCGGAGAAACAGGCCGGATGGGGGGCCGGGACGGACCGGCGCCCGGCCGCGGCCTCAGCCCCCCGAATTTCCCCGCGCCATCCGCGCCGAAACCCGTATACTGTCCAGCGTTTCGCACCTCGCCCCGAGGAGACGCTGGCCATGAGAATCCGCCTGACTGCCCTCGTCGGTTGCCTGTTCGGCCTGCCGGCCCTCGCGGCCGCCGCCGCCGCGCCCACCTTCTACAAGGACGTCCTGCCCATCCTGCAGGCGAACTGCCAGAACTGTCACCGGCCGGGCGAGGTGGCACCGATGTCGCTCCTCACCTACGAGCAGACGCGGCCGTTCGCCAGGGCCATCAAGAACGCCATCCAGGCGAAGAAGATGCCGCCGTGGTTCGCGGACCCCGCCTTCGGCCACTTCGCGAACGAGCGGCGCCTGGGCAGTCGCGACGTCGAGACGATCAACGCGTGGGTCGACGGCGGCGCGCCCGCCGGCCGTGAGAGCGACGCCCCGCCGCCCCTGACGTTCGAGAACGGCTGGAACATCAAGCCCGACGTGATCGTGGAGATGCCCAAGGCGTTCGAGCTGCCGGCCCGCGGCACGATCAACTACAAGTACGTCGTCGTCGAGACGAACTTCAAGGAAGACATGTGGGTGGTGGCGGCCGAGATGCGACCGGGCGATCCGGCCGTGCTGCACCACGGCAAGGTGTGGGTGCGCCCGCCCGGCTCGCGCTGGATGGAAAAGGCCGTGCCGGGCGAGGCCTACGAGCGCGAGACGCAGCGCGCGGTCATGGGCGACAACGCGATCGAGGAGGGCAACGACATCCTCGGCAAGTTCAACCCGGGCCTCGGTCCGCAGCGCTTCGACCAGGAGGGCGCGGCGAAGTTCATCCCGAAGGGCTCGGACCTCGTGTTCGAGCTGCACTACACCACCTCGGGCAAGCCGACGGCTGACATCTCGAAGGTGGGCTTCGTGCTGGCCAAGGAGCCGCCGAAGAAGCGCTACTACTTCCACGCCGGCCCGACGGCGCTCAACCTCGCGATCCCGCCCGGCGACAGGAACGCCGAGGTGGTCAGCGAGATCACCTTCGGCGAGGATGCCAAGCTGACCTACGCGCAGCCGCACATGCACCTGCGCGGCAAGGACTTCGAACTGCGCGTGGTCACGCCGGACCAGCAGTCGCAGACCGTGCTGAAGGGCACGTGGAACTTCGACTGGCAGATGGGCTACCAGTACGCCGAGGCGATTCCGCTGCCCAAGGGCACCAAGCTCCAGTTCATCACCCACTTCGACAACTCGGCGGCCAACCGGTTCAACCCGGACGCGGCGCAGCGCGTGCTGTGGGGTCCCCAGAACTGGGACGAGATGAGCAACTGCTTCATCGGCGTGCTGTTCTCGCGCGACACGAAGCCCGAGAACGTGTTCCTGCGGTCTGGCCCGAGCCTGCTGCCGCGCGCCGAGTCTGGTCCGACGCTGTCGGACCTCGGCAAGGTGGACCCGCGCGCCGTGGCCCGCGCGGCCAACGCCAGCAGCGGCGGGCGCGACCAGTAGCCGCCCGCCGGACGTTGACCCGATGGTGACCCGCGCGGATACCCGCTTCTGGCTCGGGGCCGCCGCGCTCGCCGTCGCCGCCGTCGCCGCCCATCCCCGCGCACAGCAGCCGCCGCCGGCGGCTGCTGTCGCCGCGAGCCCCCTCGCCCGCTACACGCCTGTCACGGCGGCGCGCCTCCTCGCACCGGAGGATCGCAACTGGCTGATGGTGCGCCGCACCTACGACGGCTGGGGCTACAGCCCCCTCGCGCAGATCACCACGACGAACGTGACCCGCCTGAAGCCGGTGTGGCGGTTCTCCACGGGCGAAGGCAAGGTGCACGAGGCCGCGCCGACCGTCAACGACGGCGTGATGTTCGTCACCACGCCCGGCAACCAGGTGGTGGCGCTCGACGCCCGCACCGGCGCGGTGCTGTGGCGCTACCGGCGGCCGCGTCCGGCGGGCGCGCTGATCGTCCACGACACCAACCGCGGGGTCGCCTTGTTCGGCGACAAGGTGTACGTGGCCGCGGCCGAAGCCGTGCTGGTCGCGCTCGACGCGCGCACGGGACGCGAGGTGTGGACCGCCACCGTCGCCGACAACAGTTCGTCGTACTACGTCACGCTGGCGCCGCTCGTCGCGGGCGGCAAGGTGATGGTGGGAGTGTCGGGCGGCGAACGGGGCATCCGCGGCTTCATCGCGGCGTTCGACCCGGAGACGGGCCGCGAGCAGTGGCGCACCTATACGGTGCCGGCGCCAGGCGAGCCCGGCAGCGAGACGTGGCCGGCCGGGGACCAGTGGAAGACGGGCGGCGCCCCGGTGTGGGTGACCGGCAACTACGACCCCGAGACCAACGTCTCGTACTGGGGCACCGGCAACGGCGGCCCGTGGATGGGCGACCGGCGGCCCGGCGACAACCTCTACGCGGCGTCCACGGTGGCACTCGACGTGGCCACGGGACGCATCGTCGGGCACTTCCAGTACAACCCGAACGAGTCGTGGGACTGGGACGAGGTGTCGCCGCCCATCCTGGTCGACTACACCCGCGGCGGCCGGCGCGTGAAGGGCCTGGTCGACGTGGCGCGCGACGGCTACATCTGGTTCCTCGAACGCACCAGCGGGCCGATCCGCTTCGTCGACGGCGCGCCCTACGTCACGAACAACGTCTTCCGCGGCCTCGATCCGAAGACGGGCCGGCCCGACGTCGACCCGGCGCGCAAGCCCGGAACGGGCAAGACCGCCGAGTTCTGCCCCTCGTCGCACGGCGGGAAGAACTGGCCGCCGGTGGCCTTCAGTCCGCAAACGCGCCTCGTGTACATCCCGGCCAACAACAACCTCTGCGGGACCTTGACCGGCGTGCCCGTGCAGTACACGCGCGGCCAGTCGTTCGCGGGTGTGCAGGGTGGCCGGCCGTTCGCGGCGCCCGGCGCCACCCACGTGGGCGGCGAAGTACAGGCGTGGAACGTGGACACGGGCCGTCGCGTGTGGGTGCACGAGTACACCGACACGCCGAACTGGGGCTCGATGCTCGCGACGGCGGGCGGCCTGGTCTTCACCGGCGGCACGAACGACCGCAAGATCCACGCGTTCGACGCGGCCACCGGAGTGCTCCTCTGGGAGTTCCAGGTCGCCTCTGGCATCGTCGCGCCGCCGACGACGTTCTCGATCGACGGCCGGCAGTACCTGGCCGTGCACGCCGGCTGGGGCGGCGACCCCCGCGGCATGCAGGCGACGATGAACCGGATCTTCCCCGATCGGTTCCCCGAGGTGCCCGAAGGCGGCGAAGTGACCGTCTTCGCGCTCGACTGACGACCCACCTCGTCCGCGCCCGGTGCTGGTCACGCCTCGGGTGGCGTGGTTAACTAGCCGTCATGGGTGCCGTGTTCAGAGAACTGCCGTGGTTGGAGCCGATCGCGCGCGCGGCGATCACGCTGGCGTCCGCCTACCTCTTCGGCCGCGCCCTGAACCTCGTCGTCAAGGGGCGCCTCGCGCAGCTCGCCCGCCGGACCGAGGGCGAGTGGGACGACATCCTCGTTGCCGAGCTGACCTCGCGCATCCCCTTGTGGAGCGTCCTCGTCGGCGCCTGGATCTCGCTCGGCTACTGGCCGCTGCCCGAGCGGTGGCTCCAGACCGTTTCGCGGGCGATCTCGGTCGTGGGTTTCGCGTCGGTGACCTTCGCCGCCGCGGCCATCGCCACGCGCCTGGTGTCGGTCTACGGGCCGCGCGCGACGCCCTGCGTGCAGGTCTCGGGCCTGACGCGCAACATCGTCCGGCTCGTGATCGTCTCGCTGGGACTGCTGGTGATGCTCAATGAGCTGGGCGTCGAGATCCGGCCGATGCTCGCCGCCCTCGGCGTCGGAGGCCTCGCCGTCGCCCTTGCGCTGCAGGAGCCGCTCTCGAACCTGTTCGCGGGCCTGTTCGTCTCGATGGCCGGTCACGTCCGCATCGGCGACCAGGTGCGCCTCGACTCGGGCATCGAGGGCCGCATCGTGGACTTCAACTGGCGATCGACGTGGCTCGAGATGGGCACGGGCAGCATCGCCGTGATTCCCAACGCCAAGCTCTCGCAGGCGGTCGTCACCAACTTCAACCTGCCCACCGCGGAGGTGGCGGTGCCGGTCGACGTGGTCGTCGGCTACGACAGCGACGCCTCGGCCGTCGAGCGGCTGACCCTCGCCGTCGCGCGCGACGTGCTGGCGACCGTCCCGGGGGCAGTTCCGGATTTCGAGCCCGTCGTGCGGTTCACCCTGTTCGGAGACCGGGGGCTGCACGCCACCGCGGTGCTGCGGGCCCGGACGTTCGGCGACGCGGCCGTGGTGCGGCACGCGTTCGTCACCCGCCTGCACGCGGGCCTGTGCGAGGCGGGCGTCACCCTCCCGACGACCGTGCCCCCACCGCCCCGCTGACCGGCCGCGGGCGGCTACCGGCGCAACTCGTCGATCAGCCCGTCCAGCTGCTGGAACTGCAGGCAGCCCGGCGTCGGCGGGCTGGGCGGGCACCCGGTGGCGCGCCAGCCGTAGTCGTCCTCCAGGACCTTCGCGATCGCTGCCTTCGGCTGTCCCGCGCGGATCAGGCCCGTCAGGCGGTCGCGCATGGCCTCGACGTCCGCCTTGAAGCGCACCACGTCGGCCCGGGTCTGCAGCGGTCCGTGGCCGGAAATCACGGTGTCGAAGTCCAGTGCCAGCATCCGCTCCAGCGTCGTCGACCACTGCCGGAGGCTGCCGCCCTGCGCGTAGTCGGCGTAGATCGGCAGGGCGAGCGGACGGACCGGCGCCCCCGGCTGCGGCCGGGCCCGTGCCAGGAAGAGATCTCCGGTGTGGACGGTCTTGAGCGCCGGAAAGTAGATGACGGCGTCGCCGCTCGTGTGCCCGCGGCCGAAATAGTGCGCCTGCACGGCGGCGGCGCCGAGGTGCACGGTCATCCGGTCGGCGAACGTCACGCGCGGCAGGCCGATCGGCGTACCCGGAGTGTCCTCGTAGTACGGCTGCTTGATGTCGGAGAGGTTCGCGAAGACGTTGTCGTGTGCGATCACCTCGGCCAGGGGCAGCATCTTCAGGTCGCCGCCGGCGTGGTCGTCGTGCTGGTGGGTGTTCACCACGTAGCGCAGCGGCGCCCGGCTCACGGCGCGGACCTCGGCGAGGATGTCCGCGTGATTGCGGTCGAACATGTCGTCGACCAGCAGCACGCCTTCCGGCGTGGCGAAGAGGGCGACGTTGCCGCCCTCGCCCGACACCAGGTACAGGTTCTCCTTGACGAGGCTGCGCGTCAGCGGGCGAGCCGGCTTCGAGGCCTGCGCGTGGAGACGGCCCGTGCCATGCGCGGCCACGATCGAGAGCAGCGCCCCGAGCACGACCGAGCCGAGCACGAACGAACGCGGCGATCGCATGGCACGAGACTATACCCGACGGGAGCGTCGCGGCCCACACCGGTCGGCGGGGCCGCGGTCGAAGCGGGAGAGCCCCCTCAGCGGGGGGTGGCGCTGCCGGCCGGCTCGGCCTGCAGGCGCTTGATCAGCGCTGCCGTCTTCTCGTAGACGGGCGGCGGGCCGCCAGCGCGGCCGCGGCCGCCGACACCCATGGCCATGTCGACCGGTGTGCGGCCCTGCTTG
>CAWULT010000109.1:0-16044 GCA_963923455.1 uncultured bacterium
CCCCGCCGCCGACGACGTGCACGGGCACGGTCTACACGGGTTCTCTGGCGGGCACGGGTGCTGGCAACCTGGTGGGACCGTATGCGAGCCCGGCCGGCACCCATCTCGGCGTGCTCGACGGCCCGGACGGGGTGAACTTCAACCTCGACCTGCACCGCTGGGACGGCGCACGCTGGGTGATGGTGGCCAGGGGCGTGACGACGGGCCCCGACGAGACGGTGAGCTACACGGGCACGGCGGCCAGCTACCGCTGGATGATCTACTCGATGAGCGGCGCCGGCAGCTATTCGTTCTGCCTGACGCAGCCGCAGTAGGCGTACAACGCGACGGGCCGGCGGGAGATCCCCGCCGGCCCGTTCGTCTTCGTACGTGGCGCCGGCTGCGTGCCTAGCGCTTCAACTCCTCGAACAGCGTCACGAACACGCCGCCCGGGCCGCCGCGGCCGCCCCCCAGGTTGTACTCCGCGAACTTCGACGGCAGCGTGCTCCGGAACGCCGTCATCGCCTGCTCCGGCGTCTGGCCGGCCTTGATCGAAGCGCGGGCCTGCGCCAGCAGCAGCCGCGTGAACTCGGCCTCATCGGCCAGATCCTGCGGCTTCATCACCGCCGGACTGTGTCCGCCGATCACGAAGTCGACGTTCCTGATCGCCGATGCCGCCTTCGCCAGCGTGTCGGGATAGGCGATGCCGCTGCCGCCGTTGGCGAGGTCGATGTTGGGCTGTCCCCGGTTGGCGAACGCGTCGCCGGCGTGCAGCACGCGTGCTCGGCGGAACACGACGAACGCGTCGCCGTCGGTGTGAGCGCGGCCGAAGTAGTACAGGTCGATCGCGTCGTCGCCCCGCAGCAGCGTCATCCGGTCCTTGAACACGCGATCCGGCATGCCGTGCCGGTTCTCGGCCTGCTGGAAGACCTCCATCTTCTGCATGTTCGCCCGGGTGTTCTCGTGCGTGACGATCTCGACCGTCGCGGGGAAGAACTGGTTGCTGCCGTTGTGATCGCCGTGGGTGTGGGTGTTGATGATGTGCGTGATCGGCTTGTCGCTCACCGTCCGCACCTGGTCGAGAATGGCCTGCCCGTTGTTGGCGAGCTTCGTGTCGACGAGCACGACGCCGCCGGCGGTCACGAAGGCCGCCGTGTTGCCGCCGGCTCCGGGGATCATGTAGACGTTGCCGGCGACCTTCTGCGCGGCTCCCACGCCGCCGCCGGGTGCCCCGCCGCGGCCCTGACCTGGCTGACCGCCCGGCGCCTGCGGGGATCCGGCGCTGAGCAGCGCCGTCATCGTCCCCGCGAGCACCAGGGTTCCGAGCACGAGTGTGCGTGTCATACCGCTCCCTCCCTGAATGGCAGGAGACGATAGAACGCCGGGGCTACGACACCTGCGCGATGGCGCCGACCACCCAGTCGATGTTCTTGCTGTTGAGGGCCGCCACGCAGATGCGTCCGGAATCGACGCCGTAGACGCCGAATTCGGCGCGCAGCCGCTGCATCTGCTCCTTGCCGAGCCCCGAGTAGCTGAACATCCCCTTCTGCCGGGTGATGAAGCTGACGTCCTGCCTGACGCCGGCGGCCACGAGCTTGTCCTGCAGCGCCTGGCGCATCTGCCTGATGCGCACGCGCATCCCGGCCAGCTCCTCCTCCCACATCGCACGCAGGGCCGGCGTGGTCAGCACGGTGGCCACGATCTGCGCGCCGTGGGTCGGCGGGTTCGAGTAGTTGGTGCGGATCACGCGCTTCAACTGGCTCAGCACCCGGCCTGCCTCGTCCTTCGACTGGCAGACGACGCTCAGCGCGCCGACGCGCTCGCCGTAGAGCGAGAAGCTCTTCGAGAAGCTGGTGGCGACGAACGCGTCGAGGCCGGCGGCCACGAACTGCGCCACCACGGCCCCGTCCTCGGCGATGCCCTCCCCGAAGCCCTGGTAGGCCATGTCGAGGAACGGCACGAGCCCGCGCGCCTTCACCACGGCCACCACCCGGGCCCACTGTTCGGGCGTGATGTCGTACCCGGTCGGGTTGTGGCAGCACGCGTGCAGGACGACGATGGTACCGGCCGCCGCGGCGTTCAGCGCGGCGAGCATCCCGTCGAAGTCGATGCCCTTCTTCGCGGCGTCGTAGTAGGGGTACGACGCCACGGGAAAGCCGGCGCCCTCGAAGAGGGCGCGGTGGTTCTCCCAGCTCGGGTCGCTGATGAGCACGGTCGCGCCCGGGTCGATCCGCTTCAGGAAGTCGGCCCCCAGCTTGAGCCCGCCCGTTCCCCCGAGCGCCTGCACGGTGGCCACTCGGCCGCTCCTGACGACCTCGCTGTCGGCGCCGAACACGAGCCCCTGGACGGCCTTGTCGTAGGCCGCGATGCCGTCGATCGGCAGGTAGCCGCGGGCCTTGGGCGCGGCCATCATCAGCTTCTCCGCCTCCTGCACGCACTTGAGGAGCGGCAGCTTCCCGTCGTCGTCGTAGTAGACGCCGACGCCGAGGTTGACCTTGTGGGGGTTGGTGTCCCCGGCGAACTGTTCGTTCAGCCCGAGAATCGGGTCACGCGGGGCCTGTTCAACGGCAGCGAAGAGCGAAGACATATGGACGATTCTATCCGCCTCAGGGCCCGGGAGTCTCGCGCGGGCCGCGCCACACGGCGGCGGGCCGGCGTCGATTTCGATGGGAGTCCGGCGCCAACTGGTGAAGACTAGAGTCAGTGCCTTTCACACAGCTTCGTCTCCACCCGGCTCTGCTCCAGGGAATCCGCGACCTGGGCTTCACCCGACCGACGCCAATCCAGTCCGAGGCGATACCCGCCGCGCTGGACGGGCGAGACCTGCTCGCCTGCGCGCAGACCGGCAGCGGCAAGACCGTCGCGTTCCTGCTGCCAATCCTCCATCGCCTGATGGACAAGCCGCGGCGGACGACGCGTGCCCTCGTCCTGACGCCCACGCGTGAACTGGCCGCGCAGATCCTCGAGGACCTCGACGCGCTCTCCGTTCACACCTCCCTGTCCGGCGCGGCCGTCTTCGGCGGCGTCGGCATGGGACCGCAGGAACACGCGTTCCGCACCGGCGCCGACGTCATCGTCGCGACACCCGGCCGCCTGCTCGACCACATGTCGAGACCGTACGCGAACCTCGCCGGGCTCGAGGTGCTCGTGCTCGACGAGGCGGATCGGATGCTCGACATGGGCTTCCTGCCGGACATCAGGCGCATCCTCAGGCAGCTTCCGCAGAAGCGGCAGACGTTGTTCTTCTCGGCCACGATGCCGCCCGACATCGCCCGGCTGGCGTCGGAGATGCTGAGGAACCCGGTGGCGATCTCGCTGCAGCGGCAGGCGGCGCCGGCCGTCGGGATCACGCAGGCGGCGTATCCCGTGCCGCAGCACCTGAAGGCGCCACTGCTCGTCGAACTGCTGAAGCGGGGCATCCTGTCGCAGGCCCTGGTGTTCACGCGAACCAAGCACCGCGCGAACCGGCTGGCCGAACACCTGCTGAAGAGCGGGATCGCGGCCGAGCGGATCCACGGGAACCGCTCGCAGGGCCAGCGCACGCAGGCCCTGGCCGGATTCAAGAGCGGCAAGTACCCCGTGCTCGTCGCGACCGACATCGCGGCCCGCGGCATCGACGTGGAGGCGCTGAGCCACGTGATCAACTTCGACGTGCCCGCCGCGCCCGAGGACTACATCCATCGCGTGGGCCGCACGGGCCGGGCGGAACTGACCGGCGACGCGTTCACGTTCGTCGCGCCCGACGAGGAGGCCGACCTGCGCGCGATCGAACAGGCGGTGCACAGGCGCCTGCCGCGCGTCACGCTGCCGGATTTCGACTACTCGGCGGCGGCAGCGCAGCTCGAGGTGCCATTGGCCCAGCGGATCGCGGAGATTCGCCAGCGGAAGGCGCAGGAGCGCGAACGCGCGAAAGCCAACGCCGCTCGCCGCGCGGGCGGCCAGGCGGGCCGTCCCGAGGCCCCTCGGGCGTCCGCGCCCCACCCGCCCAAGGGGCACGGCCCGTCGTCCGGGCGATTCCGTCCCCGGCGGCCCCGGTCACGGCCGTCGTAAGGGCCGGCGCGGCCGGCACCACGGCGGAGTTTACGCAGACGTAACACGCGTGATCCGCGTTCGTAACGTCTGCGAGACACCTGCGAAATCTCCGTTTCGTACAAACGGAGCATGTCACGTCACCGTCTCATTGCCGCTCTCGGGCTGGTGCTGGCGTCCGCGGCAACGGCCGCCGCGCAGTCGGCGTCATTGGCCGAGAAGGAGCCCACGACGTACGACCGGATCTGGGAGTTCCGGAACCTGTTCCGGGACGACGCCAACGCGGTCGTCCAGCGCGTCGTGCTGACCGGCCGGTACCAGCAGGACTTCGCCAGCCTTCACGAAGGCGATCGGGACGCGGAGGTCTGGAACGTGCGCCGGATGCGCATCGGACCGAAGGTCACGCTGTTCCACCACTTCACGCTCCACATGGAGGCCGACGTCAACCCGCAGCAACACCCCGTCTATCAGCGGGTGACCGACTTCTACCTGCAGTGGAGCCGGTCGCCACGCCTGGCGGCGACCGTCGGCAAGCAGGGCGTGCCGTTCACGCTCGACGGCTCGACGTCCTCCAAGGAACTCATCACGATCGATCGGAGCGACCTGAGCAACAACCTGTGGTTCCCGCAGGAGTACATGCCGGGCGTCAGCGTGGCCGGCAAGGCCTCGTCATGGACGTATCGCGCGGGCGCGTTCTCGGCGGGTGAAGCCGACCGGGGGTTCGGGCACTTCGACGGAAGCTGGTTCGAGTTCGGGAGCGTGGGGTACGACTTCAGCCGCAGGCTCCACGCACGGGAGGCACTGCTCGCCGTGAACTACGTGCTCCAGCCGCCAAGCGTGCACAACAGCTTCAGCCGGCAGCTGCACCAGGTCGGTTCGGTGAACATGCGGTTCGCGGCCGGGCGGTGGGGGGCACGCGGGGACCTGTCCGCGGCCACCGGCAACCCCGGCCAGAGCGGCATGTGGGGTGTCGTGGCGATGCCGTTCTACGACGTCACGCCCAGGTTCCAGATCGTCGGCCGCTACACGTTCATGGGCAGCGCCCACCCGAACGGGCTTCGGCTGGCCACCTACGAGAACCGCTTCACGACCGGGCGCGGCAATCGATACGACGAGGGGTACCTCGGCGCGAACTACTACATTCTACGGGCACAACCTGAAGCTGCAGACCGGGCTGCAGTTCGCGCGGATGCGCGACGTGGCTGGCGACGGAGGGGCGTACGCGGGCGTCTCCTGGGTGTCGGGCCTGCGCATCGGCTGGTAACGCGCGTCGTCTCCGGACTCGACTCGTCGCCGCCTGGGGCTCAGTCGTCGCCGTCCGCGGCCGCGACCTCGACGCCCAGCGACGCCAGGACGCCATGGGCGACCGCCGGCTTCGAGAACACCAGCCGGTTCGGCACGACCGTGCGCGGAAACAGCACGCGCCGGAACAACCGCAGGAGCCGCCGAACGAGAGCGCTTCTGTGGTGCAGCACGAGATACTGCGGAACCCCGAAGGCGCCCAGCTCCGCCTTGACCTCGTAGGCGGTCTGGCCGAGGTGTACGGCCCGGCATCCCAGCCGCTCCGCTTCCGCCACCAGGCGATAGAAGGTGTTGAAGTACAGCGCCAGCGTCTCCTTGTAGCGGTAGTCGAACCCGCTGTACAGCGGATGCAGCACGTGGTCGTCGTGCAGGACCAGTTCGCACGCAACCAGCGCCTCCCTGCCCTCCACGGTCGCAAACCCCAGCAACATGAAGCACCGGCCCGGCAGCGCCGTCACCGTCTCGACGAAGAAGGCCCGGTTGAGCACCTCGAACTGCGCGGTCGCGTGCCGCAGCACCTCGCGGTAGAGCCGGTGGACCTCGTCGGCGCGCGCTCCGCTGACGTCCGTGACCACACTCCAGCGCAGTGCGCCCGCGGCGGCCAGATCCATGCGGTGGTTCATCTTCACGCGGTACTTCGACCGGATGGCGGTCGAGTAGCCACCCTTCCGGCTCCTCGGCAGGGGCAGGTACGTCGTGGGCAGACTGTCGACGAACAGGAAGCGGTCACCGAGGGCACGCTCGAACCGATCGCGGGACGACGCGTCGAGTTCCTTGATCATGGTCAGGCCGATCCCGAGCGCAGACGCCTTCCGGGTGGCCTCCTGGCCGACCTGCCGCAGCACGTCGTCGCGCTGCCCGGCGTCGAGGGATGGGTTCAGCCCGACCAGATGGCCGCACGTGGAGACCGGTGTCCCCACGACGAACAGCCGGACGCGGAGGAAGCCGGGCACGGCCTTCCGCACCCAGGCCACCAGCCGCTGCACCGCCGGTCCGGCGATCGCTACCAGCGACACCGTGAACGCGAAGCACGGGACCAGACAGGCCGGCTCGCCGTCAATGGTGCCCGCGAGGTTGTGGTGCGTGACGTTCTCGAGCCTCGCCGCCTCGACGGCCCGGTGCAGATCGAGGGCGTCCACGACGCCGCTCCCGGGAAAACAGCCGCCCCACAGGTGGGCGACGTCGTCGATGCGGTCGTGCCAGCGGAAGGAGACGCGCGCGGACATCCGGCAGCGCCTCAGGCCGCGCCGGCGCGAAAGGGATGGCGGAGAGGGAAGGGATTCGAACCCACGACCGACGAACGCCGGTGAAGGCGCCCGAAGGCGCCAACGCAATCGACCACTCTGCCACCTCTCCCCAGCTGCCGCGGCGCGCGATCGCCGATCGCGAGGCGCCCCTATCCAGACAAGCGGAAACCACCGGGGAGTTTTCAACGGTGCTATCCTCACGCCCACACCGGCCCGCACGGGCCCCTGCGCCATGATGACCGCCTCCCGCCGCGCGTTTCTCGCCTCGCTGCCACGCCTGGGCGCCGGCGTCGTGAGCGTGCCGCTTCTGACCGGCGCGATGGCCGAGGCTCAGGCACGCCCCGCACCGCACCCGTTCCGCATCGCCGTTCCCGACGCCACGCTCCGACGCATTCGGGACCGCGTGCGGACGGCCCGGTTCCCCGATCGCCTGGAGGCCCCCGACTGGCGCTACGGCGCCAACTGGGACTACATGCGGCGGCTGGCGGACCACTGGGCGACGCGTTACGACTGGCGCAGGGCCGAGGCCGCCCTGAACCGGTACCCGCAGTTCACGGCCGAGGCGGCCGGCTCGTCGATCCACTTCTTCCACGTGCGGGGCAAGGGTCCCCGCCCGCTGCCGCTCGTCCTCACCCACGGCTGGCCGGGCTCGGTGCTCGAGTTCCAGGAGGCGATCGGGCCGTTGACGGACCCGGCGGCCTTCGGCGGCTCGGCCGAGGACGCCTTCGACGTGGTGGTGCCGTCGCTGCCGGGTTTCGGGTTCTCGTCGAAGCCGAGGGTGCCCGTCGGCCCGCCCACGACGGCCCGGATGTGGCACGAGCTGATGACGTCCGTCCTCGGCTACCGGCGCTACGGCGCCCAGGGCGGCGACTGGGGCGGATCGGTCACCGTGGAACTGGGGAGGCAGTTTCCGCAGGCGCTCGCCGGCATCCACCTGAATGCCACCGGTGCGGCCGGCCCCGCCACGACCGACGAGGAGCGCGCGTGGCAGCAGGCCGCCGCCGCCTACCGGGCCGCCGAGGTCGACTACTTCGGCCAGCAGCAGCACAAGCCAGCCACCGTCGCCTTCGCGCTGTACGACAACCCGCTCGGCGCCGCGGCCTGGATCGTCGAGAAGTTCCGCGTGTGGAGCGACTCCGGCACGGGTGTCGACCCGGTGTTCTCGTTCGACCAGCTGATCACGAACGTGATGCTGTACCTGGTGACCGACACGGTGGGCACGGCCGTCTGGTACTACCGTGGCGCCGCGGACGACCGCTCGGCCGGCGGCCCCGTGCCCCGGTCGGTGCCGGTGGGGTTTGCGTCGTTTCCGGCGGAGATGCCGATGCTGAACCCGCCGCGGACGATGCTGGAGCGCGCGTTCAACCTGGTGCGCTACACGCGGATGCCGCGCGGCGGGCACTTCGCCTGCTTCGAGCAGCCGCAGCTCGTCGTCGACGACCTGCGCGCCTTCTACCGCCCGCTGCGGGGCTGAGGGCCCGGCGGCGTGCGGGGCCGGGCGTCAGCCACGCCCGCGCGCAGATGCCGATCACACGTCCATCAGCTCGACGCACTTCTCCAGGCTCTTGATGGGATCCTTGCCGGGCGTGGGGCGGAACTCGTGCGCCACAGGCCACGTGCACCCCATGTCCGCCAGCGTCTGCGCGATGAAGCGGTAGTTGATCTCCTGTGTCTCGTCGATCTCGTTCCGGCCCGGCACGCCGGCGGTGTGAAAGTGGCTGACGTACGGATACGCGTCCTTCAACCGCGCGACGACGTTCCCGTCCGCGATCTGCACGTGGTAGATGTCGAACAGCACCTTCATCCGGGGGGAGTTCACCTGCTTCATGACGTTGACGCCCCAGTCGAGATGGTCGAACACCTGATCCGGGCGGCCGAGCCGGTTGTCCGGGTACCTCGTGTTCATGATCTCGAGGGCGATCGTCACGCCCTTGTCCTCGGCGTGCGCCTTCATCCGGTTGAAGAACCTGACGGCGTTGTCGGTGGCCTCCTCGTTCGACATGCCGCGCCGCATGCCGCCGACGGTGATCATCCGCTCGACGCCGTTGGCCGCGCAGACGTCGATGGCATCCCCCATGGCCTTGGCCGTGCGGTCGTGATCCTCCGTGTGGATGACCCCGTTCTCGAAGGTGACGCCGGTCGAGGGCGCACACGTGCAGACGAGCCCATACTTCTTCAGCGTGGGCCAGTTGGCCGGCTGCACGAGTTCGAAGCCGACCAGCCCGATACGAACGGCCTCGCGGCACTGGTCCTCGAAGGTCATCTGCAGGTCGCCGAACACGGTGGTGAACGCAGACTGCCGGATGCGACCCTTGCGCGGGATCCTCGGGCCGTTGCCCGGCGTATAGGGCGTACCGCCGCGCCCGCCGGCCCGGCCGCCCGGCGCCGGGGCGCCTCCCTGCCGGCCCTCGCGGCCCTGCGCGTGGAGCGATGGGACGACAGCCAGACCAGCCGCCATGGTCGCCAGGAAGTCTCGCCTCTGCATGGGGCGGATCGTAATCCAGGAGTCAAGCGAGTGCGCGCCCGAACTGCGCGTACGATAGCGGGACGCTGCCGCCGGGACGGACCGTCCGGGTGGCCACGACTTCCACACGTTCACCAGGACAGACGACATGGGCAGGTCGACATCCGCACGGACACCGCTCGCCGGGCGCGTGGCCCTCGTGGCGGGCGCCACGCGGGGCGCGGGCCGCGGCATCGCCCGCGCGCTCGGTGAAGCCGGGGCCACCGTCTACTGCACCGGCCGGAGCGTGAAGGGCCGGCCGTCCCCGTACGGGCGGCCCGAGACCATCGAGGAGACGGCGGCCCTCGTCGAGGCTGCAGGCGGCGCCGCCGTCGCGGTGCGCGTGGATCACACGGACGAGGCAGCGGTGAAGGCACTCTTCCGGCGCATCCGCGGTGCGCACGGCCGGCTCGACGTCGTCGTCGACAGCGTCGCGGGCGAAGACCCGTTGATGGGCGTGTACGGGTCGCTCTGGGAGGCCGACGTGACGACGGCCGAGGCGGTGTTCCGGCAAGCCCTGACCTCGCGCATCATCACCGCCAAGCACGCCGCGCTCGCGATGATGCCGGCGGGGCGCGGCCTCATCGTCGAGGTGACGGAGAACGACGTGCTCGGTGGCGGCGGCAACCCCATGGCGCAGGCGGTCAAGGTGGCGCAGAAGGTGCTGCCGCTCTACTGGGCCGCCGAACTGGCCGCGCATGGCGTCACGGCGCTGGCCGTCACGCCGGGCTTCCTGCGCTCGGAGGCGATGCTGCAGCACTTCGGCGTCACCGAGGCGACGTGGCGCGAGGCCGGCGCGAAGGACCCGAACTTCCTGGCGTCGGAGTCGCCCCTCTTCGTCGGGCGGGGGATCGCCGCGCTGGCCGCCGACCCCGACGTGCGGCGCCACACGGGCATGCTGTGCAGTTCGTGGGAGCTCGGACGCCAGTACCGGCTGCGCGACTACGACGGCCGCCGGCCCGACTGGGGCCGGCACGCCATCGACTTCTCCGTGCTGCCGCCGGCGCTGACCGAGGTGTTCCGCGTCGGCACCGACCTGGAGATCCGGTGGTTGTCGACGCTGGCGGCCCGGACGCGGCGGTTCAAGGCGAAGCTGCCGCCGGCGAAGACCGCCCGTCGCCCCGCGCGTTCGCGCCGCTGACGCGGTCCGCCGCAGGCCAGACCTGCTAGCATGCCCGCCATGCGTACGGTGGTGCTCGCGTTCGTCGTGCTGGTGGCCGTTCTCGTGGGTCGGCAGGGCCCGTCGCTGGCGCAGGCCCCGCCGGCGCAGGCCGCCGCCACCGCGCCCGCCCCCCGCAGCGCACCGACGTTCACGACCGCGCAGGCCACGTTGGGGAAGGCCGCCTACGAGGCGTCGTGCGCATCCTGCCACGGCGGCAACCTCGACGACGGGACCTTCGGGCCGCCGCTCAAGGGCGTCGCGTTCATCCAGAAGTTCGGCGGCAAGAGCGTCGAACCGCTGTACACCGCGTCGGCCACGCGGATGCCGACGACGGCGCCCGGCTCGCTGGCGCCAGCCGTCTACGCGCAGATCGTCGCCTACGTCCTGCAGCAGAACGCCATCGTCGCGGGGGCCGAGGAACTGCCGGCGGACCCGGCGCGACTGGCGGCCATGACGATTCCGCAGGGCGGGTTCGCCATCATGGCGTTCTCGCCCTACACGCCGCCGGCGCCGACGGTCGTGCGGCCCAACCCGCTCGATCGGTACACGACGGTCACCGACGCGATGCTGGCGGCGCCGCCGCCCTCGGAGTGGCTGGGGTGGCGGCGTACGTGGGACGCCCAGGGCTTCAGCCCGCTCACTCAGATCACGAAAGCCAACGTCGCGAACCTGCGCGTGGCGTGGAGCTGGTCGTTGCCGCCAGGCTCGAACGAGGGCACGCCGCTCGTGCACGACGGGGTGCTGTTCGTGCACGGGATGGGCGACCGCGTCCAGGCGCTCGACGCCCGGCGCGGCGACCTGCTGTGGGAGTACCGCCGGGCGCTGCCGCAGGGCGTGGCACCGACCGTCAAGCGCGGCATGGCGCTCTACCGGGACCGGCTGTACATCGGGACGTCGGACGCCAGCGTGATTGCACTCGACGCACGGACGGGCCGGCTCGTCTGGGACACGCGCATCGGCGACACCACCGTACGCGAGGGCGTGGCGGGCGGCGTGCTCGCCGCGCGCGGCAAGGTCATGGTGGGCACCACGGGCACCGGCGTCGGGGCCAAGCCCGGCGGCCCGCAGATCGTCGGCCTCGACGCCGACACGGGGCGGATTGCGTGGCGCGTCAACACGATCGCCCAGCCCGGCACGCCCGGCGGCAACAGCTGGAACGGCATTCCGATCGACAAGCGCAGCGGCGCGTCGGTCTGGACGACCGGCAGCTACGAGCCGTCGACGGGCCTGGCCTACTTCGGCACGGGCAACACGTACGACACCGGGCCGCTGCTCCCGCCGTCGCGGGTGCCGGGCGTCACGAACGAGGCGCTCTACACCAACGCCACCCTCGCCATCGACCCCGACTCCGGCCGGATCGTCTGGCACTTCCAGCACCATCCGCGGGACCTGTGGGATCTCGACTGGGCGTTCGAGCGCCAGATCGTCGACGTGCCCTTCCGCGGGCAGGTCCGGAAGCTGGTCGTCACGGCCGGCAAGACGGGCATCTACGACGCCGTGGAGGCGGCCACGGGTCGCTTCGCGTTCTCGATCGATCTCGGGCTGCAGAACCTCATCACCGGCATCGACCCGGAGACGGGCGAGAAGTTCATCGACGAGAGCCGCGTACCCGACGACCGCAGCGTGAAGTTCGTCTGCCCCCACGGCGCAGGCGTCAAGAACTACCCGCCCGCGTCGTACAACCCGGCCAGCCACGTCGTCTTCGCCCCGCTCACCGAGGCCTGCATGGACGTCTTCCCGATTCCGGGCGGCGCGGGCCGTGGTGCGCTGTCGTCGGGCGTGAACTGGGGCATCCGTCCCCGCGAGAACAGCGACGGCAACTACGGGCGCCTGGAAGCCATCAACCTGGAGACGCGCACGCCGGTATGGGTGGCGCGCGACCGCGCGCCGATGACGTCCGGCGTGCTGGCCACGACCGGCGGGGTCGTCTTCGCGGGGGCCTTCGACCGGGTGTTCCGCGCCTACGACGACGCCACGGGACGCGTGTTGTGGCAGGTGCGGCTGAACGACGTCAGCAGTGCCACGCCAATCACCTACAGCGTGGACGGCCGGCAGTATCTGGCCGTCGTCACGGGCCAGGGCGGCTTCCACGCAGCCAGCTACGCGGCCCTCGTGCCCGAACTGGCGAGCCCGCCCGACCGCAGCGCGATGCTGTGGGTGTTCGAGCTGCCGTAGCACGCTCGCGGCGCCCTGCACCACATCCTGGGCTTCTTCCGAAAGCACGGGCTGACGAACGTCGTCCACTTCAAGCCGATGGACGCGCCGCTCTCGCAGACCACGCGGATCTGCCTGCTCTCGCACGAGAGCCGCGACGCGGCGGCACGGAGCTGGCCGGCGTTCCAGAACGATCCGGAGTGGAAGCCGCTCTCCTCGGCTGGAGGCGGCCCGCGTGGCGGCCGGCGGCGGCGTGCGACCGTTGGACTACAGGATGTTCTTGCCGAGGGCGGAGAGGGCCAGTTCGACGCCCAGTTCGGCCGTGGTGTTGCGGACGTCGAGCGTCGGGTTGAGTTCGACCAGGTCGAGCGCGACGAGCCGGCCCGAGTCCGCCACGAGTTCCATCAGCAGGTGCGCCTCGCGGTAGTCCAGCCCGCCGCGCACGGGCGTCCCCACGCCGGGCGCGATCGACGGGTCGCACACGTCCATGTCGAAGGAGACGTGGAGTCCGGCCGTGCCGTCGGAGGCAAGGGCAATGGCACGTTCGGCGACGCGCGCCATGCCGTCCCGGTCGATGTCCTTCATCGTGAAGACGTGCACGCCGGAGGCGCGGATCCGTCCCTTCTCGCGCTCGTCGAGGTTGCGCACGCCGAGGAGCACCGTGTGCTGCGGCTGCACCGAGGGCGGCCCGGCCAGCTCGGCCAATTCGGCCGGCTCCTGCCCGAGCAGCGCGGCGAGCGGCATGCCGTGGACGTTGCCGCTCGTCGACGTCTCGGGCGTGTTCATGTCGCCGTGCGCGTCCACCCAGATGAGGCCGAGCGGCGTGCCGGACGTCTCGCGCACCCAGCTCGCGCTCGCCGCCACCGACCCTGCGCCCAGGCTGTGGTCGCCGCCGAGGACCAGTGGCAGCCCCCCATCGCGAAGGGCCGCTCTCGCCTCGTCGAAGACGAGCCGGCACACGCCGGCGATCTCTGAGATGTACTTCTTGCGGGGATCGACGGGACGACTGGTCTCGCGCTGGGGCGCCGGCACGTTGCCCCGGTCCACGACGGTCATGCCGAGCCCGGCGAGCTGCACGTCGAGCCCGGCGATGCGGAACGCCGACGGCCCCATGTCGACGCCGCGGCGCCCCGCGCCGAGGTCGAGTGGCACGCCGATGATGTGGACGGACCGCATCGGTGGGCCATTCGAGGCGCCCGCGGCCCCGGCGCCACCCGGGGCCGGGACGCCGGCGCGGGCTAGGGCAGCTTCAGGACGGCCCGGAGCTCGCGCGCCGTCATCGCCTTCAGGAAGATTGGCTGGCTCGAGTCGAACGACTTGCCGGCGGCGAGCGGCCCGACGACGAGCGGCTCGAAGCCGGCGTCGGTCACGAGGCGCGACGCCACCGCGATCGCCTCCGCGTCGTCGCCGGCCAGCGGCACCGCCACGCGGTCGCCGCTCCGGTGGGCCTCGCTCAGGAAGACCTTGAAGTTCAGCTGATTGAACGCGCGGACGACCCGCGCGCCCGGCAGCAGCTCGGCGGTCGCCAGACCGGCGCCCTTGGCCACCGCCGCCTCGGCCATCGGCCCGTCGCGCCGGGGGTTCGGGTTGCCGGCGTCGAGCACGACCTTGCCCTTCAGGTCGGCGGCGTAGTCCCGGCCGATCTGCGGCATCGACGAGAACGGCACGCCGAGGAACACCACGTCGGCGAAGGCAATGGCCTCCTTCGGGGTGCCGGCCCGGGCCCGGGGTCCGACACGGGCGACGAGTGCCTTCAGGTTGTCGGGATTGCGCGAGGAGAAGAACACCTCGTGACCCGCCCTGGCGAGCAACTCGCCAACGGCGCCGCCGATGTTGCCGGACCCGATGAAACCGATCTTCATCGGCCGCGACGTCTGTGGCGTCGTCTGGGCGCGGGCCAGGAGGCCGCTCAGAGCCATGGCCGCGGCGACCGCGGCGGCCAGCATGCGAAGGCGGGGGGCAGGTGTCCTCATGGCTGGCGATTCTAGCGCGAACGGCCGAAGAGGTCGCCGCCGTCGAGAACCGTCGCTTTCGTCGGGCCGTAGCCGCTGATGGCGACCCAGGTGTCCTCGTCGCGCGCGCCGTCGTAGTGCGGGCCGCCGCGCGGATGCCGCATGAAATCGCCCGGCCTCAGCGGCACCGTCTGCGCCGGCCTGAAGACCTCGCCTTCGTCGGTGTACCACGTGCCGCGCAGTACGACGACGTAGCGCTCGTCGGGGTGGTAGTGGGGACGGCTCATCACGCCCGCGGGGAAGTGGTTGATCGTCAGGTAGTAGCCCGGCTTCGACGGATCCCCCTCGACGATCGCCGTCTCGACGCCCAGCGTGTTGCCCTCCGTGGGCCGCCACGTCAGCGAGTCGAACGCCACGCGGACGAACGGCCGATCCGGGAACGCGCTCGGCAGCGTCACACCGCCGGACGGGGCCGCGGCCGGCGCGGCGTCCGGTGCGGCAGCCGCCGCAGTGCCGGACGGGGCAGTCCCGGCCTGCGGCTGCGGCGCGGCGGCACAGCCCCCCAGCAGCGCGCCCAGGCACGCCGCGGCACCCATCATGGCCGGCAGTCTCATCACAGTCCTCCCTGGCAATACCTCAGTCGGGCTCGAACATGTGCGCCTGATACGGAAAGCCGTTCATCGCCAGGCGGCACGAGCGCAGCCCCTCACGTCCGCCGTTGCTGGCCAGGTGCCAGGTCTGCCGCGGCACGTACACGACGTCGCCTTCCTGGGCCTCGAACTCCTGCAGCCCCTCGATGTCGTAGCGGATCGTGCCGAGCATGACCAGCCAGAACTCGCCGCCCTCCTCGTGGTAGTGGCCCTTGTTCCCCGGCTGCGGCGGCTGGTAGCGGCCCATGATGATGTTGGCGAAGCTCCGGTCGTCGGTGACGAACGCGCCGCCGCGCTCCTCGCCGCTGACGACCTTCTTGAAGTCGACGAACGGACGGTTCTGCGGATCGAGCACGCCCCGCCCCCCGGTCACCCGAGTCGGTACGTACTCGAAGCCCTTGACCGGCTCGGGCCGCTCGTCCATCGGGTACAGCTTGCGCGCGCGGGCCACGTTCACCTCGAAGCGCAGCGCCGGCTCGGTGCCGACGTTCTCGATCTGGTACAGCGTCCGATACGGCACCTGCACCATGACGCCCTTGGTCGCGACGAGCGGCTCGCGCCCCTCCACCGTGAAGCGCAGGGTACCCGATTGCACGATCCACCATTCCCGCGTGTCACCGTTCATGCGCCGCGCCGTCTTCGTGCCCGGGCCCATCGAGATCCACTGCGCGAACAGGCTCTCGTCGTCGACGATCGTCTCGGCCCAGTCGGCCTGGCCCCGGTGCCGGGCGAGCACGTCGGCCAGCTTCGTGTGCGGCCGGTGCACACCCGTCCACCCCGGGGACTTCGCCTTGGGTGACAGGACGAGAAGCGGGGCCTCGGGCGTCGCCACGGGCGGTCGTCCCGCGGCGCCGGTCGGGGCTTGTCCGGTCAGCTGGGTGCCGCCGGCTGCGACGAGCACGGCGAGCGCCGCGCATGCGCCACGCCATCCCTCCATCCGACGTCCCGACCACGTCATGTCGTCCTCCTGTGATGCCATCCGCGGTCCGGTGGCACGCCGGCCGCTCGCGCCCGCGGGCCCGCGGAAGGGACCAGCTAGCGTGATTCCAGGCCCTGGTTGATCTCC
>CAWULT010000110.1:0-15804 GCA_963923455.1 uncultured bacterium
GCGCGGGTCGGGCGGGCCTGGGGGCCCGGGCCGGGGGGTGATGGGCGGCTTGCCAGGTCTCGGCGGCCCGGGAGTCGACCTGCCAGGCATGACCGCGGCCCAGCGCGAACAGGCGCGCGCGATTCGGGAGCGGCACCGCGACGAGATCGCGCGGCTGATCGATCAGGTGCGGACGGCCCAGCAGGGACTGCGGGCGTCGATCGAGACGGGGCAGGTGGACGAGGGCAGGGCAACTGAACTCGGCAATGCGGCCGGTGCCCTCGCCCTCGCGCAGGCCCGGATGCAGGCGGAGGTCTTCGCCCTGCTGACCCAGGACCAGCGCGCGGCGCTGTCCACCCGGCGCGACGAGATGCGCCGGTGGCTCGACTCGCGCCCTGGTGGCCCGGGCGGGCGTGGCGGGCGACGCGGGCGTCCGTGAGTGCGTCTGGCGTCCGGCTCCGGCACCACCCGAGCCGGACCCGCATCGGTCCGCTGCAGTCCCCGTAGGAACGTCTGGCCCGTGACGTCGTAGCGGGGTTGCGCGTATCCGAGTAGTGGTCGAGGACGCCGTGGTGGACGTTGGCCCCGTGGGGGAGCCGGAGGTACCGCAGCCGGCGGCTCCGAGCGGCGCGCCGGCCAGCGCGAGGCCCGGCGCACGCAGCGCCCGGCGGCGGTCGTGATCGACGCGATTTCGCGCGCCATGCCCCGCGTCTGCACGGTCGCAGCAAGCGCCGGGCCACGCTCGCGCGTGTCGACTCCATGTTTGTGCGGACCTGCCGATTGACACAGCGTAGGTCCCCTGCGGGGGCCGCCCGATCGCATGTCGACGTTCCCGCTGTCTTCGGTTCCCGAACCCGCCCCGAGCGCCGGCGGGCCGACGTCCGTCCAGGCCCCGCCGCCCGCGGTCATCGACCCGGAACGTCCCGTCGGCGACGTGCTGGTCGCGGACGGCTTGCTCACGCCCGAGCAGCTGACCAAGGCCCTTCGCATCCAGGGCCGGCTCGAGGAATGGCGGCCGCTCGGCGCGCTGATCGCCGAACTCGGCTGGGTGCCGCGTCCGCGCATCGACGAGGCGCTCCGGAAGACCCGCCGAGCCCTGTCGATCGAGCAGATCCTCGTCAACCGCGGCGTCCTGCGCGCCGAGCAGCTCGCGGCGGCAGTCGAGGCGCTCCAGGGCCGTCCACACGTCAGCCCGGCCCGGCACCTGGTGGATGCCGGCACGCTGTCCGAGCGCGCCTACCTCGAGGCGTTCTGCGAGAAGCACGAGCTGCCGTTCGTCGACGTCGACGCCAACCTCGTCGACCGGGCGCTCCTCGCCAAGGCGAACCTGAAGTACCTGGCGCGGCACCGCGTGCTGCCGATGTCCGTGCAGAAGGGCCGCCTGAACGTCGCGGCCGACCAGATCCCGCCCGAGAAGATGCAAGCCGAGCTCGAGCGGCACTACGGCGTGCCGATCACGATCTGGATCGGCGAGTCGTCGAAGATCACCGGCGCGCTGGCAGTGCTCGAGGCCGAGGCCGGGACGAAGGGCACGGGCGTGAACCGCGCGCTCCAGTACCGCGTCGTGGCCGCGGTCAACGACGACAACCGCACCGCGGCCGAGATCGTCGATGCCGTGCTGATGCGCGCCATTCAGCAGAACGCCAGCGATATCCACTTCGACCCGGACCGGAATCGCCTGCGCGTGCGCTACCGCATCGACGGCGAGCTGGTCCGCGTCGGCGACTACCCCAGCGTGACCACCCCTGCCGTAATCTCGCGCCTGAAGGTGCTGGCCGAGGCCGACATCGCCGAGAAGCGGGCCCACCAGCAGGGCCGCATCATGCTGAAGGTCGACGGCGAGGAGATCGACGTCCGCGCCTCGTTCTACGTGACCATCAACGGCGAGAACGCGGTGCTGCGCCTGCTGCGCAAGACGTCCGTGCTGGTGGGGCTCGACGACCTGGGGTTCTCGCCGTCCGCGTTGCGATCGTTCGTGCAGGACGTGCTCGAGCCGAGCACGGGCATGCTGCTCGTCACCGGGCCCACTGGCAGCGGCAAGACCACCACCCTCTACGCGGCGGTTCAGCGGCTGGTCGACGACACCAGGAAGGTGATCACCTGCGAGGACCCGGTCGAGTACCTGCTCGAGGGCGTGACGCAGTGCTCGATTTCGGACCGCCCGGGCATGACCTTCGCCGACTCGCTCCGATCGATCCTGCGGCAGGACCCGGACGTGATCCTCGTCGGGGAGGTCCGGGACCACGAGTCGGCCAACATGGCGATCCACTGTGCGCTGACCGGGCACAAGGTGCTGACCACCCTGCACACGGAGGATTCGGTGAGCGCCGTCGTCCGCCTGGTCCAGATGGACATCGAACCGTTCCTGATCGCATCCACGACGGCGGCCGTGGTCGCCCAGCGCCTGCTGCGGCGTCCCTGCCCGCACTGCCGGGCCGACCACACGCCGACCGCGTCCGAGCTGCGGTCGCTGGCGCTGCAGAACGAGGACCTGTCGCCGTTCACCTTCACGCGGAGCAAGGGCTGCCCGAACTGCCAGTACACCGGCTTCCGCGGCCGTGTCGGCGTCTATGAGCTCCTCGTGATGACCGACGCCCTCCGCGACGCCGTGCTGCAGAAGCGGCCCGTCCACGAGATTCGGCGGATCGCCCAGGAGTCGCCGGGGTTCTACTCGCTGCAGGAGGACGGCATCGCGAAGGCGCTTCGCGGGATGACGACCCTGTCCGAAGTCATCGCGAACTGCCCGCGCCTGCTGTCGAATCGCCGGCTGCGGCAATTGCAGGAGATCTACTGATGAGCAGCATCGGAGACGCCTATCGCCTTCCATCGCCGGCGCGGCCGACCCCGGCCCGCAGCCCCGCGCCCGTCGCACACGGGCCTGGCGCCGGCGTGCGAGCGGGCACGGCACCGTCCGAGGTCGAGAGCGCGGCGCCCGACCCGCTGGCGGTCCGGCTCGAGCGGGAGATCCGCCTGGGCCGAATCGAGCTGCCGGTGCTGCCGCGCATTGCCACCGAGGTCCAGCAGCTGATCGAGCGCGACGCGGACGCGACTGCCCTGGTGCGCGCCATCGAGAAGGAGCCGACGGTCGCGGCGGCGCTGCTCAGGTACGCGAACGCGGCCATCTACGCCGGGCTGCGCGAAGTGACCGACCTGCAGCAGGCCGTGATGCGGCTGGGGCTCAGCTCGGTCCGCGACACGGTGGTGGCCTTGTCGGCCGGCGCCGCCTTCAGGGAACCGCCGCCCGGGTACGAGCAGGTGTACCAGGCGATCTGGCTGCACTCGCTGACGACGGCGACCGCCGCGCGGCGCCTCGCCGCCTACGTGTCGGTGCCCAGGGAAACGGCCTTCCTGGCCGGGCTGCTGCACGACATCGGGCGCATCGTCGTGCTGCGCGGCATCGCGACGCTGCGCGAGCGGGACCCGCAGGGCTTCGACGTGCCGGAGCACACCGTGGCCGAGTTCACCGACGCGCTCCACTGCCGCATCGGCGAGGCACTCTGCGAGGCGTGGAACATCCCGGGCGAGCTGCGCGACGCAATCGGCCGGCATCACGAGGTCGCCCTGTCCGAGTCGAAGGACGCGCTGGCCGCGGTCGTGCAAGTGGCCGACCTGATGGCCGCGAAGGTGGGCGCGAGCCTCCATCCGGACCCGGACGTCCGGCTGCTCGACCGGCCGTCGTTCAACGGCCTCGGCCTCGACGACGTCAAGGTGGCGAGCCTGCTGGTCGACCTCGAGGACGAGCGCGACACCTTGAACGCGCTGTTCTGAGGGCCGGAGCCCTCCGCGCCTCGCGCCTCGGCGCGCGTCACCGCGCCGCCGGCCGCGCTACAGTAGAGGCGTTGCCCGGGAGGCACGGCCATGGAACAGTCGAAGTACGGGTTGAGGGTCGACCTGAACGTGCCCTACGAGGAGGCGGTCGAGCGCGCCACGGCGGCCCTCAAGGACCAGGGATTCGGCGTGCTGACGGCGATCGACGTCCGCCAGACCCTGAAGCAGAAGATCGGGCGCGACTTCCGCAAGTACACGATCCTCGGGGCCTGCAATCCGCACCTGGCGGACAAGGCCCTGCACGCCGAACTCGAGATCGGGCTGCTGCTGCCGTGCAACGTCGTCGTGTACGAGCGGGAGCCCGGCACGTCGACCGTCGCGGCGATGGCGCCGCTGCCCGCCATGGGCATCGTCGGCAACCCCGCCCTGATCGAGGTGGCGGCCGAGGCGGACCGCCGGCTGCGGACCGCGCTCGCCAGCCTCGAGCCGCAGTAGTCCAGGCGGGGCTGGTCCGGGGCGTCCGGCCGCCCGTCAGGCGCCCGCCAGCACCGGTCTCGTCGCGCCGGCGGGCGGCGTCGATCGGCGCTCGCCGATCTGCTGGCGCCACATCGCGTAGTACAGCCCCTTCTGGTCGAGCAGGGCCGCGTGGGGGCCAGCCTCCACGATCCGGCCCCGCTCCAGCACGAGGATCCGGTCCGCGTGCATGACGGTCGACAGCCGGTGGGCGATCAGGATGGTGATGACGTCACGGTTGGCCGCCACGCCGCGGATCGTCTCGCCGATCTCCTCCTCGGTCAGCGAGTCGAGCGCCGACGTCGCCTCGTCGAAGACCAGCAGATGCGGATCGCGCAGCAGCGCCCGGGCGATCGAGAGGCGCTGCTTCTCGCCGCCCGACACCTTGACGCCACCTTCGCCGATGACCGTGTCGAGGCCTCTGTCCGCGCGGGCGAGCAGGCTGTCGCAGGCCGCCTGGTGCAGCACGCGCATGCAGGCCTCGTCGGACGCGTCGGGGTTCACGAATAGCAGGTTCTCGCGGATCGAGCCCGAGAAGAGCTGCGTGTCCTGCGTCACGAAGCCGATGCGGCGGCGCAACTGGTTGAGGTCCACGCGCGCGGCCGGCGTACCGTTGTAGAGGATCTCGCCCTCCTTCGCCGGGTAGAGGCCGACCAGCAGCTTCACCAGCGTCGTCTTGCCCGAGCCCGACGGGCCGACGAACGCGATGGTGTCGCCGCGTCGTGCCTCGAACGAGACGTCGGTCAGCGCCGGCGAGGTCGCCGACTGGTGGGTGAAGCTGACGTGCGAGAACCGCAGCTCGTGCAGGTCGGGCAGGGGTACGGGGCTGGCGGGTCTCGGTTCGGCCGGCATCGCAAGGATGTCCTGGAAGTTCTTCAGCGACACCTCGGTTTCGCGGTAGACGTTGATGATGTTGCCGAGTTCCTGCAGCGGCCCGAAGATGAAGAACGAGTAGATGAACAGCGAGAAGAACTGGCCCACCGTGATCGCGCGCGTGTAGATGAGGTAGAGCATCAGGAACAGGATGCTCGTACGGAGGAAGTTGACGGTGGTGCCCTGCACGAAGCTGAGGCTGCGGATGTAACGCACCTTCTTCAGCTCCAACTGCAGGATCTTGTCGGTGGTGGCGTTGAGGCGCGCGATCTCCTGGTCCGCCAGGCCCAGGCTCTTGACGAGCTCGATGTTGCGGAGCGACTCGGTCGTCGAGCCCGCCAGCGCCGTCGTCTCGGCCACGATGACCCGCTGGATGGTCTTGATCTTGCGGCTCAGGACCGAGCTCAGTACGCCGAGCAGCGGCACCGTCATGAAGTAGACCGGCGCGATCACCCAGTGGACGCTGAAGGCGTAGATCACGACGAAGACCACGCCGACGAGCGATGTGAACAGGACGTTGATCGAGACCGAGATCAGCCGCTCGACGTCCGTCCGCACCTTCTGCAGCCGTCCCAGCGTCTCGCCGCTCCGCTGGTCCTCGAACACCGCGTAGGGCAGTTCGAGCGAGTGCCGGATCCCGTCCGAGTAGAGGCGCGCGCCCAGCCGCTGGGTGACCACGTTGATGCAGTAGTCCTGGAAATTCTTGGCGACCCGCGACACGAACGCGACGCCGACGGCCGCGGCCAGCAGCACGCTGACGCCCCGGAAGAACTCGGCGGTGGTGTACTCCTGGAATCGCGTCGCGTACTCGTCGATCACGTATCTGAAGATCAGCGGGTCCAGCAGCGAGAAGACCTGGTTGACGGCCGCGAGCACGAGCGCCAGCGCCACCAGGCGCCAGTGCTCCCTGAGGTAGGCGACGAGCAGGGTCATGGTGCGTCGAGTGTATCCCGGCCCCTGCGTGCCGCCGGGCGCGGAAACGCCCGCCGCGAGAGAGTTCTCGGCCGGCGGGCGTCTCGCGTGGTGGGTACCACGCGTCCTGGCAGGAGCCAGGACTTCAACCGTGGATCGTTACTCGACGCCGCGGCGCATCAGCGGACGCAGACCGTCCCCGATGCGCGGTGGTGGTCCGGTGGCGTGTCCATCTGCACCTCCTCCGCCGGAATCGGCGATCACACTCATACGCCTCTCCAGGGCCGGTGTCAAACCAGCTGGACCGTGGCTCAGGCCCGGCGCTTCTCGCCCCGGCGCCGCAGCACGTCGTCGAGCGCGCTCGGCCGCGACTGGTGCGCGTGGTGCTCGAGGAAGTCGATCACGTGCCTGCGGCTCGCGTGATAGTCGGGGTGCGACAGCACGGCGGCCCTGGCGCGCGGCCGCCCGAACGGCACCGTGAAGACGTCGCCGACGGTGGCTTCCGGGCCGTCGGTCATCAGCACCAGGCGGTCGGCCAGGTAGAGCGCCTCGTCGACGTCGTGGGTGACCATCACCACCGTCACGCCCGACCGCTCACGGATCCGCAGCAGGACGTCCTGCAGCTCGAACCTGGTGAGCGAGTCGAGCTCGGCGAACGCGTCGTCGAGCAACAGGAACCGGGGACCGAGCGCCAGCGCGCGGGCCAGCGACACGCGCTGGGCTGCTCCGGGCGGCAGCGCGGCGGGCAGGCGGGACGCGAGGTCGTCGACGCCGGCCAGCGCCAGGCAGCCCATCGCGGTGGGGACGGGAGTCCCTGGCGCACGCCAGCGCGGCGCGCCGCCGGCGGCCAGTTCCACGTTCTGGCGGACCGTGAGCCAGGGCAGCAGGCCGGGCGACCGGGGCACGAGGGCCCGCTCGGGGCCCGCGTCCACGACTTCGTAGCCGTCGATCACGACGCCGCCGAGCGTGGCTTCCACCAGACCGGCCACCATCGCGAGCACCGTCGACGAACCATGGCCTTCGTGGCCCAGCAGGGCCACGCACTCGCCGTCGTGAATCGGCACGTTGACGTCCTTGACGGCGATGAACGGGCCGGTGGGCGTCTGGAAGACCTTGGTGAGGCCCGTCAGCTCGAGTGGCGCGTACACGACAGAGATCCCTTCCGCGGCCGGCCTGGGGTTCCGCTCACGCTGCCGTCAACGCCGCCACCAGGCACGCGCGTGCCCGCGCGCCCTGGTCGTCGTGCGCGAGTGACGCGAGCCGCCGCGTCCGGCTCAGCGCGATCGAGATGGGCGCGCCCACGCCGGTCGGCGCCGTGCCGCCGAGCGGCACCACCCGATCGGCGATGAGCGCATCCTCCACGTCGGGCGTCGCCAGCACCGTCGTGAGCCGGCCGTCGGCCGCGCTCAGGAGCCGCACCAGGTCGTCGCGCAGTGCGGGCTTCGAGGCCGCGTCCAGCCCGCCGAGCGGATCGTCGAGCAGCAGCACCGCCGGCTCGATCGCGAGCGCGCGGGCGATGGCGACGCGCCGCCGCTGGGCCGCGCTCAGCTGGCCGGGACGTTTCGCCATCGCGTCGCCGAGCCCAAGCCGGGCCAGGGCGCACGCCGCGCGGGCATGATGCGCGGCTCTGGGGCGGCCGGGCCGCGCGGCGGCGACGGCGAGTGCCACGTTGTCGAGTGCCGAGAGCCACGGCAGCAGCGCATCGGTCCGGAAGGTCAGGCCCACGTCCGGCCGCGGGCCGCTCACGGGCGTTCCGCCGACGAGGATCGTCCCGGAACTGGGCTGCGCCAGCCCGGCGATCAGGTGCAGCACGCGCGACGTGCCGCCGCCGGCTCGTCCGAGCAGAGCCACCCATTCGCCCTCCGCGACCAGCAGACCGGCGGACCGCAGGCCACTCGCGCCGGGGGCGCCGCTCTTGTGTGCCGTCGTGACCTGCCGCAGTTCGATACGAGCCATCGCAGGGGCCTCCTCACGCGCGCGTGACGGCCGCCTCGGCGAGCGCCATCAGACGGTCGAGCGCGACGCCTACCAGGCCGCTGAGTACGACCGCCGCCAGGGCTGAGCCCGCATGCGTCGTGTACTGCTGCCAGACGTGACCGCCCAGGCCGGTGAGGCCGGTCAGCATCTCCGCGGCGACGCTTGCTGCCCACGCGGCGCCGAGACCGCGCCGGCAGGCGGCAACCACGCCCGGGGCCGTCGCCGGAATCACAATCGCGCGGATGCGCGTCCGGCCCGGCAGGCGCAGCGCACGCGCCAGCAGCCAGTAGTCGTCGGCGATCGACTGGAGGCTCGCCGCGATGCCCGTCATCGTCGGACCGGCCGCGCACAGCGCCGCCGTGGCCACGACGGCGGCCTCGGAGCCTCCGAAGATCAGCAAGCCGGGCACGAGCCACGCCAGCGGTGGCAGCGCGCGCAGGAACGCAATCACGGGCCGGGCCAGCCGCGTGATCGGCGGCGAGGCGCCGAGCACGACGCCCAGAGGGGCCGCCACGGCCACGGCGGCGAGAAAGCCCCAAAACGTCCGTGCCAGCGTCTGGCCCGCGAGCGTCAGCAGTCCTGGCGAGGGCAAGTCGGCGGCGCCGGCCGGCGCCCCGGGCATCCCGCTGCTCCCCCACGTCCGGGCCGGCGAGGGCAGGCCGGGCACGGCGACGCTGAGCCCCGACCACAAGGTCAGCGCCAGGATTACCCCTGTCACTGGCAACGCCAGGTCCAGCACCCGCCTTCGCGCCACGGCAGCCTCCGCAGGACGACCCGCCAGGCGGGCGTCCGGCGGCCGCCTGGCACGTGCAGGAGCACGTCGCCCGGCGAGACAGCAAAGTCCGTTCCCGGGCGAACCCGGAAGACCACCGGAAACAGGCCTGTTCCTGGCGCCGTCCGGATGGTGGGCCGATCGCGGGTCTACGAAAGTGTCGAGACGTCTGGCGCAGCAGACAATCGTGTCTGGCCACCGCTCGACTGCGCGGCAGGGAGCGGCGGCGAAGGCACGGCCCCACGCTCGGGGCGGCCAGCCAGACCTACGGTCCTGTCGAATTCATCAGCCGCGACGACGAGCATGTAGGGGCGCAGTCACGCCGTCCTGGCGAGCACCTCCAGCAGGGCGCCCGACACGGCGTCGGGCTTCTCGCGCGGCATGAAGTGCCCGACGCCGGGAATCACGCGGCGGGCGACCAGCCGGGCGAACACGGCCTGCTCGGCCGGCGTCACCGCCGGCGCGGGGCGGACGATCCCGTCATCGGCGCCATAGAGCGTGATCGACGGGGCCTGAATCGGCGGCCGCGTGGCCAGGCGCGCTTCGACCTCGCGGAATCGCGGCTCGCCAGGCGCGTTGCCGATGCGGTGGCGGTAGGAGTGGACGACGACGTCCACGAAGTCCGGGTTGTCGAACGACGCCGCCGTGCGGTTGTACGTGTCGTCGGAGAAGCGCCAGCCCGGCGACCACGTCTGCCACAGGTAGCGGCACAGCGCGCGGCGGTTGGCCTGCAGCCCGGCCCGGCCGCGCTCGGTGTTGAAGTAGTACTGGTACCAGAGACGGCTCTCGGCCTCGGGCGGCGCCGGAGGCCCGGGCGTGAGGGTGTTCTGGATCGTGTAGCCGGCGACGAGGACCGTCGCGCGCACGCGTTCGGGATGCAGCGCCGCCACGACGGCCGCCGCCCGGCCACCCCAATCGAACCCCGACAGCGCGAAGCGCGGCAGTCCCAGCGCGTCCGCGAAGTCGACGACGTCCTGGCCGAGCGCGGCCTGCTCGGCCATCCGCGGCGTGGCCGCGTCGAGGAATCGCGTGGGCCCGTAGCCGCGCAGATACGGCACCAGCACGCGCAACCCGGCCGCCGCGAGCGGCGGCGCCACCTCGTCGAAGGCGTGCACGTCGTCGGGGAAGCCGTGCAACAGGATGACCGGGAAGCCCCGCGGGTCGCCGGTCTGCTCGTAGCCGATCTCCAGCACCGGCGTGCGCACCGTCAGGGCGGTCGAGTATGCCTGCGCAGGCAGGGATGCGGGTGCCTGCGCGAATGCATCCGTACCCATGGCCGGGCCCGACCCGAGTCCGGCCACGGCCAGGCCCGCCAGCTGCAGGAAGCGGCGACGGTCGTCGATGCGCATGGCGCGGATGCTACCACCGTCTTCGACGGGCGCGCTTGCGGGTACAGTGAAGGACGTGAGTCCGCGCAAGGCCGGCAAGGGAAGGCCCACGTCATCGCCGCGGCGACGCCCCGGTGCTGGCGCGGCCCCACGCGTCGGAGGCCCCGGTCAGACGACGCCGGCCAGCCACGCGTCGTCCCAGGCGCAGCGGCGCCCGCAGAAGACGCTCGAGCGCGTGCTGTCCAAGGCCGGCGTCGGGTCGCGCACCGAGGCGCGCAGCTGGATCCACGCGGGCCGCGTGACCGTCAACGGCCGGCTCACCATGAACCCGGACCAGTGGGTGGACATGGCGCGCGACCGCGTGCAGCTCGACGGCCGTCCGCTCGAGCAGCGCGAGCGCATGTACGTCCTGCTCTACAAGCCGACCGGGTACCTGACCACGTACAAGGATCCCGAGGGCCGGCCCACCGTCTACGACCTGCTGACGGACGTGGACACCTTCCTCTCGCCGGTGGGGCGCCTGGACCTCGACACCTCGGGCCTGCTGCTGCTGACCAACGACACGCAGCTCGCCGAGCGCGTCACCAATCCCGAGTCGCACGTGCCCAAGACGTACCTGGTGAAGGCGTCCGTGCGCCTCACCGACGAGGAACTGCAGCGGCTGCGCGACGGCGTCGAGCTGTCGGACGGCCCCACGCGTCCGGCCGTCGTCCGGCGCGTCCGCGACTCCGAGAAGTACACGCACTTCGAGATCACGATCACCGAGGGCCGCAACCGTCAGGTGCGGCGGATGGTGGAGGCGCTCGGCGCCAGGGTGCTGAAGCTGGTGCGCGTGAAGATCGGGCCCATCGCGATTGGTGCGCTGCCGATCGGCAGGTGGCGCCCGCTGACGGCGCGCGAGGTCGCGGCGTTGAAGTGACGCCGCCGCGCGCCTGGACGGCCGCTCACGGAGAGCCGCGCTGGCCGATCGTGCCTCGGCGTGCCGGCCTGACGTAGCATGTGGCCCATGGTGACCTCCATGCGCGCCCTCGGTGCCGTGCTCGTCGTGATCGTGGCCAGCACGTCCGCCCGGGCGGACGTCGTGAAGCTGGTGGTGGAGAAGCGTGAAGCCCTCACCCGTCAGGGCCTCGCGCTCGAGAAGCTGACGGGTCGGTTCTTCGGGGAACTGGACCCGGGACACCCTCTCAACGCCGTCATCACGGATATCGAGCACGCGCCCACGAACGCGCGAGGGCGGGTGGAGTATTCGGCCACCTTCACCATCATCAAGCCCGTGGACTCCGCCAAGGCCACCGGCGTGCTCGTCTACCAGGTGCCCAACCGCGGTCGGGCCAACATCGAGGGCGGCGGCTACTTCGCCGACTTCCGCGCGCGCGGCGACGTCCTGGTGGCCAGCGGCTGGCAGGCAGACATCGACGCGGGGCCCGGCGTCGAGGTGCTCACGACACCGGTGGCCAGGAACGCCGACGGCACGAGCATCACGGGTCCTGTCCTGGCGCGCTTCGCCGACGCGGCGCCGGGGACGACGACCATGCCGATCATCCGGGGCCGCGTGACTGGCACCGCCACGCCCGCCAGCCTCGACACGTCGACGGCGACGCTGACGATGCGCACGTCGGAGCACGGCAGCCGCGTGCCGGTCGCGTCTGACGCCTGGGCGTTCGCCGACTGTTCGCAGGCGCCGTTTCCCGGCCGGCCAGACCCCCTGCGCGTGTGCCTGAAGGGCGGTTTCGACCCGGCGGCGCTGTACGAGCTGACCTATATTGCCAAAGACCCGCCCGTGCACGGCGTCGGCTTCGCCGCGACGCGCGACCTCATCGCCTTCCTGCGGCACGGCTCGGCCGGCAACCCGCTCGGCTCGAGCGTGAGGCACACGATTGCCCAGGGCAACTCGCAGTCCGGCAACTACCTGCGCAGCCTGCTGCACCTCGGCTTCAATCAGGACGAAGCGGGCCGGCGGGTGTTCGACGGCATGAACCCCAACATCGCCGCGCGGCAGCTCGCCATGAACATCCGGTTCGGCGCGCCGAGCGGCGCGGCCGAGATGTACGAGCCGGGGAGCGAGGGCGTGCTGTGGTGGAACGACTACGCCGACCAGGCACGCGGTCGGCCGGCGGCCGGGCTCCTTGGCCGGTGCCAGGCCACCGACACGTGCCCGAAGATCGTCGAGACGTTCGGATCCGCCGAGTTCTATTCCCTGCGCCTGTCGCCGAACCTCGTCGGCACGCGGGCGGACCGCGACATTCCGCTGCCGGCCAACGTGCGACGCTACTACTCGCCGAGCGTCCGGCACGGCGGCGGGCCCGGCGGCTTCGACCCCGGCGGACGCGCGGAGGCCTGCTGCCAGCTCGCGTCCAACCCCAACCCATCGGCCGAGACGAACCGGGCCCTGATGCACGCGCTCGTGGCCTGGGTGGCCGACGACGCACCGCCTCCGCCCAGCCGCTACCCGCGCCTCGATCGCGGGGACCTCGTGCCCCTGTCGCAGGCGACGCTGGGGTTTCCGCGAATCCCCGGCGTCCCGTTGCCAGACGGCGTGATCGTGCCCTTCTACGAATACGACTTCGGGCCCGGCTTCAGGAACCTGGACGTCTCCGGCGTCATGTCGCTGCAGCCCCCGGTGGTGCGCGCCACGCTGCCGATGCTGGTGCCCCGGGTGGACGCCGACGGCAACGAGCTGGCCGGTGTGCGCAGCGTGCTGCTCGAGGCGCCGCTCGGCACGTACACCGGCTGGAATCCAATCGCCAGCGGGTTCTTTAAGGGGCAGATCCAGCCGCTCGGCGGCGGGTACATTCCCTTCGCGAAGACGAGGGCCGAACGCCTGGCGTCCGGGGATCCGCGGTTGTCGCTCGAAGAGCGCTACGGGACGCACGAGGGCTACGTGGCCCGGGTGAGGGCCGCGGCGGCTCGACTCGTGACCGACCGGCTGCTGCTGCAGGACGATGCCGACCGGCTCGTCGCGCAGGCCGAGCAGAGCCGGGTGCTTCGCTAGTGTCCGCGGCGGTCGCGACCGATCAGCGCGCCGCGCACGGCGTGGGGCTCCAGCCGCTGGCGTTCGGCAGCTTCTTGAAGTCCGAACTGGTCAGATACGGTCGCGTGAGATAGACGGGGTCTTCGACCTTCGTCGTGACCGTGAGCCACGGGTCGGCGTTCGGCAGCGTGTGCAGTTCCCAGTACTCGGTCACCGTCGCCCGGTTGCTGTACGGCGCGCCGTTGCGCCTCAAGTACCCCGGCTTCAGGTTCGAGGTCACCACCTTCAGCGTCCGGGCGGGCACGTTCCACGAGGCCGTCGAATGGCCCTGCCAGGAGGGCTCGCCTAGCGGTGACGGGCGGAACGCCAGCAGGCGCGTCTGCGTGCCGGTGTCGATCTCGACTTTCAACGTGTTGTCGTCCTGCCAGGTGACGTGCAGCCGGCTGGGCAGACGCATGATGCCGCCGGCACCGTACCCGCGGCACTGTTCGCCCGCGGCCTCGTCGGCGGCCGGGTCCCACGTCATGCCGAGGCTGCGGCCCTCTGCGTTGAGCGGAAGGCCGTCGAACACGCCCTTGTTGGGCACGACCATCCGGAACTTCCAGTCCTCGATGATGGGCGATACCCAATAGCCGGTGAGGTCGAAGGGCGCAGCCTGCCGGGGGCTCAGCGCGGGTGCCCCGCCGCCGCGTCCGCGCTGCGCGTCGAGCGTGACGGCGGTCCCGAGCACGAACAGCAGGGTGACGATACGCAGTGTTCTCATGGGTCCCCGGTTCGTCTGCCGCGTGGTCTCAGTCCACCACTTCGCTGGGATTGCGTCCCCAGGTGAACCCGTCGGACGGGCGTGTCAACGTGACCATCAGTACGCGGTACTCGTCGGGCACGCGCGACGGCCGGCCCGTGATGACGACCTGGTCGCCCACCTTCAGCGAGTCTCGCTTCACCCCTGCGTTGGCCAGCTGCGCCGTGCCGCCCCATTCGACGGCCCACCGCTGCACTGCGCCGGTGGCGTCGGGCGCCTCGACGTGCACGAACGAGTGCGGATTGCGGTAGACGAACTGGACGATCCTGCCCTCGAGCTTCAGCTGCTTGCTGCCCTCGTAGGTGGCGCCGAACGAGTGGTGGGCGCGGGCGGCGCCCGCCGCCATCAGCATCAGGCCGAGCGTGAGGATCGTGCGTGCGTGTCGCATCACTTCTTCTCCTGCAGAGTCCGGTAGATCGCCGAAATGAACATGTCCGTGGTCCATGGGCCGGTTGTCGCTCCGTAGCGGCCGTCGAAATCGAGCGACGGGCGGGCCGCCTTCACCTGGTCGAGCGTCATGCCCTTCTTCTTCAGGTCCGCGACGCGATCCCGGATCATGACCAGCATGTTGCGGTAGGAGGCGACGTCCGCGGTGTCGGACAGCCGGCCACGCCCGGGCACCACCCACGTGCCCCCCTGCGACCGGTACTCGGCGACGGCGAGGTCGAGAATCTGGTTCAGGCCGCCGATGACGCCGTTGATGGTCCCGCCCTTGTCGACGTCGATCACAGGGTAGCTGACCGTCGACATCAGGTTGCCCGCGCTGATCACCTCCGAGTGCCGGAAGAACACGACGCTGTCGCCGTCGGTATTGGCCTTCGGCGCGTGATAGAGCAGCACGGGCTCCCCGTTGACGTACTCCGACAGCTTGTGGAACGCGTCGAAGTACGTCTCGCTGGGCCAGGCGGCCTCGGGGGCGGCCTGGGCCTGTCCGGGCGGGTTGCTCATCGCGGCCAGCACGCCGTCGTGCGCGACGATGGTGGCCGCGGTGCCGAGCTCGCGCGTGGCGCTGCCGAAGCCGCTGCCCCCGGCCCGCCGGAACGACGCGGCGGCCGCCAGCCGGGCGTTGCCGCCGACGTGTTCGGGGGCGGCGCTCGTGTTGATCACGTACCGCATGCCTTGCGGCGGGCGGGGCGACGCCACGATCGCGTTGAAGAACGGGCTCGACCACGCCGGTGCGCCGAACGGGCTGGGGCAGTTGGCGCCGAAGCAGTTGTTGGTCGACGGCGGGTTCACCGTCGCGCGTGCGAGCTCGTCGAGCGCCGCGAGCACCTTGTCCGACATCGCCGCCGCGCCGGTGTTCACGACGGTGATGCCGTCGCGGCCGACCGACGCGGTGATGTTCGTGCCGTCGGCCACGAGCATGTAGACGTTGCCCTGCACGGGCAGCACGTGCACCTGTCCGTCGCGCGGGCTCTGCGCCTGGATGCGACTGGCGACGTCGTTGGCGGACCGCGACACCGGCACGGTCAGCGCGGCGGCCGTCGTCCGCCCGCTCAGCACGTTCCGGTACTCCGGGTAGATGGTCTTGACGCCGCCGCGAACGGCTTCGAGCGGGATCCAGTTCTGCTGCTTCAGGAACTCGCCGATGCCGCTGTTCTGCCCGGGCAGGAAGTGCGGCACGTGATGGCGGTCGGTGCCGCCGTTCTCGGCGAAGGCGTTCCCCGTGCAGTTCTCGGTGCTCGGCCCGGCATTGGGATCGTACGAGTAGGTGATCGACAGCACGTACGGCTCGTCGAGGTAGATCGGGTCGTCCACCACCTGCACGACCGTCAGGATGTCGTCATGCCGCGTGAGGTACTCCGTCATCGTCAGCATGTCGCTGGTCTGGGGGCCGCCGCGCTTGAGGTACCCGTCCTTGAGGTGCGTGGTCGTCACCTTCAGCGTCTGGCCTTCCCACTCCGACGTG
>CAWULT010000111.1:0-15662 GCA_963923455.1 uncultured bacterium
CTCGAACACGCCCTGCGGCGTGTGCATGTACTTGTTGGTGACGACGCGGCTGACGGTCGATTCGTGCATGCCGATGTCGTTGGCCACGTCGCGCAGCACGAGCGGCCGCAGGTACTCGATCCCGTGGTCGAGGAAGTCGCGCTGGAAGTTGATGATGCTCGTCGCGACCTTGTGGATCGTCTTCTGCCGCTGCTCCACCGACTTGATCAGCCACAGCGCGGACCGGAACTTGTCCTTCACGTAGGCGCGTGTCTCGTCGGTGTTGCCGGAGCCCTTGTCGAGCAGCCGCCGGTACACCGGGCTGATCCGCAACTGTGGCAGCCCTTCCTCGTTCAGCACCGCCACGTACTGATCCTCGACCTTGACGACGTAGACGTCCGGGATGACGTACTGCGACTGGGACGGGTTGTAGCGGCTGCCGGGTTTCGGATCGAGATGGCGAATCAGCTCGATGTGCTGCTTGAGCTCGTCGAGCGAGATGCCGAGCTTCTTGGCCAGCTCCGGAACCTGGTGGTTCTGCAGCAGGCGCATGTGGTCCGCGACGATCCGCTCGGCTGGTGTCCCGGCGTGACCACCATGCCGCAGCTGCAGCAGCAGACACTCCTGCAGATCACGGGCGGCCACGCCGATCGGGTCGAATCCCTGGACGAGCCGCAGCGCGCGCTCGACCTCCTCGGGCGGCCACGGGCCCATCGCGGCCAGATCCTCGACCGTGGCCACGAGGTAGCCGTCGTCACCCAGGTTGCCGATGATGGCCTCGCCGATCGCCCGCATCTGCGGGTCGTCGGTCTGCATCGACAGCTGCCACAGCAGGTGGTCGGAGAGCGACGACGCCGTCGAGAGCGTGTTCTCGATCGGCGGCAGCTCCTTGACCTCGGTCGGCGTCTTCGGCCGATAGCCGTCGTCGAGGTAGTCGCCGAAGAAGTACTCGTAGTCCTGATCGTCCCAGGAGTCCTTCTCTTTCGGCTTCTCCTCCTGCTTCTCCGCGGGAGTCTCCACCGGCTGCAGTTCCTCCGTCGGCACCTCCTCGAGCATCGGGTTCTCCACCATTTCCTGGTTGAGGAGCTCCGACAACTCGAGCGTCGACATCGGCAGCAGCTTGATGGCCTGCTGGAGCGAAGGCGTCAGAATCAGCTTCTGAACGAGCTTCGTGTGCAGTTTCTGCGAGATGGCCATGGCGTCAGTAGTTCAGCTTCGCGCGACCTCGAAATTCATCTTAATCCAGTCGGAAGTCGGCCCCCAGATAAATCCGGCGCACATCCTCGTCCGCCGCCAGCGAGTCCGGCGTGCCGCTCCTGAATATCGTACCGTCGTGCACGATGTATGCCCTGTCGGTGATCCGCAGGGTCTCCCGCACGTTGTGGTCGGTGATGAGAATCCCGATACCCCTCGACTTCAGGTGGAACACAATCTTCTGTATATCGGTCACCGCGATGGGATCTATACCCGCGAACGGCTCGTCGAGCAGGATGAACCGCGGCGACAGCACCAGCGCGCGCGTGATCTCCGCACGGCGCCGTTCGCCTCCCGACAGCGTGTAGGCCGGCGACTGCGCCAGCGGCGTGAGGCTCAACTCGGCGAGCAGCGCGTCCACCCTGCGCCGCCGCTCGTGGCGATCCAGCTTCATCGTCTCGAGGATCGCCATCAGGTTCTGCTCGACCGTCAGCCCCCGGAAGATCGACGGCTCCTGCGGCAGGTAGCCGATGCCCTTCCGCGCGCGGACGTACATCGGCGCGTCGGTGACGTCCTCGTCGTCCAGGACCACGCGGCCCGAGTCCGGCGCCGTCAGGCCGACGGTCATGTAGAACGTGGTGGTCTTGCCCGCCCCGTTGGGACCGAGCAGGCCCACGATCTCGCCAGCCCCCACCTCGATGCTGACCCCGCGGACGACCGTCCGGCCGCCATACGACTTGGTGAGGGTGTCGGTGCGAAGCGTGGACATGCGCTCAGAGCCTGGGGTCACGTCAGCCGGCGCCATCCGCTACCGGGCAGACGGCTGGTCACAGGACGCGCCGCTCCGGGTCTGGGTTCGGACTTCCTCGTTGCCGTCCACGAGAATCCTATCGGTCGATCTGAAGAACGTCAACGTTTTGCCTGTCGTTGCACGGCAGCCGTCATCGACGCGCACGGGGGCCGTCGGCGTTCCCTCCAGGCGGTAGCTTTCCTCGGACGCGAGGTACGTCAGTCGATCGGCGGTGGCATGGCGCGGCTTGAGCACCAGGTCGACGCGCCGGTATCCCTCGAGCCGCTCGACCCGCCCCTCGTCCCTGGCCAGCACCACTTCGATTCGCAGGGCCCGCAGGTCCCCCTGTGGTCCCGTCAGGCGGGCCACCTCCACCGGGGTCGCGCCTCGCCCGGTGGCAGGGGGGGCAGGCTCTCCGGCCCCGCGCCCTCCCGCACGTCCACCGCCGGCGGTGGCTGCCCGACCGCCCGTGCGCGCCGTCGCCTCGGCGCCGCCGCGGTCTCCCGGCCGCCCCGCCGCAGGCGCCGGCACCTCCAGTGCGAGGACCCGCGCCGCGTCGGTGTACCGGATCTCCTGCCCCTGGCCAACTGAAAGGCTCCCGTCCAGCAACACCGTCGCCCTGGCGGACCCGGTCGCGACCAGATCGCCGTTCGCACGGTCCAGCCGGAGGCCGTCGGCCCGGACGGCGGTCTCGCCCTGCCAGAGCGTTGCGTCCCCCGTGTACACGGCGCTGCCGGTGTCGCCCGCGTACTCGAGTCGGGACGCGTTCACGTTGACCGGCCGCCCCTGCTCGAACAGCCCCGGCAGCCGCTGCGGATCCCGGCCGCGGCCGTCACCACTCCTGAGCGTCGTCTTCACGGCGCCCGACGCCGACATGCGGTGATCGTCGATCCCTGCGTCAATCGACTGCGCCGTGATGCCGATCTGCGCGTCGTCGACCCGCGGGCCACCACCCGCGTCGCTGCCCCGGAGCCGCAGGGTGCCGGCCTCCGGCGCGTAGGTCAACTCCGCGGCGCCCGCCCGCATGCCGCCGGCTTCCTCGAAGGTCACCGCGCCCGAGAAGACCGCGCTGCGGATCGCATCGCCCGACAGCGACAGGGCGAGGGCACGCGCGCGCACGCTGCGCGCCGCGGTCGTGCGCGACGGATCTTCCCCGTACTCGACGCTGTCGTTGAAGCGCGCCTCGGTCAGCCCCACGCCCTCGGCCCCCGACGACGTGAAGGTACGCCCGCGCACACTGCGGCCAGGCCGGCCCGTCGCCGCGGGCAGGTCGAGCCGGACGCCGCCAGTGCCCTGAGCACCGACGAGCCGGCCGTCCGCGCCCAGCTCGAGTTCGAGCGTCTCCCCGGCCAGCCGCCGGCCGCGTTCCGTGCGCTCGGGCTTCATCGCCACGGCCGCCTCGCCGCTCAGGCTGACGTGCCGCAGGGTCGCGCCGTCCTCCGAGTACGCCAGGTTCATGTCGCGCGCCGTCATCGACTCGAGCGCGGCCCCGCCGCTGACGCGCGAGTGCTCCCGCAGTTCGATCTGCGTGATCACCTGCTCGTCCTCGGAGAGGCGTGCGGTCGCCTGGTCGCCGTCGAGCACCTGGCTGCCGCGCACGACATGCGCCGCACCGGTGAGTTGCAGGTAGTTCTGCGTGCGATCGAGCACGGCGGCGCCCGCGCTGAAACTCGCCTCGCCCTCCCCGGCGTCGTCGGGCCGCATCGTCACCTGCGCCTGCTCGGGCACCTGGAGGACGTCGTTGCGCTTGTCGTAGAGCATGCCGACGCCACCGCCGCTCATGCGTCCGTTCTGGAACGACACCGGGCCCGGCGCCCGCACGACGTCCTCGTCCCGGCTGTAGGTCGCCTTCTCCGTCTGCAGGTCGAGCCCGTCGCTGGCGACGACGCGAACGCCGCCCTCGAGTTCGAGCGTGCGCTGCCCCTCACCGGCTCTCGCCTCCCGCGCTCTCACGGTGAAGTCGCGCCCGCTCTTGTTTCGGACGCTGATCGTGACGCCGAACAGCTTCGTGGACCCGTCGGGGTACGTGAGCGAACGGTCCTGCGTGATCTCGAAGTCTTCCTCGTCCCCGTGCACCCGCTGGAGCACGGCCGCGGTGCTCTCGACGCTGGCGGCCGGGTCGAGGCGTTCGACTGGGGGCGGTGCCGCCTGGGGCCGCCGCTGCCCGATCGCGCGATACACCACGACTGCCGACACGACCCCGACGACCGCCACCGCCAGTCGCGCCCGGCGCTGCCACGTGCTCATGACGGCTTCCCGGGCGGCGTGTCGTCAGTGGGCGGGGTCACCGGCGCGGGTGCGCGGAAGTCAGCCACGGAGAGCTGCAGGTACTTCTCCCCGTTCCACGTGTCCTCCTCGACCGAGAAGGCCAGGTCGACGCCGCCCCGGTGCTCGGCGACGAACGACTCCCGCTCGGAGGCGCGCCACGCGATGCCTCGCATCACGCGCCCCTCCTGGCGAAATGCCATCTTCAGGTGGCGTTCCTTGATCTTCCTCGGGCCGTCGACCACTTCGACGCCGTGAGCCGTGAAGACCGGGCGGGGATTGGCCGCACCGAACGGCGCCAGCACGGCCAGCTCGGACATCACCTGGGCGCTGATCCCCCTGAACGTCAGCGGCCCGTCGAGCCACAGCCGCGGGCGCAGGTCGTCTGGCTCCAGCTGCCCATCGGCGTACGCGTTCACGCGGGCCCGCAGTTCGCGGATTCGGGCGGTCTCGATCGTCAGGCCTGCGGCCTGCTTGTGCCCGCCGAACTCCGTCATCACGTCCGCGCACGACTCGAGCGCCGCCAGCATGTCGAACGACGGAATACTGCGGCACGACCCGTGCGCCACGCCGCCGTCGCTCGACAGCACGATCGCCGGGCGGTGGAACGCGTCGACCAGCTTCGAGGCCACGATGCCAATCACGCCGCGGTGCCAGCCCTCACCCGCCACCACGATCACGGTCCGCGAGCCGACCTCGAGGTCGGTCTCGACGGCCTTCCGGGCCTGCGCGACGATCTCGGCCTCCTCCTGCTGGCGGCGCAGGTTCTCCGCATTCAGCGTCTCCGCCAGCGCCTTCGCCTCGTCGGCCAGCGCCTCGTCGGAGGCGAGCAGCAGGCGCGCCGCGATGTCCGGCGAACTCATCCGGCCGGCCGCGTTGACGCGCGGAGCCAGCACGAAGCCGATGTGGTAGCTGTCGATCTCCTTGCCCAGCAGGCCGCAGACCTCGAGCAACGCGCGCAGCCCCACCTTGTGCGGGCCCTTCGACAGCATGCCCAGGCCCAGCTTCGCGATCACGCGGTTCTCGCCCGCCAGCGGCACGACGTCGGCCAGCGTGCCGATGGCCGCGACCTTGATGAAGGCCGGCAGCCACGAGGTCCGGCCCGCGCGGGCACAGAGCGCCTGCACCAGCTTCAGCGCGATGCCGACGCCGGCGAGGTGCTTGTCGGGGTAGGCGCAGTCGTGGCGTTTCGGGTTGATCACCGCGAGCGCATCGGGCAGCTCGACGTCCGGTTCGTGGTGATCCGTGATGATCAGATCGAGGCCGAGCGCCCGCGCGTGCCGTGCCGCCTCGACGCCCCGGATGCCGCAGTCGACCGAGATCACGAGCCGCGCGCCCTCGGCGTGCAGCCGGTCGAGCGACGCTGGCTGGAGCCCGTAGCCGTCCCGCAACCGCTCGGGGATGAAGTGCACGACGTCGGCGCCGAGCAGTTCGAGCACGCGCCGCAGGATCACGGTCGAGGTCACACCGTCGACGTCGTAGTCGCCGTGGATGGCGATGCGCTCGCGGCGCGCGATCGCCGCCTCGATGCGCGCAATCGCGTCACGCATGCCCGTCAGCAGGAACGGGTCGTGGAGATCCCCCAGCGACGGCGAGAGGAAGCGCCGGGCCTGATCCACGTCGGACAGGCCGCGGATGCTCAACAGCCGCGCCGTGACGGGCGACACCCCCAGCGCGGACACCAGGGCGTCGGAGGCCGCCGGGTCGTAGGCTCGAGGCTGCCAGATGCGAGTGATCATGGTCGAAGGTGCGGGCCCCGGGCGGCGCTGGCGCCCGCCGTCAGGCCTCGGTGATGCCGACGTTCCCCATCGCCCGCCACTTCCGGTACCGGGCGTCCATCCGCGCGGCCGACGGCATGTCGCCGACCGTGGCAAGCGCCCTCGAGAGCGCCGTGTCGAGCAGCGTCGCCGCCAGTTCGTGATTCGTGTGGGCGCCCCCCCGCGGTTCGGGCACGATCTCGTCGATGAGCCCGTTCGCCAGCAGGTCCGGCGCCGTGAGCTTCAGCGCCTCGGCGGCCTCGACCTTCCGGTTCGAGTCGCGCCAGAGAATCGCGGCGCAGCCCTCCGGGGGAATGACGCTGTAGATCGCGAACTCGTGCATCAGCACGTAGTCCCCCACGGCCAGGCCGAGGGCGCCCCCGCTGCCGCCCTCGCCGTGCACGATGACGACGATCGACGTGTCCAGCGCGGCCATCTCCCGCAGGTTCAGCGCGATCGCCTCGGCGATCCCGCGCTCCTCCGACTCCATCCCGGGATAGGCGGCCGGCGTGTCGACGAACGCCAGCACCGGCCGGCGGAACTTCTCGGCCAGCTTCATCGCCCGCATCGCCTTACGGTAGCCTTCCGGCCTCGCATACCCGAAGTTCCGGTAGATCTTCTGCTTCGTGTCGCCGCCGCCGCCCTTGTGATGGCCCACGACCAGCACGTGCTCGCCCTTGTACCGGGCGAACCCGGTGACGATCGCATGGTCGTCCGCGAATCGCCGGTCGCCGCTGATCTCGGTGAAATCGGTGAACAGCCGGCCCACGTAGTCGAGCACCGTCGGCCGGCTGGCGTGCCGCGCAACGAGCACCCGCTGCCAGGGCGTCAGCCGCTGGTAGATCTCGCCCCGCAGCGAGTCGATGCGGCGGAGCAGGCTCTCGATCGACCGCTGGCGATCGGGCGTCCGCGGCAGCATCGAGATGGCCTCGATCTCCTTCAGCAGCAGCGCGATGGGTTCCTCGAACTCGAGTGTCTCTGGCGGCATCCTCGTCCCGTTCCGCGGTCGCCCCTGGGCGACCGGTCTCACCTCAAGCTTACCGAACCCGCACCGCAGATCGCCTCGACCGCCGACACGAGCTGTGTCGAGGGACGCACGCGGATCTGCGCGTTGACGTCGACGCGGACGCGCAGGCGCCGGTCGTCCTGGCACAGTTCCAGGTCGAACGCCACGCGGCGGTCGCCCTTGTGCTGCGCGAACACGTCCCACAGGCGCTCGAAGGTGTCGCGGCCGTGCGGCGGCGTCGACAGCCGGATCGCCACCGACGTCGCGAGCCGCTCGCGCACCATCTCGATCGGCGTGATCTCCGAGGCCAGAATCCGGACCGATTCGTCGTCGCGCTCGAACTTGCCCTTGACCAGCACCATCCTGCCGCCCTCGGCCAGGTGACCGTGCTGCTTGAACGTCTCGGGGAACACCACGACCTCGATACTGCCGCCGGCGTCGTCGAGCATGAAGACGCACATGCGATCGCCCTTCCGGGTCTTGAGCGGCCGCAACCCGCTGACGATGCCGCCGACCGACACCTCCTCCGCCACCTTGCCCACCGGTGGCGGTGCCGACTCGGGTGCCGCGGCCGGCACGTCGTCGTCGGTCTCCTCGCGCTTCGGCACGAGGTCCGTCGTCGTCTTCGCGCCGTAGAGGCGCAGGTCCTCCGCGTAGCTGTCGATCGGGTGCCCGCTCCAGTAGAGCCCGAGCGACTCCTTCTCGAAGGCGAGCTGGTCGATCTCCGACCACGGGGCGACGTCCGGCAGCGCCACCACCGGCGCCGACGCCTCCCCGGCGCCTCCTCCGAACAGATCGGCCTGCCCCAGGTCCTTGTCCCGCTGCGTGCGGCTGCCGTGCTCGCAGGCGCCGTCGATCGCCGCAAACAGCTGGGCCCGCAGTCTGGCCAGCGGCACGTCCGGCCGTGGCGACAGTGAGTCGTACGCCCCCGACTTCACCAGTGCCTCGAACACGCGCTTGTTCGCGATGCGCATATCGAGGATCTCGCAGAGGGCGTGCAGTGACGGAATCCGGCCGCCCAGCCGGGCGCGCGCCTCGAGAATGGCGTTGATGGCGCCCTCGCCGAGCCCCTTGATCGCCGTCAGGCCGAACCGCACCGCGTCGGCGTCCTTGTCGACCGAGAAATTCAGCTGGCTGCGGTTGATGTCGGGCGGCAGAATCCGGATGCCTCGGTCGCGTGCCTCCGCCAGGTACATCGCCAGCTTCTCGGTGTTCTGCGCCTCGATGGTCAGCAGGGCCGCCGTGAAGTGCTTGGGGTAGTTCGCCTTCAGATACGCGGTCTGGTAGGCCAGGAACGCGTAGGCTGTCGAGTGCGACTTGTTGAAGCCGTACCCGGCGAAGTACTCCATCAGGTCGAACAGCTTGCCGGCCTTCTTCTCGTTGAACCCCTTGGCGACGGCGCCGGCCATGAAGTCGGCGCGCATCTTGGCCATGACCTTCGGGTCCTTCTTGCCCATCGCCTTGCGCAGCATGTCGGCCTGGGCGAGCGAGAAGCCCGCCAGCGCCTGCGCGATGAGCATCACCTGCTCCTGATACGCGATGACACCGTAGGTGTCGCTCAGGATCGGCTCGAGCTCCTTGAAGTCGTACGTGACCTCCTTCTGACCCTGCTTGCGCGCGATGTAGTCGTCCACCATGCCCGACTTGAGCGGGCCGGGGCGATAGAGGGCGTTGAGCGCGATCAGGTCGTCGAGCCGGTCCGGCTTGGCCTTGCGGAGCAGTTCACGCATGCCGGACGACTCGAACTGGAAGATGCCGTAGGCCGCACCCTCCTGGAACAGCCGGTAGGTCTTCGCGTCGTCGAGCGTGACGTTGTCGATGTCGAGGTCGAAGCCCTCGGTCCGCTTGATCTCCTCGAGCGCGTCGTGAATCAGCGTCAGCGTGCTCAGCCCGAGGAAGTCCATCTTCAGGAGGCCGACCCGCTCGACCTCCTTCATGTTCCACTGCGTGACGATTTCGTCGCGCGCCCCCTTGTAGAGCGGCGCGTAGTCGGTGATCGGCCCTGGCGCGATCACGACGCCGGCGGCGTGCACCGAGGCATGGCGCGACATGCCCTCGAGACGCTTGCCGATCTCGATGACCTCCTTGACCTTCGGGTCCTTCGCCACCATGTCCTTGAGGACCGGGTTCTCGGCAAGGGCCTTGTCCAGCGTCATGTCGAGCGCCGCCGGAATCTGCTTGGCGATGCCATTGACGTCGGCGTAGGGCATGTCGAGCGCGCGACCCACGTCGCGCACGACGGCCTTCGCCTTCATCGTCCCGAACGTGATGATCTGCGCGACGTTCTCGCGCCCGTACTTGCGGGTGACGTACTCGATCACCTCGCCCCGGCGACGCTCGCAGAAGTCGACGTCGATATCGGGCATCGACACGCGCTCGGGGTTGAGGAAGCGTTCGAACAGCAGGTCGTAGTGGATCGGATCGACGTCGGTGATGCGCAGGCACCAGGCGACGAGCGACCCGGCCGCGGAGCCACGGCCCGGCCCCACCGGAATGCCCTGCTCACGCCCGTACCGGATGAAGTCCCAGACGATCAGGAAGTAGCCGGTATAGCCCATCTTCCTGATCATCGCGATCTCGTAGTCGAGGCGCGCGGCGTACTCGTCGAGCGTGTGGCGAAGCGAGCCGGCTGACTGCAGCTGCTGCAGGCGCGGCAGGCGCTGGGCGAAGCCCTCGCGGGCGACGTGCTCGAAGTACTGGTCGAGCGTCATGCCGTCGGGCACGCCGAAGGTCGGCAGGTGGTTCGTGCCCTTCGGAATCCTGACGTCGCAGCGCTCCGCGACGAGCAGCGTGTTCCGGAGCGCGTCCTCGTGCCCGCGGAACACGTTGGCCATCTGCTCGGCGGTCTTCAGGAAGAACTGATCGCCCGTGTAGCGCAGCCGCTTCTCGTCGTTGACCGTCTTGCCCGATCCGATGCACAGCAGAATGTCGTGCGGCTGGTAGTCGCCCTGACGCAGGTAGTGGACGTCGTTGGTGGCCACGAGCGGCAGGGCGAGCTCGCGCGCCAGCGGGATCAGCCCCTTGTTGACGACCTTCTGCTCCTCGATGCCCTGATACTGCATCTCGAGGAAGAAGTTGTCCGGCCCGAGGATGTCCCGCAGCCGGGCGGCGGCCTCGAGCGCCTGCTGCGCCTGCTCCACCTTGAGGGCGCTCGCGACCTCGCCCTTCAGGCAGCTGCTCAGCCCGATCAGCCCCTTCGAATGCCGGGCCAGCAGTTCCTTGTCGATCCGGGGACGGTAGTAGAACCCCTCCGTGTAGCCGGCCGACGACAGCTTGATGAGGTTCTGCCAGCCCTCGTAGGTCTCGGCCAGCAGCACCAGGTGGTTCGTCTCGGTCTGCGGCCCGCTCTTGTCGAACCGGCTGCCCTGGGCGACGTAGACCTCGCAGCCGAGAATCGGCTTGAGCCCACGGTCGCGGGCGTGGTCGTGGAAGACCACGGACGAGAACATGTTGCCGTGCTCGGTGACGGCGAGCGCCGGCATCTTGAGCTTGACGGCCTCGTCGAGCAGCTCGTCGACGCGGCACGCGCCGTCGAGCAGCGAGAACTCGGTGTGCAGATGGAGGTGGACGAATTCAGCGGCCATCGTGGTTCCCTGGACGCGCCCGCTCGGGCCTCGCGGCCCTCGCGCAGACCCTTCGTGCTACTCCCACTCGATCGTCGACGGCGGTTTCGACGAGATGTCGTAGACGACCCGGTTGATCCCCCGGACTTCGTTGACGATCCGCGACGAGATGGCCGCCAGCAGATCGTGCGGCAGCCGGGCCCAGTCCGCGGTCATGCCGTCCAGACTCTCCACCGCGCGGATCGCCACGGTGTACTCGTAGGTGCGGGCATCGCCCATCACGCCGACGCTCTGCACCGGCAGGAGCACGGCGAAGCTCTGCCAGAGACGCTCGTACCAGCCGGCCCGACGGATTTCATCGGCGACGACCCGGTCGGCCGCGCGCAGCAGCGCCAGCCGCTCGCGCGTGATCGCACCGACGATCCTGACGGCCAGGCCGGGCCCGGGGAATGGCTGCCGCACCACGAACTCGCGGTCGAGGCCGAGGTCGAGGCCGACACGACGCACCTCGTCCTTGAACAGGTCCCGCAGCGGCTCGACCAGCGCGAAGTTCATCCGTTCCGGCAGGCCGCCGACGTTGTGGTGGCTCTTGATCACGACGGCCGGTCCGAGCACCGACGCGGACTCGATCACGTCCGGATAGAGCGTGCCCTGGCCGAGGAACGAGAACCCGCCCAGTTCGTTGGCCCGCCGCTCGAAGACGTCGATGAAGGTGGCGCCGATGACCTTCCGCTTCTGCTCCGGGTCGATCACGCCGGCGAGCCGGTCCAGGAACAGGTCCGTCGCGTCGACGAAGTCGAGCGGCAGGTGCAGCTTCTCCCGGAACCGTTTCTGGATCTGGATGGCCTCTTCGTGCCGCAGCAGCCCGTTGTCGACGAAGATGCACGTCAGCCGATCGCCGATCGCCCGGTGGATCAGCATCGCCGCCACGGTCGAATCGACACCCCCCGACAGGCCGCAGACCACCCTGCCGGCGCCAACCTGCTGCCGGATTCGATCCGTTGCCTCGTCGATGAACGAGCGGATGGTCCAGTCGCCGGTGCACCCGCACACACCGAACGCGAAGTTCCGCAGGATGTCCGCGCCGTGCTCGGTGTGCGCGACCTCGGGATGGAACAGCAGCGCGAACAGCCCCCTGCCCGGGGCCTCCATGGCGACGATCGGGGCCGTGGCACTCGTCGCGGCCACGGTGAACCCCGGCGGCACGGCTGCGACGTCGTCGCCGTGGCTCGCCCAGACCCGCAGGTCCTGAGGGACGCTCGCGAACAGGCGGGGCGCCCCGCCGGCTGCGACACGGACGTGCGCGTGGCCGAACTCGCGCTGGCCAGACCGCCGGACCTCGCCACCCAGCACGTCCGTCATCAGCTGCATGCCGTAGCAGATGCCGAGCACCGGCACGCCGATGTCGAACACCCCTGCGTCGCATTTCGGGGCGCCGTCGTCGGACACGCTCTTCGGGCCACCCGAGAGGATGAGGCCGGCGGGTTTCCGGGCGCGCAGGCGCTCGAGCGGCGTGTTGAACGGCACGATCTCGCAGTACACCGCCAGTTCGCGCAGGCGGCGCGCGATGAGCTGTGTGTACTGGGACCCGAAATCGAGAACGAGAATGGTTTGATGAGACACGATCAACAGGCTCGGCAGGAGCCGCTATTATAAGTGTGGTGCGACTCGAACGCTCAACCGGTTGCGGCATCATCTTGACGTTGGCGCTAGCGCTTGTTGGGTCGGTCGTACGCCCTGCGCCGCTCCAGGCCGGCCAGACGGCGCGCCGGACCCGCCCGCTGCCGCCGCCCTCACCACTGCCGGCCGACGCCGCCTGGACCGTCGAGCTGCCCGCGCTGCCCGCCGCCGGCGGCGCGATGGACGCCGCCCGCGTCTACGTGCCCACGCAGGACGGCCAGCTCGTCGCGCTCGAGCGCGAGACCGGCCAGCGCGCCTGGTCGGCCGAGCTGCGCCTGACGCGGCCGCCCGTGCTCGCCGGCGGGCATCTGCTCGGGTCGACCGGCGAAGCGCTCGTCTCGCTCGATCCCGCCACCGGGACGCGCCGCTGGGCGACGCCCGCGGGCGCCGCCGCCATGACCCTCCAGCCCAGTCCGGACGGCACGGTCGTGGTGACGGTCGCGCACGACCGGATTCAGGCCTTCCAGGTCGAGAGCGGTGAGCGGCTCTGGGAGCGGCCGATCGAAACGACGGGCCCGCGGCTGCCGGCCGTGGTTGCGCCCGAGGCAGCCTATGTCGCCACGGGCGACGGCCGCCTGATCAGCGTCTCGCTGGCTGACGGATCCCCGCGGTGGACCCGGACGTTGCCGGGGGACCTCGGCCAGCCGCTCGCGGCGGCGGGCACCGTCTTCGTGGGTTCCACCGGGAATCAGTTCCACGCGCTCGACGGCGGCGACGGGCACGTCCGGTGGTCGTGGCGGACCGGCGGCGACGTCGTCGGCGCCGCGGCCGGGACGCAACTCATGTTCTTCGTCGCGCTCGACAACATCCTGCGAGCCGTCAACCCAGGCAACGGCCATCAGCGCTGGAAGCAGGCGCTGCCGACGCGCGCGCTCGCACCGCCGGTCGCCCTCGCCGGTCACGTGGTGGTGGCGGGTCTCGATCCGGCCCTGTCGTCTTTCGACGCGCTGACGGGCTCGGCCGACGGCACCTTCGCCGTCCCGACCATCGCCGACGCCGGCGCGCCAGCCGAGATCCTGGGCCAACCCCTGGTGGACGTCGCGTTGAAGCCGTTCCGGGTGTCGAGCGTCGTCGTGCTGCGTGACGGGCGCGTCGTGGCCCTGCGCGCCCAGTCCATGCTGTTCCGGGAGCCGGTGCCCGTGCCGCTCCCGGCGCTGCCGGGCCGCGTGCTGGGCCGGGAGCCGGCGCCACAACTCGCCCTCCCCTAGGGCCGGGCCGAAGCCGGCCGCCGACGACGCGGCTATCCGCGTGCCGCCGCCATCGCGGCAGCCAGGCGCCTCGCCCCGGTCCGGATGCCCTCGAGCGACGGCGCGGAAAACGACAGCCGGATGGTGTCGTGCCCCGTACCGTCGACGAAGAAGGCACTCCCGACGACGAAGATGAGCCGTTCGGCCATCGCCCGCTCCAGCAGCGACGTATCGACGACACCCGGCGGCAGCGTCGCCCACAGGAAGAAGCCGCCTTTCGGGGTGGACCAGGTCAGCGCGCCGCCGAGGTGTTCCCGGAGCGAGGCCTCCATCAGGTCGCGCTTCTCGCGGTAGACCGCGCGCAGCCGCGGGCCGATGCGGTCGACGAGGCCCCGCCGAAGCGCCTCGTGCACGAACCGCTGGTCGAGGACGCCCGAGGTCAAGTCGACCGACTGCTTCGCCGTCTCGAACCGGTCCGACAGCTCCGGCGGCGCCACGAGCCAGCCGACGCGGAACCCGGGTGCGAGCGTCTTGGAAAAGGAGCTCGCGTAGATCACCTGCCCCGACGGATCGTCCGCGCGCAGTGGCCGCGTCTCCTCCGGCTGCACCACGTCCTCGAAATACAGCGACCCATACGGATCGTCCTCGAGGATCAGGACGTCCCGGCGCGCCGCCCAGTCGAGCAGCGACCGGCGCTTCCCGAGTCCGAGCAGCCGGCCCGTGGGATTCTGGAAGTTCGGGACGAGGTACAGCAGCTTCACGTGCCGGCCCTCGGACCGCGCCTGCTGCCACACCCTGTCGAGGTCGTCGAGCGCGATGCCGTCTTCGTCCTGCCGGACGCCCCGGAGGGTGGCCCGCGCGTTGGCGAACGCCGCGATGGCGCCAGTGAAGGTCGGCAGTTCCACCAGCACGACGTCGCCCGGATCGAGCAGCACCCGTGCGACCAGGTCGATGCCCTGCTGCGACCCCGTCGTCACCAGGATGTCCTCGGCCTGGGCGTGAATGCCTCGGGCTTCGAGGACGCCGAGCAACGACTCGAGCAGCGGCGCGTGGCCGCGCGTCGGCCCGTACTGCAGCGTGTTGCCGTCGACACCCGTCAGCAGGTCCGACGCAATTTCCCGGAGTTCCGGCCACGGAAACGAAGGCGCGTCCGGATACCCGGCCGCGAACGACACCAGCTCGCTCTCCTTCGCCGCAACCGCGCCCATCCGACGGATGGCCGACTCCTGGAGCTGCCGGCCCGTCGCCGACAGGAACTGATCGTAACTGGTCATGACACCTCGTACCGGCGTGATCAGGGTCCCGCGGCGCCGATCGCGCCGAAGGCCTCGGCCGCACGCCGCGCCGGCGACGCGTCCATGTACCCGCGATAGAGCGTCAAGTACGCCCCGATCGCGGAGAGCGCGATGTACTGGAACACGATGACCCGCAGCAGCCACGCCAGCAACTGCAGCGGCCACACGGCCAGGCCGACCAACGGCACCCAGCCCACCAGACCGAGCGCGGCCGTGACCATCAAGGACGCGGCCGTGGCCACCACGACCACGGCGAGCACGACGGCGAAGACGCCCAGCACGTCGCGGCCACAATGCCGGAAGAACCCCATCACCCGGCGCACCGCGGCAACCACCCCGCAGTCCTCGGCCGCGATGGCCACCTGCACCAGCAGGTACAGGAAGTTGATCGTCGTGATCCAGAGCACGAAGGCCACCGTGACCAGGATGGCCCCGCCGAGCCCGTCGGCGGCGTCGCCGCGACGGACGACCGCACCGAGGTAGACGAGCGCCGAGAGCGCATAGACGGTGAACAGCCCGACACCGAGCACGGCATACCGCCGGAAGAGGGCCGCCGACAGGTCGAGAAATCGCTCCGGCACGAATCGGTTGTTCTCGATCAGCGCGGCCGGCATCAACGGAGGCTCCTCGATCCGCCCTGCGTGCCGTTCGGCCTCGACCATGACGCCGACGGCGCCCGCCTTCACGAGGAACACGAGCACGGAGCCGCCAGCGGAGGCCAGCGCGATGGCGGACACGAAGCCGGCGACGACGAACGGGCGCGACAGCAGGAGGCCGGCGACGGTCGTGACCAGATCGCGCGCCTCGAGGCTGAGGAGCGCCGAGGGCTCGGCGCCGACGACGAGTGCCACCAGGACGATGCCGCCGACGAGCGGCACGGCCACGACGAGCTTGAACAACGAGTCGGCCGAGTGCGTGCGGGAACATGAACCACGCCTCGGCGCCC
>CAWULT010000112.1:0-15526 GCA_963923455.1 uncultured bacterium
CCCTGCTTCTCGAGCTTCTTGCAGGTGTCGATCACCGCCTTGTGCTCGGTGACGCACGTGATGATGTGGTTGCCCTTCTCCCGGTACATCTCGGCTGCGCCCTTGATGGCCAGGTTGTTCGACTCCGTCGCGCCGCTCGTGAAGATGATCTCCTTCGCGTTGGCGCCGATGAGGTCGGCCACCTGCTTGCGGGCGGTCTCGACCGCCTCCTCGGCCTCCCAGCCGAACGCGTGGTTGCGGCTGGCGGGGTTGCCGAAGTGCTCGGTGAAGAAGGGCAGCATCGCCTCGAGCACCCGCGGATCGACGGGGGTCGTGGCGTGGTAGTCCATGTAGATCGGCAGTTTCATCGTGTGCTCACTGTCCCGTTGAACGCGGGCCTCAGGCGCCCACCCGCCGCACGAAGGAGACGTGCAACGGGGCCGGCGCTTCATGCTCCGCTGCCAGTTCGGCGACGGTGACCGCCGCCAGCGTTGCCACCAGGCGCTCGCGGAGCTGCCACAGTGGGTCGCGGATGTTGCACTTGTTGTACTGGTCGCACCCGTTGTTCTCCGTCGAGCAGGCCGTCACCGTGAACGGCCCGTCGATGGCCTGGATGACGTCGCCGACGCTGATTGCCGTCGACGGACGGTGCAGCGTGTATCCGCCCCGGGTGCCCTGGGTCGACACGAGCAGACCGGTGCGCACGAGCCGCTGCAGCACCTTGGCCATCAGCTCGATCGGGATGTCGTATTCCTCGGCGATCTCGCGGGCGCTGGTCGACGTGGCCCCGGTGCTCTTGCGAGCCAGGTGCTTCATCGCGATCAGCGCGTAATCCGCCTTCTTCGATAGCCTCAGCATCGGTGGCCTGCCATATCCGACCTTCGAAGTCGTAGTTTACGATCGCGACGGGAATGCCGTCAAGATTGGTCGGAATTCTGGGGCGGGAATCCGGGGCCCGCGGCCGGGTGGCCGGCGGACCCCGGAACGTCAGCGCGTGAGGGCGGGCCCGTACGGGCGAGGCGCCCCGCTAGTACTTGGGCTGGGACGGGTCGACCGTGTCGATCCAGGCCAGGATGCCGCCCTTGAGGTTCTGCACGCGGGTGAAGCCCACGGACTTCAGGAAGTCCATCGCCTTGGCGCTGCGCCCGCCCATCTTGCACTGGGCGATGATGTCGACGTCGCGCGGCAACTCCTGATAGCGGCGGGGCAGTTCGCCCAGCGGAATCAGGGTGGAGCCCTGGATCCGGTTGATCTGGTACTCGTTGGGCTCGCGGACGTCGAGGATGAACACCTTGCGTCCGGCGTCCATCTGCTTCTTCAGCTCGACTGGCGTGATCTCCCAATCCTGATTGCCCGCCTCGACCTGCACGTCGGGCTCCGGCCGGATGCCGCAGAACTGCTCGTAGTCGATCAGCTTCGTGACCGTCGGGTTGTCCCCACAGGCCGGGCACTCCGGATCCTTCCGCAGCTTCAGCTCCCGGAACTTCATCTTGAGCGCGTCATAGATCATGAAGCGCCCGATCAGCGGCTCGCCGATGCCGGTGAGCAGCTTGATCGTCTCGGTCGCCTGGATCACGCCGATGATGCCCGGCAGCACGCCCAGCACGCCACCCTCGGCACAGCTCGGCACGAGCCCGGGGGGCGGCGGCTCGGGATAGAGGCAGCGGTAGCACGGCCCTTCCTTGGTCGCGAACACCGAGGCCTGCCCCTCGAACCGGAAGATGCTGCCGTAGGCGTTCGGCTTGCCGGTCAGCACGCACGCGTCGTTGACGAGGTACCGGGTCGGGAAGTTGTCGGTGCCGTCGAGGATGACGTCGTAGTCCTTGAACAGGTCGAGCGCGTTCTGCGAGTTCAGCAGCGTCTCGTAGGTGTCCACCTGGACGTGCGGGTTCAGGTCCTGGATGCGCCGCTTCGCCGACTCGTTCTTGGACGTGCCCACGTCCTTCGTCCCGTGCAGCAGCTGGCGCTGCAGGTTGCTGTAGTCGACGACGTCGAAGTCGACGATGCCGATGCGGCCGATGCCGGCGGCGGCCAGGTACATCGCCGCGGGCGAACCGAGTCCGCCCGCGCCGATGCAGAGGACGCTGCCCGCCTTGATGCGGCGCTGCCCGTCCATGCCGACTTCCGGCATGATCAGGTGGCGGCTGTACCGCTTGATCTCCTCCGGGGAGAGCGTCGGCAGCCCAGCCAGCGTCCCGGTGCTCACGACCGGCCCCCGGCCACCGACGGCACGATGCTCAGCGCGTCGCCCGGCTTGACGGGGGTCTGCTCCTTCTGCAGGTACCGGATGTCCTCGTCGTTCAGGTACACGTTGACGAAGTTGCGCAGCCGCCCGTCGTCGGCGTAGAGGTGCTTCCGCAGGCCCGCGTAGCGCGTCGTGAGGTCGGCGAGCAGCTCGCCGACGTTGGCCCCGTTCACCTCGACGGACTCGAGCTTGTCCGTGAAGGGGCGGAGAGGGGTCGGGATGTGAATGGTGTTAGGCATACGTCAAGTTTTCCTGGTCGAAGGCGGAACGGTCCTCTTGGAGACGCCACGACGTCATGTCTTCAGGCTTCCCCTCGCGGACGGAGACGATGATGTACGAGAAGAAGGGCCAGGCGTGGTCGAGGTCGTACTGCGACGGCCGCGCCGGATGGTCGGGATGGGAGTGGTAGAACCCGAGCAGTTCCAGGCCCAGTTCGCTCGCCCGCCGTTCGGCTTCGCGATAGTCCTGCGGGCGCACGAGGAAGCGCCGTCGCGGCCCCTCCTCGGTCGTGTTCGGCAGCGCGAAGGTCGCCGAGATCGCGCCGTCCCGGCCGTACAACGCGCCGCAGCATTCGTGCGGGTAGGTTTCGGCCCCGTGGGCGCGGATGGCGTCCGCAACCCCGGCTCCGAGCGTCACGCTCATCGCTGTCCCTCTCTGCCCTCGTCCCAGAAGCGCTCGGACAGGTACTTCTCGCCGCCGTCGCAGAAGATCACGACGACCACGGCGTTGGCCGCCTGCTGCGCCACCCGGAGGGCCCCCGCCAGGTTCGCGCCGCTCGAGATGCCGACGAAGATGCCCTGCGACGCCAGCCGCCGGGTGAAGTCGAAGGCCTCCTCGGTGCCCACGCGGATGTCCTCGTCGGCGAGCGTCGGGTCGTAGATGCCGGGGACGATCGCCGACTCCATGTGCTTCAGGCCCTCGAGGCCGTGGAGCGGCGAGTCGGGCTGCACGGAGACGAGGCGGATCTTCGGGTTGAATTCACGGAACCGGCGGCCCGCCCCGATGAACGTGCCGCTCGTGCCGAGCCCGGCCACGAAGTGCGTGATGCGGCCGTCCGTCTGCTCGATGATCTCCGGGGCGGTGGTGTCGAAGTGCGCCCGCCAGTTGCCGGGGTTGTTGTACTGGTCGGGATAGAAGTAGCGCTCCGGGTGCTCCTGGTACATCGCACGCGCCCGGATGATGGCCCCGTCGGAGCCCTCCATCGGGTCGGTGAAGATCACCTCGGCGCCGAACGCGCGCAGGATGCGCTTGCGCTCGGGCGTGACGTTCTCTGGCACGCAGAGCCGCACGCGGTAGCCGCGCGCCGCCCCGATCATCGCGTAGGCAATCCCCGTGTTGCCGGACGTGGCGTCGAGGAGGATCTTGTCGCGCGTCAGTGCGCCCGAGCGCTCCGCGTCGGCGATCATCCGGGCCGCCGGACGGTCCTTCACGGACCCGCCGGGATTCCGCCACTCGGCCTTGGCGTAGAGTTCGACCCCGTTGAGCCCGGCCTCGAAGCTCGACAACCGCAGGAGCGGCGTGTTCCCGATCAGATCGACGACCGAGTCCGCCGTCCGCAGCACCCCTGGGCTCACCAGCGCCATATCCGACTGTTCCAGTCCGCGATTATACCCCGACTGCCGGCCCGGCCGGCAGACGGGTCACGCCCTCAGTTCACGATTCGCCCGACGGGGTCCCGGAGCTCGACCGCACCCAGGTTCAGCTTGCGCAGCTCGGGCTCGATCACGGCCCGATCCCCCACGGCGACGACCACCATCCGATCCGGCACGAGGTACTGCTTCGCGACGGCCAGGGTCTGGTCGGCCGTCACGGCGTTCACCTGCGCCGCGTAGCGGCTGTAGTAGTCGAGCCCGAGGCCATAGACGAACACGTTCGAGAAGTTGTTGACGGCATTGGCGCTGCTCTCGAACGCGCCCGGCAGCGAGTTGGCCATCGCGTCCTTGGCCTTCTGCAGTTCCTCGCCGCCGACCGGGCGTTCCACCATGCTGCGGATCTCCTTGAACACCTCGGTCACCGAGGGAGCGGTGGCGTCGGTCCGGACGCCGGCGCCCACCTGGAAGGGCCCCGGCGCACGACGGAACGTGAACTGCGAGTTGGCCCCGTAGGTGTAGCCGTGCTCCTCGCGCAGGTTCATGTTGATGCGGCTCGAGAACAGCCCGCCGAGGGCCTGGTTCATCACCTGGAGCGGCCGGAAGTCGGGCGACGACCGGGCCGCGCCGATGGCCGCGATGCGCAGCTGCGTCTGCGGGCTGCCGGGCTTGTCGACGATGACGACGCGCGCGGCCGTCGTCTGCGGGTTCCCGAGCGCCGGCGCCGCGGGGGTGCCCCGCTGCCAGGCGCCGAACGCCTTCTCGGCCAGCGCCCGCAGCTCGGCCATCGAAATGTCGCCGGCAACGACGAGGGCCGCGTTGTTCGGCACGAAGTTCTGCCGCCAGAACGCCTCCATGTCGGCCCGCGAGGTCGCCTTGGCGGCCTCCTCGGTGCCCACCTCGCTGTAGCCGTACGGGTGCCGTGGGCCGTAGAGCGCGGCCGCCACGACCTGCGCGGCGATCTGTCCCGGGTTGTCTCGCTGCTGCAGCAGTTGCGCCAGCCGGCTCGCCCGCTGGCGCTCCACTTCGTCGGCCGGGAACGACGGACGCAGGGTGACGTCGGCGACGATGTCGAGCAGCGCCGGGAAGTTCTTCGACAGCGACCGCGCGCTCACCGTCATCGAGTCCATCGAGCTGCCCGTCCCGAGCGTGCCACCGAGCTGCGCGACCTGATCCGCGATCTGCAGCGCGCTGCGGGTCGTCGTCCCCTCGTCGAGCATCGCCGCGACGAAACTCGCCAGTCCGGGCCGGTCGAGCGGGTTGGCGTCGCTGCCCGTCTTGAACACCAGGTTGGCGGCCACGATCGGTACGCCGCGCTTTTCGCTCAGGATGAGCGTGAGGCCGTTCGGCAGCGTCGCCGACTCGGGGGTCGTGAGCTGCAGGGCCTTGGCGGTCCCCGGCTTCGGCACCTCGTTGCGCCACGGCTCGTCCGCGTTGACGGAATCGACACCCTGGGCGGCGCCTGCCGCCGGCGGGGGCGGCGTCGGTGGGTTCGGAATCGGCGCCGGCTGGCCCGGCACCGCGTGCAGCACGGCACGCGAGGGGTTGACGAGCTGCGTGCGCGCGAACGCCAGCACGGTGCCGGGCGTCACGGCGCGATACCGCTGGATGTCGCGAGACAGGTAGTCGGGCGTCCGCAGGTAGTGGTTGTAGGAGTTCAGGCGGTCCGCGATGCCGCCGAAGCCACCGAGCCGTTCGAGCCCGCCGACGATGTTCGTCTCGATCGTGTTGCGCGCCCGCTGCACCTCCGAGGCCTCGGCCGGCCGCGTCCGCAGCACGCCGAGCTCCTCGTCGATCGCCTTCTCCAGCTCGTCGGCCGTATGGCCGGGGCGAGCCGTCGCCTCGATCACGAACTGCGATCCGAGCAGCAGTGACTGCTGGTAGACGGTGACGTTCTGCGCGATCTGCCGTTCGTAGACCAGCTTCTTGTACAGGCGGCTCGACCGGCCCCCGCCCAGAATCTGGGCGGCCACGTCGGCGTCGGCGTCACCGGGCTTGAAGATCGGCGAGGTCAGCCAGGCCATGTACACGCGCGGGAGCTCCGCGCGCACCGTCACGACCTTCCGGCGCTCAGCTGTGATCTTCGGGGTCACGGCCCTGATCGGCGCCACCGTGGGCCCTCGCTTCAGCGTGCCGAAATACTTCTGCACGAGCGCCTTCGCCTGCACCGGGTCGAAGTCGCCGACGATGGCCAGGCTCGCGTTGTTCGGCGCGTAGTACTGCCGGAAGAACCGGCGGACGTCGTCGAGCCTGGCGGCCTGAATGTCCTCGTGCGATCCGATGATGTTCCCGTAATAGGGATGCCCCTTCGGATAGAGCATCTGGACGAGCGCCTCGTCCGCCATGCCGTACGGCTGGTTCTCGACGCTCTGCCGGCGCTCGTTCCGGACGACGTCCTGCTGGTTCGACAGCGACTTCTGGTCGACCTTCTCGAGCAGGTAGCCCATGCGGTCGGACTCCAGCCACAGCGCGAGCTCGAGCTGGTTCGACGGGACGGTCTCGAAGTAGTTGGTGCGGTCGTAGTCGGTCGTGCCGTTCAGGTCGCTCGCGCCGGCCGCCTCGAGCAGCTTCAGGTGCTGATCTTCGGGCACGTGCTTCGAGCTCTGGAACATCATGTGCTCGAAGAGGTGCGCGAAGCCGGTGCGGCCCGGCTCCTCGTTGGCCGGGCCCACGTGGTACCAGAGGTTCACGGCCACCATCGGCAGCCGCGTGTCGCGGCTGAGCAGCACGTCGAGTCCGTTGGCGAGGGTGATCTTCTCGAACGGGATGCGCGGGATGTCGGTGGCGGCGGCGCGCGACGCGGTCTGCGGTGCGGCCTGCGGTGCCGTCTGCGCCGCTGGCGAGGTCAGCCCCGCGACGGTCAGGGCCGCGGCGAACAGGATGCGGATGAATGGTCTGTGCATGAGTGTCACTCGCTCGGAACGTTGTCCAGGCTGGCCCAGAGATACCAGCACGCGATGGATCGATACGGACGCCAGGCCTCGCCGATGCGCGTCAGCCGCTCGGGGGTGGGCGGCTTGCGCAGGCCGTAGGCCTTCTGCACGGCCCTGACGATCCCGAGGTCGCCCACGGGCAGCACGTCGGGCCTGTGCAACCGGAACATCAGGAACATCTCCGCGGTCCAGCGGCCGATGCCCGTGACGGCCGTCAACGACGTGACGACGGCATCGTCCGGCAGGTTCCCCAGCCCGTGCAGGTCGAGCGATCCGTCCTGCACGCGGGCGCAGAGGTCCCGCAGGTACCGCAGCTTCTGCCCGCTCAGCCCGACCGCGCGCAGGGGCTCGTCGGCCGCTGCGGCGATCGCGTCGGCGGTCGGGCACCCGTCGAACAGGTCCGCGAACCGCCGTTCGATCGTCGCCGCGGCCTTCACCGAGAGCTGCTGCGCGATGATGGCATGCACGAGCGCCCTGAACGGATCCACGTGCTGCGCGCCGGCGAGGCCGCACGGGCCGTGCGCCCGCATCAGGTCTCGAATCACCGGGTCGCGCCGTGCCAGCAGACGCCGCGCACGCCGATAGTCGGTCGGCTCGCTCGCCAACGCGGGCTCCATCACCGGCGACAGCTCACTTGAGGGCGGTCGTCACGGTGACCGCTGCCCGAACCTCGATCTCCCCGGCCGCGATCGGGGGCGCGCCGCCCGCGGCGTCGGCCGCCTGCCGCAGCGCCATCATGGGCACCGGCCCCGGCGCGGCACCGCCCTGCTCGTCGATCCGGATGATGCGGTCGACCGCACGGCCGGCGCCGGCGGCAGCGGCGTCGGCCTTCGCCCGCGCCGCGCTGACGGCCAGCCGCAGGGCGTCGCGTTCGAGCTTGGCCCGATCCTTCAGGTCGAAGCGCAGGCCGCTGACCGACGTGGCGCCCGAGGCCACGGCCAGCTCGAGCAGTTCCCCGACGCGCGACACGTCGTCGACCCGGACCTCGATCGTGTTGCGAGCGACGTAGCCACGCGACACGCGGCGGTTGTTGACGAAGTCCCACTCCTGCTGCAGGTCGTAGCCGAGCGTGCGCACGGCGTCGGCCGGCACCTTCGCGCCGCGCAGCGCTTCCTGAACCGGCCGCATCGCCTCGGCGTTGCGCCGCTGCGCCTCGCGCGGGCTCGTCGCGCGCGACTCGGCACTGATGCCGATCCAGGCACGATCGGGCGCCGCCTGCACGACACCCTCGCCGGTCGTCACGACGACGGGCACGCCGGGTGTGACCGCCGTGTCCTGCGCTACCGCCAGACCCGGGAGCAGGACTACCGCGAGGAGAGTCAGATGACGCATGGCTAGATTCTGGCTCAAGACGGGTCCGCTGGATCCCCCGGGCCACGCCGGACGGACGTCGACCGGACCGCCCGCCAGCGCCGGACGCACGCTTGGGCTAGACTCTGCGTCCGACTCACGTTCGAAGGAGCCGACGAGATGAAGAGCCTCGCACCCATCGGTCTGTTCGTGGCCATCCTGGCCGCTTCAACGGTCGGAATCGCCGCGCAGTCCGCCACGCCGGCCGCCCTGGCGGCGCGCGTTCAGACCCTCGAAGACCGCGACGCCATCCGGGCCCTCCTGGTCGACTACGCCACCACGCTCGACAACCGAGACTTCGAGGGCTTCGCCCAGTTGTGGGCCAGGGACGCGGAATTCTCCGGCGGCGCCGGCAACACCGCCAGGGGCCCGGCCGCCATCGCGGAGCTGCTGAAGACGCTGCTCGGCCGCAACGGGGCCGGGAAGGGGCTGGACTTCCACCTGGTGATGAACCAGACGGTGAGCGTGACCGGTGACACGGCCACCGGCTTCAGCCGCGGCACCTGGGTGAACACCAGCGACAAGCGCCTGCAGGTGGCGATCATCGCCAACTACTACGACCAGTTCGTCCGCGAGAACGGACGCTGGAAGTTCAAGCGGCACCAGATCGGCGGCGAGCCGCCGGCAACGCACCGCGCGACTCGCTGAGCGGGACCGGGCGGGCCGAAGGCACGCGCCAGGGCCGGCCGGCACGCACGGGTCGACGGCGGGCTGCCGGGTGTTGTCACTACAATGGGACCCATGGTCGCCCTGACTGGAGTCCCCTGTGGAAGTATCTGAGGTCCGCAAGCGCGTGACGGCATCGATCGAGCAGGCGCGGGCCCGCGCGCAGGCACGCCGGCAGCGTCACGCCGAGGCCGAACGGGCCTACGCGGCGTTTCTCGAGAACGTCGCGGGGCCGCTGGCCCGCCAGGTCGCCAACATCCTGAAGGGGACGGGGCACGGCTTCACCGTGTTCACCCCGGCCGGCGGCCTCCGCCTCGATGCCGACCGCGGCCGCGACGACCACGTCGAATTCGAGCTCGACCTCGAGGGCGAGCACCCCCAGGTCGTCGTGCGAACGCGCCGGTCGCGCGGTTCGCGCACGCTCGAAGACGTGCGCCCCGTCAAGGCGGGCACGAGCCCCGAGGCGCTGACCGAGGACGAGGTCCTCGCCGCGCTGCTCGCGGCGCTCGCCCCGTGGCTCGAGCGGTGATGCGCTGCGGGCGCCACGGCTGGGCGGCCGCGCGGCGGCCGATCCGCTGAGGAGGCCCTCGGCGCACGGCTCCTCGAGCCGGGAGCGCTCGGCTCATCGTCCAGCCCGGAGGCTCCGGTACGCAGCCTCCACGAACATGGCGGTCGTCCATCCCCCCGTCGTCGAGCCATAACGCCCGTCGTAGTCGCGGGTGGGTGCGGCTGCCAGCACCTGCTCCAGGGACGACCCCTGCGCGATCAGCGCGGCGATGCGATCCCTGACGATCGTCAGCATGTCCCGGTATTCGACCACGTCGGCTTCGTCGCCCACGCGGCCCCGCGCCGGCACGACCAGCGTGCCTCCCTCCTGCCAGCCGGCGGGAATGGTCAGTTCGAGGACCCGGTTGAGCCCGTCGATGATGCCCTGCAGCGACCCACCATGCGAGAGGTCGATCCGCGGATAGGCCGTCGCGTCGTAGATCTCGCCGGTGCTGAGCACGTCGGAACGGCGGAAGAAGACGATCGCATCGCCGTCGGAGTACGCCGCCGGGACGTGAATCACCTCGATCGCCTCGCCGTTGAAGAAGAGGTCCTTGCGCGCGCCCGAGAACGTGGTGGTGGGCCAGCCAGCCGACGCCACACCACCCGCGGCGGACAGGCGTGTGAGGACGGCTTCCTGCGCGTAGATCTCGGCCGTCGGCTGCGCCTGCGTGATGTCGGCGAACCCGGAAGCTCCCGCCGCCGCGCCGCCCAGCCGGCGGCCCCGGCTGGCCAGGAGCGCGTTTCCGCCGACGTGAGCGGCGCCGGCGCTCGTATTGACCACGGATCGGACCGGCCTGCCCATGCGGGCGACGGCCTCGGCCAGGCGCCCCGCCCCGGTCTCGGGACCGGTGTCGACGAGCAGCAGCCCATCCGGCCCCGACGAAACGGCGACGTTCTCCCCGTCCACGGCCACGAGCCGGATACCGCCCCGCACGTCGAGGTCCTCGAGGGCCCGGCCGAACGCGGGACGGCTGGCCGGCGGCGCCCCGCCACTCCCCACCCGCACGGCGTCCGGCGGCCTCGGACCGCGCATCGCCCGGGCGTACTCGGGCAGCGCCGTCTCGGCGCCTCCGCGTGCCGCCTCGTGCGGCAGGCCGAACTGGTCCGCGAACTCGTTCAGGTACGGATTGGTGCCCGGCAGGTAGTGCGGCACCTCACCCGTGGGCCGGCCGAACACCTCGTCGGTCGGTTCACACGGCGTGGCCACGCCGTGCTGCGTGGGGTTCCTGACGAAATCCGTGGTCCGCACGAATGGCTCGGTCAAGTAGACCGGGTCCTCGACGACCGAGGCGATCAGCAGGCGATTCCCGCGGATCCAGAGGTACTCGGTCATCGTGGTCAGGTCGCTGTGGGGCACGCCGTTGCGTCGCAGGTAGCCGGCCTTGATGTGTGTCGTGTCGATCCGAAGCCGATGCCCCTCCCACCGCCCGGTCGAAAAGCCCGCCCACGTGTGGGGCGCGAGCGCCGACGGATGCGCCCGGCCGTCCATCCACACGACGCGCGTCGCGCGGCCGAACGTGCCGTAGATCGTGTAGCTGATCGTCTCCTGCGTGACGGCATCGACATCCGCCGAGATCCGGAGGTTCGTCGGGCCACGCAGGGAGTAGGGCGAGGGATGAGGGATGCACTGCCGCTCGGGCAGCGTCTGCACGGACGCCTGCCAGGCGTCCGCCTTCAAGCGCGCCGCGTCGTTGAGCGGCAGGCCGACGTACTCGCCGACGTTCGGGCCGGGAATGCGCTCGATCCGGTCCTCGGAGAACTCCGAGACCCATTCTCCGGCGATGTCCACCTGCGCGAACGCCCTGGACGGACCGGCCAGCACGATCAGGCCGCACACCAGCGCCAGCACCCGTCGGGTCACCATGCCATCCTCCTCCGCCGGATCGGGAGCCCGCCATGCGGCCCGGAACCGGCGGGAGGATGATGGCCACGACCGCCAGGAGAATCAAGCCGGATCTGGAGGCAGCGGGCGCGGCGGCGACGTGGCTACCGCGCGCGCAGCAGCAGCACCGGGATCTTCACGTGGTGGCGGACCTTGCTGACCGTGGTACCCCGCACCAGGTCGTTCAGGAAGCGGTGCCCGTGCGTGGACATCGCGAGCAGATCGGCCTGCCGCTCCTCGGCCAGCCGGATCAGTTCCGTGGCCGGATCGCCCATCGCCAGCTCCGTGGACACCTGCAGCGGCGCCAGCTGCGAGGCCAGCCGCTCCAGGTACTCGCGGTCGTTCCTGATCTCCTCCGACTCGCGCAGTTTCAGCTGGTCGAAGTGGCGGGCCGCCCATCCGTCGGCGACGTGCACGAGCAGCACCTCGGCGCCGGTCAGCGTGGCGAGCTGCCGTACGTGCTCGAGGATGGTCCGGTCGGCCGGCGAGTTCTCGATGGCGACGAGGATGCGGCGATACATGTGACGCCCCGGCGCGCTACCCGGCGATCGTCTGGTACAGCAGCCAGACGTTGAGCGCCGCAATGATAACCGCGACCGCCCACGCGAGCGCCTGCATCCAGCGCGGCGCGACGAACTCGCCCATCTTGCGCCGGTTGCCCGTGAAGCTGACGAGCGGGAACACCGCGAAGGGCAGCTGCAGGCTCAGGACCACCTGGCTGAGGATCAGCAGCGCGCCAGTTCCCCTCTCCCCATAGAGGATCACCACGACGACGGCGGGCACGATGGCGACCAGGCGCGTGATCAACCGGCGCAGCCACGGCCGCAGGCGGATGTTGACGAAGCCTTCCATGACGATCTGCCCGGCCAGGGTGCCGGTCAGCGTCGCGTTCTGGCCCGAACAGAGCAGCGCCACGGCGAACAGCACGCTCGCCAGGCCGCTGCCGAGCAGCGGCGTCAGCAGCTGGTAGGCGTCGCCGATGTCGGCCACCGACTCGTGCTCGGTGCCGTGGAACGCCGCGGCCGACACGATCAGGATGGCCGCGTTGATGAAGAGCGCCGACATCAGCGCGAACGAGGAGTCGAGCGTCGCGAAGCGGATCGCCTCGAGCTTGCTGGCAGTGGTGTCGAGGTACTTGCGCGTCTGCACGATGGACGAGTGCAGGTAGAGGTTGTGCGGCATCACCGTCGCGCCGAGGATGCCGAGCGCGATGTAGAGCATCTCCGGGTTGGTCAGCACCTCGGCCCTGGGCACGAACCCCCGGGCCACGGCCGCCGCGTCGGGCTTCGACAGCCAGATCTCCACGGCGAAACAGCCGGCGATCGACGCAATCAGCACCACCACGAGCGCCTCGACGTAGCGGAAGCCGCGGTGCTGCAGGTACAGCACCACGAGCACGTCGAGCGCCGTCAGACAGACGCCCCAGATGAGCGGCAGGCCGAACAGCAGGTTGAGCGCGATCGCGGCGCCGATCACCTCGGCGAGGTCGCACGCCGCGATCGCGATCTCGCACAGCACCCACAAGGCGATCGTGACCGGCCGCGAATAGGCGTCGCGGCACGCCTGCGCCAGGTCCCGCCCGCTGCCGATGCCCAGCCGCACCGCCAGCGCCTGCAGCAGGATCGCCATCAGGTTCGACAGCAGGATCACGCTGAGCAGCGCGTAGCCGTAGCGCGCGCCGCCGGCCAGGTCGGTGGCCCAGTTCCCGGGGTCCATGTAGCCGACGGCCACGAGGTACCCGGGACCCGCGAACGCGAGGGCCTTGCGCCAGAAGCCGGCGTCGTGGGGGACGATCACCGACCCGTGCACCTCGCGCAGGCTCGGCGCGTCCGGCTGACGGCGCCACCCGCCGGCCGCGGCGCCAGCCGGATCGAATTCTCTGGGCGGCTGTGGCATTTCGAGCAGGCGTATTTTAGGTTTTGAGTATACTAAATTCGTGTTTTGCCCGTCCAATACCCGCGCGAGGCTCGGCGCCGGGGCGCTCCTCATCCTCCTCGCGGTCGAGGCGCTGTTCACGGCGCCCTGCTGGGCCCAGACTGCCGGCCTGGTCCAAGGTCAGGTCCGCGACGCGGCAGGGGCACCGCTGCCCGACGTGGACGTACGCCTGTCGAAGGCCTTGACCGGGCTCGAGCGCACGACACGGACGGCGGACGACGGCACGTTCCGGTTCGCCAACGTGCCGCTCGACGTCTACGAACTGCGCGCCGAGGCGTCCGGCTTCCAGCCGTACGTGGGGCAGGCAGCGGTCACCTCGAGCGTGCCACTCGTGCTGACGGTGCGCCTCGACCTGGCGGCCGAGGCCACCTCGGTCACCGTCACGCCCGATGCGCCCGCGGTCGACCTGATCACGGCCGGGTCGCGAGCGCAGGTCAGCATGGCGCGCATCGAGCAGATGCCGGCGCCGGTCGGCAGCCGCGGTCTCGAGGCGGTGCTCGTCGCCTTCCCGGGCTTCGCGCAGAACGCCAATGGCGCGATCCACCCCCGCGGCGCGCACAACCAGATGACGTTCGTCGTCGACGGGCTGGTGATCAGCGACCAGCTGACGGGAGCGTTCGCCAACGCGCTCGACGCCGGCATCGTGCAGTCGGCCGAACTCATCACCGGCAACGTGCCGGCCGAGTTCGGCAGCAAGGTGTCGGGCGTGGCGGTGATCACCAGCCGCAGCGGCGTCGGCGTCGCCCGCGCGCTGGCCGGCGACGTGACGCTCTCCGCGGCCGGGGCGCGGACGCTACTCGGGGCCGTGGAAGCCGGCGGCGGCGGTCCGCGCGTGGGGTATTTCGGCTCGGCGACGACAATGCGTACGGATCGCTTCCTCGACCGCGTGTCGCTCGACAACGCCCACAACGCCGGTCACTTCGCGCGCGGGTTCGTCCGTGTCGACGCCATGCCCTCGGCACGCGACATGGTGCGGGTTCACGCCATGGGCGGCGCGTCGCGCTACGAGATCGCGAACCTGCCCTCCCAGCAGCGGGCCGGACAGGACCAGCGCCAGGCGCTGCATGACTGGGCCGCGTGGTCGTCGTGGTTGCGCACGCAGGGATCGGCCGCGACGATCGAGTCGACGGTCGGCGTGCGCCGCACCGGCGCCAGTCTGCTCCCGAGCGCCGGCGACACCCCGGTCACCGCGTCCCAGCGCCGGACGCTCGCCACGCTCACCGGGTCGCTCCGGTACACGCGCCTGTTCGGCGCCCACTCGCTGCGGACCGGCGGCGACGTCCAGCGCTTCCCGGTGCGAGAGGCGTTCTCGATGGCCATCACCCACGCCGCCTTCAACGAGCCGGGAACCGCGGGCTTCAACGCGGCGCTGCTGCCGCACGACCTGACGCGCGGCGGCGAGCCGTTCCAGTTCGCGGACGCGCGCACCGGCCACCAGGCCAGCACGTTCGCGCAGGCCACGCTCCGCTGGGGGACGGTCACGGCCACGCTCGGGGCCCGCCACGACGTCTACCGCTTCCTGGTGCGCGGGCAGCAGACGCAGCCGCGCGTCGGCGTCGCCTACCAGCTGCCCGCGAACGCCGGCGTGCTGCGCGCCTCGTACAACCGGAACTACCAGACGCCCCCGAACGAGAACCTGCTGCTGTCGAGCGCACCCCAGGCCGCCGCGCTGGCACCGGTCTCGGTCCGCGATGCGCTCGGCGGCGCCCACCGCCCGATCCAGCCCGAGCGGCAGCACGTGGTCGAGGCCGGCTATCAGCGCGCGCTCGGCCGGTTCGCGACGCTCGACGTGGCGGTGTACCGGAAGCACTCCCGCGACCAGCAGGACAACAACAACTTCTTCGACACCGGCATCGTGTTCCCGACGGCGCTGGCCGAACTCCACGCGCGCGGTGCCGAAGCCAGGCTCACCGTGCCCAGCCACCGGGGGCTCTCGGGGACGTTGAGCGCAACCGTGGCCAAGGCGACGTCGACGCCCCCGTTCACCGGCGGCCTCTTCCTCGGCCAGGACGCGGTCGATCTGCTCTCGTCGGGCCCGTTCGCCATCGACCACGACCAGCGCCTGAGCCTTCACGGCACGACGCAGTATCAGGTCGACGAGCGGCTCTGGGTCTCCGGCTCGGTCCGCCACGACTCGGGCCTCGTCTCCAATCCGTCGGACCCGGCCGCCGTGGCGGCCGATCCCGACTTCGCCCCGCTGCTGCCCTACGTGAACCTGACGGCCGCCGTGCCGCGCGTCCGGCCCCGCACCATCCTGGACCTGGCCGCCGGGTACGACGTCCGCGCCGGGGGCCAGCGGCGATGGAGCGCGCGCGTCCAGGTGACCAACCTCACCAACCGGGTGGCGCTCTACAATTTCCAGTCGGTGTTCGTCGGCACGCGGCTGGTCGCGCCACGA
>CAWULT010000113.1:0-15357 GCA_963923455.1 uncultured bacterium
CCCCCCGGGTTCGCCGCGGAGGCCGCCGCCGACGCGATCGCCGTCACGGGCACCGCCACGCGCCTCGATCGCGGACAGCTCAACGACCGCCTCGACGCGCTGGCCCGCGGCGACTTCGCGCTCGGCAACGTCGACCAGCTCGCCGCGCTCGCAGCCGGAGGCGGTCCCCCTGGCGGGTTGGGAGGCTTCGGCGGCTTTCCGGGACCGGGCGGACCCGGTCCCGCCGGTGGCTTGGGGGAGCCTGGTGCCGCCGGTGGCCCGGGCGGGCCCGGTGGTCGCGGCGGCCGCGGGGGCTTCTTCCTGGGCGGGCGCGGCGGGCAGCAGCGCCTCGTCACGACGACCGACTACTCGTTCGGCGGATCCGCACTGAACGCGGCGCCGTACCAGCTGCGCCCTGACACGCCGGCCGAGGAACGTCCCTTCACGCGCCAGTCGTTCGGCACGACACTCGGCGGCCCGCTGCGGATCAAGGGCGTGTACGACGGCACGAACCGCACGTCGTTCACGCTGGGTTACAACGGCACGCGCGGCCGCAGCATCTTCGACCAGTACGGCACCGTCCCCACCGCCGCGATGCGGGCGGGCGATCTGTCGGGCGTCGGCGTGCAGCTCGTCGACCCGGCCACCGGCGCACCATTCCCGGGCAACCAGGTTCCGGCCTCCGCGATCAGTCCGCAGGCGCGCGCCCTGTTGCCCTTCTTTCCGCTGCCCAACCTGGACGGCTCGGCGCGCAACTACCACGAGTCGACCACCGTCGCGTCGAACGACGACAGCGTCAACCTGCGGCTGAACCACAACTTCACGCCAAGCGTCGCGGGCCCCGGGGGACGCGGCGGCCGGTTCGGGGGTGGCGGCGGCGCGGCCGGAGGCCGCGGCGGGCGCGGGCAGGCGCTGCGCCGGGGAACGAGCGTCAACCTGACGGCGCAGCTCCAGTACCGGCGCGGCAGCGGCGAGCAGGTCAACCTGTTCCCGGCGCTCGGCGGCTCCAGCACCTCGACGTCGATCGCGATGCCCGTGTCGGTGAACGTCGCGCGTGGCCGCGACCTGCACGCCTTCACCGGGAACGTGTCGCGCAGTACCAACCACACGTCCAACCGCTTCGCGGGCGTCGCCAACGTCGCGGCCGAAGCGGGCATCGGCGGCACCGGCGCCGACCCGTTCGGCTGGGGCGTGCCCGTGCTGTCGTTCACGAGCCTGACGGGCCTGCGCGACGTCACGCCGTCACGGCGCAGCGACCGCCGCGTGTCGCTCGGCTACACGTGGACGCATCCGGTGCGCCGGCACGTCTTCCGCGTCGGCGGCGACGCCCGCCTCGACCGCTCCGCGAGCCGGACCGAATCGAACGCGGCAGGCACGTTCGCCTTCACCGGGCTCTACGCCGCGGCGGGCGCCAGCCGCGTGACCGGCGCCGACTTCGCCGACTTCCTGCTGGGACTGCCGCAGCAGGCCTCGCTGCAATCGGGACCGGGCGAGGTGGCCTTCCTCGGCCGCTCGGCGAGCCTGTTCTGGCAGGACGACTGGCGCGTGCGCGGCAACCTGACGCTGAACCTCGGCGTGCGCTACGAGATGCAACTGCCATTCACCGAGGCCAGCGGCCGTCTGGTCAACCTGGACGTGGCGCCCGGCTTCACGGCCGCCGCGCCCGTCGATGCGGGCGGCACCGCGCCCTTCTCCGGCTCGTTCCCCGACGCCCTGGTGAGGACCGACTGGAACAACGTGGCGCCGCGCCTCGGCGCCGCCTGGCGCACGCGGTCGGGCGCGGTGGTGCGCGGCGGATACGGCATCAGCTACAACGCGGGCACCTACGCGGCGATCGCGCGCAACCTCGCCGCGCAGCCCCCGTTTGCGACGACCGGCACGTCGATCGGCTCGCTGAACCGCGTGCTGCTGATGGCCGACGCGCTGTCGGGGGCGCCGGCGGGCGGCACCACCAACACGTACGGCGTCGACCGCGACTACGTGCTCGGCCGCGTGCAGACGTGGAACGTCGACGTGACGCGGAACGTCCGCCGCGTGTGGAACGCGAGCGCCGGCTATACCCGTACGACGGGCGCCAACCTCGACATCGTGCGCGCGCCGAACCGCGGGCCCGACGGCCTGCGTATCGCCGGCGTCCAACCGTTCCTGTGGCAGACGTCCGAGGGCTCGTCGGTGCTGAACTCGGCGACGTTCCGGCTGCAGCGTCGCCAGACCCGCGGCATCGGCGGCGGCCTCACCTACACGCTGGCGCGCTCGCGCGACAACGCGCCGTCGATCGGTGGCGGGGGCGGCACGGCCGTCGTCGCGCAGGACGAGCAGAACCTCGATGCCGAGTGGGGCCCGTCGAACTTCGACCGGCGGCACCGCCTGCAGGCGAACCTGCAGGCAGACCTGCCGTTCGGCCAGAACCGCCGCTGGCTGACGGGCGGCGGCGCGTGGGCCGCCGTACTCGAGAACTGGCGCGTCACCGCATCGTTCGTCGCCGAATCGGGCTCGCCGCTGACGGCGCGCGTCCAGGGCGCGAGCCGCGACGTCGCGCAGGGCCTCAACGGCGCGCTCCGCGCCGACTACTCCGGGGCGCCGGTCGCGCTCGACGGCCCGACGATCGATCGCTACTTCGACACGGGTGCGTTCTCGGTTCCGGCCGCGGGCCAGTTCGGGACGTCGCCGCGCAACATCATCATCGGGCCCGGTTCGAAGCAGCTCGACGCGCAGGTGTCTCGCGACGTCGCGCTCGGCGCCACGCGCGCGGTGACGATACAGCTGCGCGTCACCAACCTGCTGAACCTGGCCAACTGGGCCGCCATCGACACCTTCGTCAGCTCGCCGACCTTCGGCCAGGTGCTGTCGGTGCGGCCGATGCGCTCGGCCACGCTCAACCTGCGCTACCGGTTCTGACGATGGTCACTGCCCTGCCGCCACCCGCCGCGCACCGTTCGGGCCAGAGGCCCGTCCCGAGGGCTTCCGCCCCGCGCGCCCTGCTGGCCGCGGCTCTCCTGCTGCTGTGCGCGGCATCGATGCGCCCATCGGCCCAGCAGCCGGGCGGAGACCGCCCCGTCTTCCGGGCCGGCACGGCGCTCGTGACCGTCGACGTCACCGTGCGCGACGGATCGGGGGCCGTGGTGCGCGGCCTGACGGCCGGCGACTTCACGATCCTCGAGGACGGCAGGCCACAGGCCATCGAGACCTTCACGTTCCAGGAGATCGCGGCCGCGCCGCCCGCGGGCCCGGCGCCCTCGAACCTGCTGGCCGACGTCGACACGCGGCTGGGGCAGGACCTGCAACGGGCCGCGAGCGTGGCGCCGGCGACGCGCGCGACGGCGAGGATGCCGCCGGAGGCCTTCGCGGGCAGGCGGCTGCTGGTCCTGCTGTTCGACGTCAGCTCGATGCAGCCGGAGGACGTGCAGCGCGCGGTGGACTCGGCGCAGCAGTACGTGGACCAGGCGATGTCATCGTCGGACCTCGTGGCGGTGGCGACCATCGGCTCGACGATCACCGTGCTGACCGACTTCACCGCGGATCGGGCCGTCGCGAAGAATGCCCTCGACAGGCTCGGCTACACCGAAGGCACGGCCACGCCGCCGCCCGCGCCCGACACCGTGGCCACCGAGGAAGCGGCCGCGGCGTCCGACGCGGCGGCGGCCGACGACACGGGCTTCGACGCCTACAACAACGACGTCCGCCTGCGCGCCCTGAAGGCGCTGGCCGACACGCTGGCACCGATCGAGCAGAAGAAGGCCATCCTCTACTTCAGCGCCGGCATGTCGCGCAGCGGCGAGGACAACCAGATCGAGCTGCGAGCCGCGGTCAACGCGGCGGTCCGGGCCAACGTCGCGATCTACCCGGTGGATGCGCGGGGCCTGCAGGCCGTGGTGCCCGGCGGCGACGCCCGCCAGGCGAGCGGCCGTGGCGTGTCGCTGTTCTCCGGCCAGGGCGTGTCGCGGCAGTTCGCGGCGCTCGCGCAGTCGCAGGACACGATGATGACGCTGGCGGCCGACACCGGCGGCCGGGCCTTCACCGACTCGAACGACTTCGGCGAGGCCTTCACGCGCGCGGCCCGGGATCTCTCGGCGTACTACCTGATCGGCTACAGCAGCACCAACACCGGGAGGGACGGCCGCTTCCGCCGCATCCAGGTGCGCGTGAGCCGCAAGGGGCTGCGCGTCGACTCGCGCGCGGGCTACTACGCGGACCGCGACTTCGCGCGCACGAGTGCCCGCGACCGGGAGGCCCAGCTCGACGAGCAGATGGCGGCGGCCGTGTCGTCGACCGACCTTCCGGTGCTCGTCGGCACGGGCTGGTTCCGCCAGACGAACGACCGGTTCTACGTGCCGATCGCGCTGGCCGTCCCGGGGTCCGCGGTGCCAGTGCCGGCCGGGAGCACGAAGGTCACGCTCGACGTGCGCGGGCTCGTCCGCGACGAGCAGGGCCGCACGGTGGGCCGGCTGAAAGACACGCTCGACGTGGCCGCCGGCGGCGCGGGCGGGGCGACGCTCGCCGGCCGCCAGGTCCTCTACCAGTCCGGCGTCACGCTGCCGCCCGGACGCTTCTCGGTGAAGGTGGTGGTGCGCGAGAACGCCACCGGTGCCATCGGCTCGTTCGAGGCCCCGGCCATCGTGCCAGCGCTCAAGGACCCGGGCGTCAGGACGAGCTCGCTCGTGCTGAGCACGCAGGTGCAGCCGGCCGCGCGCACCACCGCGCCGAACCCGCTCGTCCGCGACGGCGTGCAACTGCTGCCGAACCTGACGCGGGTCGTCACGCGCAACCAGAAGCTCTACTTCTACTACGAGGTGTACGACCCGTCCGAGACCGATGCCGCGCCCCAGCTGCGCACGAGCCTCGCGTTCTACCGCGGCGGGGTGAAGGTGTTCGAGACGCCCATGGTCGAGCGGGCGGCGATCGACGAGCCCTCGCGCCGCGCGGTGATCTTCCAGTTCGAGGTGCCCGCGTCGGGCCTGACGGCCGGCATCTACACGTGCCAGGTCAACATCATCGACACGATCGCCGGCGCGGTGGCGTTCCCGCGGATGGCGCTGCAGGTGCGCGAGGCGCCGTAGCGCCGAGCCCACACGGCCAGGAGGCAGCAATGATTGGACGAGCATCCCTGTTCTCGGCGGCCACGGTTCTCTGGGCGTGGACGACGCCGGCCGTGGCCGCGCCATGCGACGTGGTTGCGGCGGCGAGGTTCCCGGACGCCACGATCACGGCCGCTCGGATCGTCGCGGCAGGTTCCTTCGTTCCGCCCGGCACACAGCAACCCGGCGGACCGCCGCGAGTCTTCGCCGCGTTGCCGGCGTTCTGTCAGGTGACGGCCACGCTCACACCCTCGAGCGATTCCGACATCAGGATCGAGGTGTGGCTTCCCGAATCGGGGTGGAACGGGAAGTTCCAGGCCGTCGGCAACGGCGGCTGGAATGGCAGCATCCCGTACGCCGCGCTGGCAGGGGCGGTCGCGGCAGGGTATGCGGCCGCGGGCACCGACACCGGACACACGGGCAACACCGCCTCCTTCGCGCTCGGACATCCCGAGAAGCTGATCGACTTCGGCTACCGCGCGGTTCACGAGATGACGGCGAAGGCCAAGGCGATGATCGACGTGTTCTACGGCCGGGCGCCCACGCTGTCCATCTGGAACGGGTGTTCCCAGGGGGGGCGGCAGGGCGTGGCCGAGGCGGTCCGCTACCCTGGCGACTTCGACGGCATCATCGCCGGCGCACCGGGCGTGAACTTCCTCCACCTCCACGCCGGGCGCGTGGCCATCAATCGTGCCGTCAACGCGACCCCGGCCGGGGTGATCCCTCCCTCGCAATACCCGCTGATCCATCGGGCCGTCCTGGCGGCCTGTGACGCGAACGACGGCGTCGCCGACGGCGTGCTCGAGAACCCGGGCGCCTGCGCCTTCGATCCGAAGACGCTGGTGTGCACCGCCGAGGGTGGATCGTGCCTGTCACCCGCGCAGGCGGAATCCGCGGCACGCATGTACGCCGGTGCGCGGCATCCGCGGACCAGGGCCTCGGTATTGCCCGGCCTGGCCCCGGGGGCCGAGCTGGGCTGGAACGTGATCGGCGGCCCGCAGCCGATCGGCCTGGCGGCCGAAGCGCTGCGGTACGTCGTCGCGAAGGACGCGTCGTGGGACGCGACCCGCTTCGATGCGGCCTCCGATCTCGACGCCGCGCTCGCCGCCGACCCCGACGACGGACTCGGTGCCACGAGCACCGACCTCCGGCCGTTCTTCGCGCGGGGCGGCAAGCTGCTGATGTACCACGGCTGGTCGGATCCGCAGATCACGCCCTACAACTCGATCGACTTCTTCCACAAGGTGCTGGCGGCCCAGGGCGGCGCCGGGGCCGGCACGTCGATCCAGCTGTACATGGTGCCGGGCATGAACCATTGCCAGGGCGGGCCGGGCACGGACACCTTCGACAAGGTGGGCGCGATGGAAGAGTGGATCCGAACCGGCGCGGCACCCGGACGGATCGAGGCCTCCCACCAGACCAACGGCGTCGTCGATCGCACCCGCCCGTTGTGCCCGTTCGGCCAGGTGGCGCGATGGAACGGCAGCGGCAGCACCGACGACGGTGCCAACTTCGCCTGCGTCGCGTCCACGATAGGCCCGGCACGATGACCGGTCACCAGAGACCGATCAGGCGCAGGGCCGCCACCGCCGCGAAGGTGAGCAGCAGGCCGTCGAACATGCGCTGCGGAACCCGGTGCGTGAGCCAGCGCCCGGACGCGATACCCACGAACACCGGCGGCAGCAGCACCACATTGAGCGTCAACGTGTCCAGGCGTATCAGGCCGAGCGCGGCGCTCAGCGGCAGCTTCATCACGTTGACGATGAGAAAGAACCACGCAATGGTGCCAACGAGCTCGAGCTTCGGCAGCGCGACCGACAGCGCGTAGAGCGTGACGATCGGGCCGGCCGCATTGGCCATCATCGTGGTCACGCCCGCCAGCAGCCCCATCGCCCACGCGAAGCCGTGCGAGTGCGGCACGCTGGCGAAGGCGCCCGGACGCGCCGCCCGGGCGACCTGCAGCACGGTCAGCAGCAGGACGATCGCCCCGATGATCGGCGCAAACAGCGCGTCGTCCAGCCTGCCCATCAGCACGAAGCCGAGGAGCATGCCCACACACGTCGCGGGGAGCATCCGGCGGATGTAGGTCCACCGTGCGTGCTGGCGGAACGCGCGGACCGCCAGGACGTCGGCGGCCACCAGCATCGGCAGGATGATCCCGGTCGACGCGCGAGCGCCGAAGAGGAACGCGAAGACGACGACGTGGACCAGGCTCATGCCCGGGAACCCGGCCTTGGAGACGCCGATGCCGAACGCACCGGCCACGGCGAGCAGCCACTGCAGCGGACTCAGAGGAGGCATGAAGGCCGGCTGCAGGCCGTCGCCGTGGGCGGAAGCACGATGTCGCCAAGGCTAGCACCTCGGCGGGTCGAGCGAGCGGGCTGGGCGGCGGCCTCGTGCTGGAGTCGGCTAGCCAGGCATCGCCACCGTGGCGAACCGCTCCGTGCTCGCACGTGCGATCCCGACTGCCCTGCTGGCGATCACGCTCACTGCCCCGGCCGCACGCGGCCAGTCCAGGGCGCTCACGGATCAGGACAAGGCCGGGATCCAGGCGTGACGCGGTTCAGGTCAGCGGGCCCCGTGATCGCCGTCGCGGACGTTCGTGCCGCAGCCGATCGCCGTCCGCCGGCGGACCGTCCGCGCCCGCCCACCCGGAATCCCGTCAGTTGCCCGTGCGGACGAACCCCTTCATCTGCAGGTTCATGAAGGTCGTCATGGCCCACAGGTCGATCTGGATGTCGGAGTTGACGTCCTTCGCGTCGATCTTCCGGCCGGCCACGGCCTGACCGCACGCGCGGAACTCGACGCCCGCCGCCTTCAGCGCGGTGATCAGCGCCACGTTCGGGTTGTCCTTGCCGTACTTCTTCCTGAAGGCGGCGTTGTTCAGCACGATGTCGAAGTCGTCGCTGCGCTGGTGGAACATCACGATGATGTGGCGCTTCTCCTTCGGCACACCCCACTTCGCCAGCGTGTTGACGTAGCGCGCGATGGTCGGCAGGTTCGGGTTCACCTCGGCGGCAGGGTCCTTCGCGCCCTGCCCGATGCCCCAGGCAATCTTGTAGTCGAGCGTCGGATCGGGCAGTTCCTTCGCGCCCCGGACGTCGACGGCCACCGGGTACCCGGGCACGGCGAGGTCGTCCTTCGCGTCCACCGTCCACGGCAGCGCCGTCGCCAGCAGCACGGTGGCGAGCACGCACACGGCACAATGACCAGACTTCATGGCGTTCCTCCTCGGGGCCCACACTGTACAACCGAATCGGGACGGCGCGGCCCGGCCGCCCCTACACCAGCTGGTACTCGGGCGTGCTCATGATCAGGTGCGCCGTCAGGCGCAGCGGATCTTCCAGGTAGGTCTTCGCGCGGTCCAGCCGGTCCGTGCCGAGTTCCTTCGTCAGGAACGACACCAGCGCCTCGCGCATCGCGGGCGCCACGGGAATGCGGACGAGCCGGCCCAGCAGGCTGTCGACGGCCTCGGCCGTCGTCGCCGCCCCGTCGTCGAGCACCAGACGCGTCAGGTCGAACCGGGCGGCCTGCCTCGGCGTGGGAATCAGCTTGCGGGCGGCCTGCTGCCAGCCGATGTACCCGGAGATGCGCGTGTTGAAACGTTCGTCGCGCTCGAGCGCGGCGCGATCGAACTCGCTCATCTTCGACGGATCGCTCGGGGCCGTCGCCGCACCGATGTCGTACCCGTCGCGCAGCCGGCGGCCGAGCACGTCGTCGCTGCCCGCGCTGAAGTTCCAGTCGCGGAAGCCCGTCATGTCGGGCGTCAGCACGTCGCGGGCGACGTTGCCGCGCGCCATCAGCAGCCCCGGCGTGATCCACGCCTTGCCACCCGCCCATCCCGCCACCGACGGCGGGTTGAGCAGGTGCTGACCCATCGCGATCGTGGACTGATTGAAGTCGGGCACGCCGGGCAACTCGTCCGCGCCGAGCTGCCTCACCATCGCCACCAGGTGCTCCACCGGTCCCTTGATGTGGCCGCCGTAGCTCGCCTGGCTGTAGAAGTCCTTCGACGAGAAGATGGCCGTGAGCAGTGGCTTCACCTCGTAGTCGTGCTGCCGGAGCACGGCGCCGAGCTTCGCGCGCAGGGCCGGTGACAGACCGTCGCGGACCAGGAACCGGTAGATCTTCGCGGCGAGGAACTCGGCCGTGACCGGCTGCTCGAAGATGATCCGCACCACGTCCACGCCGTCGAACGGGCCGGTGCGGCCCAGGAACGTCTTCGTGCCGGCGTCGTGCCTGGCTGGGTCCACCTTGAAAGCGAGGTCGTCGAAGTACCATCCCGTGAACGCCCGCGCGGCCTCGCGGACGTCCTGCTCGGAGTAGTGGCCGACGCCCATCGTGAAGAGCTCCATCACCTCGCGGGCGAAGTTCTCGTTGGGCGCGCCCTTGACGTTGTACTGCGCGTCGAGGAAGTAGAGCATCGCCGGGTTCTGCGCCACCTTGACGGTGAGCTCCCGCACGTTGCCGGTCGCGCCGCGCTCGAACAGGTCGATCTGCTGGAGCATCTTGCGGTAGTCGCGCACCTTGTTCTCGTGCGTCGCGAAGTGGCCGTGCCAGAACAGGGCCATCTTCTGCTCGAGCGGGTGCGTCGTCTGCACCATCCGGTTCGCCCACCAGTAGCCCACGCGTCGCGTCTCGAGCATCGTGGCGCGCAGCCAGTAGAAGAACCGATCCGACACGGGCTGCACCGGCCGGTTACCGGAGGGCTTCGTCTCGACGCCCATGGAGACGCCGGACTTCTCCGCCCGGTCGGTGGCCTCGGGCCGGCTCTCCGGAAATCCCTTCAGCGACGGATCCCACAGGCCCGACTCGACGAACGGCTGCATCCGCGGGTTCGGGACCCGCTCGTAGTGGACGAGGTGCCGTACCGCACCCTCGAGGCCGAGGGCGGCGAGCCGCCGCACGTCGGCGGGCGTACCGCCGAAGCCGGCGTGGTGCAGCAGGTGCGCGGCCCGCTCGTCGTTCCACTCGGCGGCGGGCAGGGGCGACAGGTCGTCCACCCAGTTCGCCGGCCCCGGAGACCACCCGATACGTGTCGCCATGTCCGTCACCCCTCGCTGCGGTCAGGCCCGGAAGAGGTCCAGCGTCTCGAACGGCTGGCCGAGCACCGCGGCGGCGTCCACGCCCATCCAGCCCTGCACGAGCGACGCGTAGACGCGGCGGAAGTCGGTGGTGCACTCCAGGTTGTCGCCGAGGACCAGGTTCGAGAGGCTCGGCGCCGTGCCGTGCAGCCCGCCCTTGACGGCGTTGCCGATCACGAAGTTCACCTGCGCCGTACCGTGGTCGGTGCCGAGGCTCGTGTTCTCCGGCACGCGGCGGCCGAACTCGCTGTGCACGTACATCACGACGTCGTCGGCGCGCCCGATGCGTTCCATCTCCTGGAAGAAACCGGCAATGGCGTCCGAGCAGTATTCGAGCTGCCGCTCGTGCGGGGCCGCCTGGTTCACGTGCGTGTCGAAGAGGCTTCCCCGCAGCGGCACGTAGTAGAGCTGCGTCGGGAACTCGGCCTCGATGAGCGCGGCGACCTTGTCGAGGTCGAGCAGGCGGAGGTCGGGATTGTCCTTGCCCTTGTAGCGGCTCCACGCCGCTCGCACGATTTCCGACGCCTGGGCCGCGCTCCGCGTCACCTCCAGCACGTACCGGTGCGCGTCGCCCGCGGGCGGGTGCGCGGTGCCGAGCGTCTCGAGCACCGGCATCTCCTGCGCGAACGCGCCGCGCTGGAACCGGGTGGGGTCCACGAAGACGAGGGGCACGTGCCGCTCGGCCTTCACGGCCAGCGTCTGGCTGTCGGACACGTTGACGATCAGGTTCTCGCGGGCGCCCGTCGGGTCGAGCGCCGACGCGGTGCGGCCCACCCACCCGTATTCATGCCCGCCGTTGGGGACGCCGGTGTGCCAGAACGAGATCGACGTGAAGTGCGAGAACGATGGCTGGTCGTATCCCACGCCCTGGACGATGGCCACCTTGCCTTCGTCGTACAGACGCTGCATGCCGCGCATCGACTTGTGCCAGCCGAGGCGCGCGTCGATCTCGAGGAGGTCCTTCTCGCGGATGCCGATGGTCGGGCGGTGCTTGTAGTAGAGCGGGTCGCCGTACGGCACGATCGTGTTCAGCCCGTCGTTGCCGCCGAACCACTCGAACACCACGAGGATGCGGCGCCCGTCGCGCCCGGCGGCCGCGCGGCTGGCCTGCGCCAGCACGGGCGGCACGGGGCCGAGGCCGCCGAACAGGCCGAACCCGATGCCGCCGGCGCCCAGCCGGAGCATGTCGCGCCGCGACACGCCGCTCGCGCCCAGGGGGTGCTTCGTCGCCATGATGCGTGCCTCCCGCCCGAGCGGCCTGCGCTCCGGGCCGGGAATCGGCCCGAGTGCCGGGGCGTCGCGTGGCGGGCACAGCATATCGCCGGCCCCGGCAGCGCTCAACCCCGGGAACGAGGGATGCCGGCGATGACCGTCGTCACTCGAGGCCTGCGGGCATCCGTCACCCCGGCCTGGCAGCCCCCCGGCGCTACAGCCCGTAGATCTCGCCGAACTTGCGCTCGAGATATCGCAGGTAGGGCGCCGGGTCGATGCGCGTGCCCGTCGCGCGACGCACGAGATCCTGCGGCTCGTACATCCGGCCGAACTGGTGCACCTCGGCCCGGAGCCACGCCAGCAGCCCCGAGAAGTCGCCGCGGCCGATGTCGGCGTCGCGCGAGGGATGGGCGGCCTCGAACCGCTCCCACAGCTGCGCGGAGATCAGGTTGCCCAGCGTGTAGGTGGCGAAGTAGCCCATCAGGCCGGCCGACCAGTGGATGTCCTGCAGGACTCCGCTCGCGTCGTCGGGCGGGCGGACACCGAGATACTCCTCCATCCGGCGGTTCCACTCGGCGGGCAGCCCGGCCGCGTCGAGGCGACCCTCGACGAGCGCGATCTCCAGCTCGACGCGCATCATCACGTGGAGGTTGTACGTGGCTTCGTCGGCCTCGACGCGGATGAGCGACGGCTCGACCTTGTTGATCGCGCGGTAGAACCGCTCCAGCGTGACGCCGCCGAGCTGCGACGGGAAGCGCGCCTGCAGCGCCGGATAGAAGTGCGACCAGAACGGGCGCGAGCGCCCGACCAGGTTCTCCCACAGCCGGCTCTGCGACTCGTGCACGCCGAGCGACGCGCCCCCTTCGAGCTGCGTGCGGTGATGCACGCGGCTGACGCCCTGCTCGTACAGGGCGTGGCCCGTCTCGTGCAGCGTGCCGAACAGCAGCGAGAACGGATACCGCTCCATGAAGCGCGTGGTGATGCGCACGTCGTCGCACCCGATGGCCGTCGCGAACGGGTGCGTCGACTTGTCCTGCCGGCCGCGTGTCCAGTCGAACCCGAACGCGGTGGCGGCCTCCACCGCGAACTCGAGCAGCCCCGACTCGGGAAACGGCTGCAGCAGCACGGCGTCGTCCACCTGCGGCCGCGCCGCGATGGCCTTGAGCAGGGCGATCTGCGCCGGTCGCACCACGTCGAAGATCGCGCGGACCTCGGCCGTCGTCATGCCCGGCTCGTAGTCGTCGAGCAGCGTGTCGTACGGATGGGCGCCCGCGGGGAAGAATCCCACGTACTGGCGCTTCAGGGCGATGACCTTTTCGAGGTGCGGCTGGAAGGCGGCGTAGTCGCTCGCGGCGCGCGCCTCGCCCCACGCGTGCTGTGCGGCCGAGACGACCTGCGCGTGCTCGGCCACGAACGCGGCCGGCACCTGCGTGGCCTTGCGGTAGTCGCGGGCCGTCACGGCCAGCCGGCGCGCCTCGCGGCCGTTCGGGTCCGCGTCACGCAGGTCGCGGGCGGCACGGTCCAGCAGGTCGCCGACCTCGGCGGACGTGAACTTCTCGTGCGCCAGCCGGCGCACGGTGGCCTGCATTTCGCCGTGCACCGGCGCGCCGCCGGCCGGCATGCAGACGCGCTCGTCCCATTCGAGCAGGTCCGCCGCGTGCCTGAGGTCCGCCACCTCGCGGACCCGTTCGTCGAGCGTCTCGAAAGCCGATGCCATCCCCCGATGGTATCCGGCGACGGGGGCCGGCGGAAAGGCGCAGGGAGATGGGCCCTGCCCGTGTCGGACGAAGGACTACTGCCAGCGCCCGACGGTCTTGCCGTCGGCCGCGAACTTCGCCCCGATGAAGGCCCCCGCATGGGTGCCGTCCTTCATCGGGTTGATCCGGACCGTGACCTGGTCACCGGGCTTGAACGTGCTGGCCCGCCAGCCGGTGCGGGAAAGGGAGTTCGGGCTGCCGCCCTCGATGCTCCACTCCACCTTCTTCCCGTTGTCGTCGACCTCGACCTGCAGCCACACGTGCGGATTGGTCCACTGCAGTTCCTTGACGATCCCCTTGATCTCGACGACCTTCGAGTCGTCGAACATCGCGGCCGAGTGATGCGCCCGCACCGGCGCCACGGCCAGCCCCATCACGGCCACGACGATCGCGGCCACGCCCAGTGTCATCCTCGTCATCATCAGTCGACCACCTTGTCGATCGGTTTGCCGTCGGGCCCGAGCGTCAGCGTCTTCCCCGAGCCCGAGATCGGGTTCCGGTTGTTCTCGGCGCAGCCGTAGTCCCACGCCCACGTGCCCGCCGGCTGCCTCTTGTAGGTCTTGGTGACGGCCCACGGCGCCTTGAGCGCCTTCGCGTCCTCGATGACCAGCCGGGCCTCGAGCGTCGTGTCGTCGACCTTTCGCATCCGCGTGACGATGCGCGCGGCGTCGCTCAGCACGAGTCCCGTGCGGTCGACGATCACGTCGTCGTCCTTCGAGCCCTTCATGCTGACCGTCGTGAACACCAGCGTGTCGCCGTCCCACCGCCCGACCGACGCCCCGGTGTAGGTGAGCCACAGATCCTCGGCCGCCGGGTGGTTGCGGCCGTCCGTGTAGATCCGCATGATGGCCGGTCCGTTCTCCGCCAGGATGTAGACGGCGCCCGGCGTGACGGCGAACTCGTAGACGTCGGGCAGGTTCATCAGGCGCGGAAAGCCGTGCGGCGTGCCGCACGTGCTGATCGGGTCCGGGAACGTGCCCTGCTTCACCCGTTCGATGTTGCGCCGGTAGATCGCCTCGTACTCCTCGGTGTACGGCGGGAACTCCCGGACGCCGGCCTCGCCCGCGCGACCGTTCGGCGGCTGCACGGTGGCGCGGTCGAACACCGTGCCGCCCTGCATCTGCCAGACCCCGCTCCAGTCGGGCAGCGCGCCCGCCCGCCCCTGCGCATGGGCCGCGCCCGCGGCCGAGAGCAACACCGCGCCCGCCACCGCGCCCGCCATGGCACGGGCACGACGCCACGCCGGAATCGCCGAGTTCAGCACACCCACCAGGTCCTCCTGATCGAATTCGACGCGCAGACTCTACCGCCACCACCGCCCGGCCGCAAGGCGGGCGTGGCAGGCATCAGCCGAAGAGCACCCAGCAGAGCCCCGCGCCAGCCACGGCCATCGCCAGGCCCCAGGCGAGCAGCCCGTTGAAGAGCGCCCGGGCGTCGGTGCCGGGCGCGGCCCCGGCGATGAACAGCGCGCCGACGGTCGACAGCGACGAGAGGTCCACGAGGCTCGCGCCGACGTTGATGGACCACGCGACACGCAGCGGATCGAGCCCGCCGAGCTGTCGGGCCAGGTCGGGCGCCATGGGCAGGAAGGCCGGCAGCACGACGCCGGACGTGCTGCTGTAGACCGAGACGAGCCCCGTGCCGAACGAGACGATCGGCGCGATCGTCGCCGGGGTCGCCACGGCCGCAATGCCGCGCGTGATGAGCGCGATGCCCTGCGTTTCCTGCATCATCGCGACGAGCACGGTGACGCCGGTCACCATCAGGATCACGCCCCACGGCATCCGCTGGATGGCGCGCGCCTCGTCGGCCGCCTTCAGCAGGATGAGCGTCGTCGAGACGATGAGCGCCATCATGCCGACGTTGAGGCCCAGGCCGGCCACCGTCGCGATGAGGGCCACGATGCCCGCCGTCGTCAGCCAGTGCGCGCGGTGCATCGGCTGCACGTCCGGCTCGGCCGCGGCCGCCGCGCGGCCGCCGCGAAACAGGCGTGCCCCCCCGAGCAGCAGGAAGCCGCCGAAGCCGGCCAGCGTGTGGGCCAGCGCGTTGTAGCCGAAGGTCTGCCACTCGACGCCGGGCAGGCCGATGCGCGCCATCACGCCGTGCGCGACGAGGCCGGTCGGCGCAAACGGGGAGAGGGTTCCGGCGAGCGCGCCGTTGCCGGCCATCACCGCCATCAGCAGCGGCGGAATGCCGGCCCGCGCCGCAACGGCCATGGCCGGCGGCGCCAGCAGCGCGGCGGCCATGGCC
>CAWULT010000114.1:0-15136 GCA_963923455.1 uncultured bacterium
ACACCTAAGCCTTCGTCGGCAGCGTCAGATGTGTATAAGAGACAGGGCCTTTCCCGGTGCGCGCGTTCCGCTTCCCGCACCCGCTCGTGCTGCTGGTGGCGTGCGTGGCCCTGGCAGCCTCCCTCAGTCATCTGCTGCTCGCGGGCGAGTACGCGCGGCGCCAGGACGTGTCGACAGGCCGACAGGTCGTCGTCGCCGGTTCCTATCACGCCGTTCCCGCCCACCCGGTCGGTTTCTTCGAGGCCGTCGTCGCGATACCGGAGGGGATGATCGACGCGGGCTCGGTGATCTTCCTCGTGTTCCTGGTCGGCGGCGCCTTCAGCGTCGTCGAGCAGACCGGCGCACTGAAGCAGGGCGTCGAGTGGCTGACTGGCCGCTTCGGGGGGCGCGCGGCGCTCATCATCCCGCTGGTCTCCGTCGTCTTCGCGACGGCGGGCGCGCTCGAAGGCATGTGGGAGGAGATCGTCGCGCTGATGCCGGTGCTGCTGCTCCTGGCCCGGCGCGCCGGCTTCGACCCGCTGACCGCCGTCGCGATGAGCCTCGGCGCCGCCGGCATCGGCAGCACCTTCAGCCCCATCAACCCGTTCAGCGTCGGCATCGCCCAGCGCTTTGCCGAACTGCCGCTGCTCTCGGGGCTCGGGTTCCGGATGCTGGTGCTCGTGCCCGCGATCGCGCTGTGGATCGGGGCCACGATGCGGCACGCCGATCGCCACCGCCGCCCCGTGCCCGAAGCCGACGCGCCGGCGCGCGTGTCGCTCGACGCGGGCCACGCGGTCGTGCTGCTGACGGTCCTGGGCGCGTTCGCCGTCTACGTCTACGGCACGCTGCGGTGGGACTGGGGCTTCAACGAGATGAGCGCGCTGTTCTTCCTGATGGGCGCCGCGGCGGGACTGGCCGGCGGACTCGGTGTCGCACGGACGGCGGACGCCTTCGTCGAGGGGCTTCGCGCCATGGCGTACGCGGCCGTCCTGATCGGCGTGGCGCGCGCGATCTTCATCGTGCTCGACCGGGGCAAGGTGGTCGACACGGTCATCGACGCGATGGTCGCGCCGCTGTCCGGGCAGTCGCCCGGGGTGTTCGCGTTCGGCATGACGATCGTCCAGACGCTCGTGACCTTCCCGGTGCCGAGTTCGTCGGGCCGTGCGGTGCTCACCATGCCCATCCTCGTGCCGCTGTCGGACCTGCTCGGCGTGTCGCGGCAGGTGACCGTGCTGGCGTATCAGTACGGGCCAGGCATCGTCGGCCAGTTCATGCCGACCGACGGAGCGTTGATGGCGGTGCTGGCGATCGCCGGCGTGCGGTACGACCGCTGGCTGCGGTTCTGCGCGCCGATCTGCACGCTGCTGTTCGTGCTCGGCGTCGCGGCCGTCGCGGTGGCCGCGGCGATCGGCCTGCGGTAGCGCCGGCCGCTACGGGTCGGGATCCCCCGACTCCACCCTGGCGCGGACCGCCGCCCGGAACCTGTCGGCCGACTCGGCCACGCTCTTGCGGCCAATCCGGCGCGCGATCGGCTCGATGAGCCATCCCAGCATCGGTGGAAAGCGCCGGCTCAGGCCGACCGTCTCGACCTCCATGTAGACGCCGCCTTCGGCTTCCACGAACCGCGTGAACGTGGCCGCGCGCCACAGGTACCCGCTGTCCTGGCCCGCGGGAAGCCACGTCTCGCCGGGCCGGCCGGGATTCCGGACTTCGCGGATCTCCTCGGACACCGACACGGCGTAGGCACGCCGGTCGTCGACGCGCGTGTAGTGCACCGTCGAGCGCACCTCCAGCGTGGCGCTCAGGCCGCCGGCCGCCTCCCGGACACGCGTCAGCAGCTGGAAGGTGTCGCCCGTCCTGGCCAGCACCCTGGCCGCGACGACGGGTTCGAAGATGTCCGGGTAGTCGGCGTAGGCCTGCGACACCTGCAGGACCTGCGCGAGGCTGACCCGCTCGATGAAGACGGCGCCGAGCCAGTGATGGACGAGCGCGTTCGGGACGCTGGTGATGCCGTCGCCGTGCCCGGGGCGGCCGAGCACGGAGCCGTTGCGCAGGGCGGCTCGGACGCCGGCGTCGAGCGGGGCGTCGGCCCCGGAGGCGCGCGCGACGAAGGCGTCTCGCGCGCCCCTCAGGTAGCCATCGTACGCGCGGCTCGCTTCGTGCGTGAGTTCGGCGGCCGCCAGGACCACCGCGCTCGCGGCGAGCAGGCTTGGCAGGAAGACCAGAGGCGCGCGGACGGCCAGGAGTGTCCGCACGCGTCCGGTCTCACGCGGCCGCGAGGCCGAGGATGCGCCGGGCCTCCGCCGGGGTGGCCACGGACCGGTTGTATTCCGGGCAGAGGTCGGCGACCCTGGCGACCAGTTCCGCGTTCGACGCGGCCAGCCGGCCCTTGTCCCAGCGCACGTTGTCCTCCAGGCCGGTCCGGCAGTGGCCGCCCATCTCGAGGCACCAGCGGTTCACTTCGAGCTGGTGCCGGCCGATGCCGGCCGCCACCCACGTGGCGTCGGGCATCAGTGCCCGCAGTTTGGCCACCTGGAAGTCCAGAATGTCGCGATGGGCCGGCAGCGCGTGCTTGACGCCCAGGACGAACTGGACGTGCAGGGGCGCGGCCAGCAGGCCGCCGTGCGCGTAGTCGACGGCGTTGTAGAGCATCGCCAGATCGAACACCTCGATCTCGGGCTTGACGCCGTACTGCCGCATCTTCGTGGCGAGCTCCACGATCAGGTCGGGCGGGTTCTCGTAGACGCGGGTCGGGAAGTTGCAGGAGCCGGTCGAGAGCGAGGCCATGTCGGGCCGCAGGTGCAGCATGCCGCCGCGCTCGGACCCCACGCCCGACCGTCCCCCGGTCGAGAACTGCACGATCAGGTCGGGGCAGTGCTTCCGGATCCGCTGCAGGAAGTCGGCGAACTTGCCGGGGTCGGACGTCGTGGACCCGTCGTCGTTGCGGACGTGCACGTGCACCAGCGCCGCACCGGCCTCGTAGCAGGCGTGCGTCGATTCGATCTGTTCGGACACCGTGATCGGAACGGCGGGATTGTTCTCCTTGCGCGGCACCGAACCGGTGATCGCGGCAGTGATGATGCACGGCAGTGGGGGCGTAGACATCGATGGCTGTATGTATACCCGATCTGCGGGGCGGCCGGCGCGCGGGCCCGGATGCGGTAGGATTCGGCCGCGCCCTGCGTGCCTGCATGCCTCGAGCGGACTCTGCCTCCACACCCGCGACGCCCGGCGGAAGCGTCCTTCCGCGGCGCGAACTCGCGTGGTGGCTGGTCTGCTGGCTGCTGGTGTCCGCGGTCGTCGTCGGCACGGGCTTCGTCAGCCGCGATCCCGACTCGGCCCTGCATGCGGCCATCGCCGACCGGCTCGCCCGGCAACCCCCGTCGCGGTGGGTGGCGCCCGAATGGTGGGGGCTGTGGAACAGCGAGGGACTCTATCGCGAACACCCGGCGGGCATCTTCCTCCTGCCGGTGGTGCTGGCGCAGCTCGGCCTGCCCGCGGCGCAGGCGGCGTTCGTCGTGGGGTTGTCGGCCGCTCTCGGATCGCTGTGGCTGATCGCCCTGATCGTCTCCCGCCTGGCCTCGCGAGCGGACGGACGCGCCGTGCTCGTGCTCCTGCAGCTGATGCCGGTCGCGTTTCTGTTTCGCGTGCGGGCCAACCACGAATACCCGATGCTGCTGTGTCTGCTGGTCGCGGTGCTCGCCGTCGATGGGGTGCGACGGTCGTGGGGCTGGATGCCCGTGCTCGCCGCGGCCCTCGCTGCGGGCCTCCTCGTCAAGGGCGCCTTCGTCGCCGTCGTGCTGGTCGGCCTGGGGGCCTGGGTGCTCGTCGACCCGGCTGGATCCCCGGGGCCCCTGTGGCGCCCCGTCGCCGCGATCGTCGCGGCTCTGGTCGCGACGGTCATCGTTGCGGCGGGCTATGACGCCTGGTACCTGCGGGCGGCCGGCGAGTCGTTCTGGGCCGGCTACTGGCGGCGTCAGCTGGCCCCGGTGACGGCGGCCGCGTCGACGGACGTGGTCGCGCCCCTCTTCGATCATGCGGCGTTCTACGTGCGCGTGCTCGTGTGGTGGTCCGCTCCCTGGAGCGCGGGCCTGGCGATGGCCGCCTGGCGTGCGCGCGGTCGCATCGGGGCCGTGTGGCGGGCGCTCGCCCCGACCGAGCGCCGCGGCCTCCTCTGGGTCGCGGTGTTCGTCGGGCTCGTGATGATGCTGCTGGGCCCAGCCAGCCGCTTCGCCGAGCGGTACGTCTTCTCCCCGACGTTCGCGCTCGCCACCGTGGGTGTCGTCGTCACGTGCCGCACCTGGCCCGCGCTGGCGCGCGGGCTGGCCCAGCTCGATCGCCGTGTCCCGGCCCTGCCGGCGCTGCTGTGGCTGGTGCTGACGCTCGGGCGGCTGGGGCTCGGGCGCTTCCTGCCCAGGATCTAGCGGGACGGTCCTGGCCCGGTTCCGGCCCGGGACGTCCCGTCGGGCTCCTTCGGGTACCCTGGGGCATGAGCGATCCGATTCTTGCCGTCGTCCCGCAGGGCAACCGCTGGCAGACGCAGGACCCGTTCCTGTTCTGCGTGCATCACGTCGACCACTTTCCGAAGGGCAACGAGCGGCTCGGGCCCGACGCCCCGCTCGAGGGGCGCGACATCGGCCAGGACTTCGAGGGCAAGGATGGCTGGCGGATGTACCACGGCGACGTCGTGCCGGGGTTTCCCCAGCACCCGCACCGCGGTTTCGAGACGGTGACCATCGTCCGGACCGGCTTCATCGACCACTCCGACTCGCTCGGCGCGACCGCGCGCTTCGGCATGGGAGATGTCCAGTGGCTGACCGCCGGTGCCGGGGTCGTCCACTCGGAGATGTTCCCGCTGCTGAACGCCGACGGCCCCAACCCGCTGGAGTTGTTCCAGATCTGGTTGAACCTGCCGGCGAAGGCCAAGATGGTGCCGGCCTACTTCACGATGCTGTGGGACGGGCGGATTCCGCGCCATCACGCGATCGACGCGAACGGGCGCCGCGCCGTCGTCACCGTCATCGCCGGCGCGCTCGAGGGCGTGCACCCGCTGCCGCCGCCGCCGAACTCGTGGGCCGCGGACCCGGCGGCCGACCTTGCCATCTGGTCGATCGCGCTGGAGGCGGGCGCGACGTGGACCGTGCCCGCCGCTGCGGGGCCGCAGACACGGCGCAGCCTGAACCTCTTTGCCGGACGCGCGCTGAAGGTGGGCGATCGCCACGTCCCCGCGCCCGCGGCGGTACACGTGCGCGCCGGGCAACCGGTGACGATCGAGGCGGTGGACGGCCCGGCGGAGATCCTGCTGCTCCAGGGGCGCCCGATCGGCGAGCCGGTGGCGCAGTACGGCCCCTTCGTGATGAACACGCGCGCCGAACTCGAGCAGGCCTTCCGCGACTACCAGCGCACGCAGTTCGGGGGCTGGCCGTTCGTGGATCCCGCGCCGGTGCATCCACGCAACCGCGGCCGGTTCGCGCGGCACGCCGACGGCCGCGTCGAAGACGCGCCGGCCTAGGCGCCGTCAGCGCGCGGGCCGAGGCGCCGTGTCGATGGCGGGGTAGATCCGCGAGTGGGTCAGGCCCGGGTGCCGGGCCCCGTAGCGCGCCGGCACGTCCTGCGTCCAGTTGCTCGGAATCGTCAGGCAGGCCACCAGCAGCGCGGCGAGGGCCAGCCGTGCCGCCCACGATGGCGGCACGTCGGCGGGCGGGGCCGGCCGGACGGGGCGCGCCCCGAGGCGCCCGAGGCGCCGAAGCCGGGAGCGGTAGAGCAGTGCCGCCCCGAGCGCGGCCATCAGGATGTTCAGGGTCTGTCCCGTGCCGAGCGCGAGCCGGTGGGTCGGATAGTCCCGGAACAGGTCGATCGCGATCCGCAACGACGCGTACCAGAAGACGAAGCGCGCCGCGGCCGCGCCCGGCGTGGGGTTGGTGGCGCGCACGCGTCGCAAGTACGGGATGAGCGCGAGGTTCTTGAGTCCGTCGTAGAGCACGACGGGATGGCGGGCGCCGGCGGCGTCCGGGAATTGCACGCCCCACCAGACGTCGGTGGCGCGGCCGACGATCTGGCCGTCGACGAAGTTGCCCAGCCGTCCCACACCCATCAGGAAGGCGCCCGGCACGACGAGGTCGTCGGCCAGCTCGAGGAACGGGACGCGTTGCCACCACGCGAACAGCAGCGCGCCGGCCGTGGCACCCAGCAGCAGGCCATGGGTGGCCATGCCGCCGAGCCAGTACGCGGGGATGAGCGCCGCGTGCTCGCGATAGAAGGGCCACTCGTCGAACGCCACCTCGACGGCACGCCCCCCGGCGAGGACTCCCAGCGAGACGCACAGCGTGAGCCGGTAGGCCTGCGCGCGCGTGAGCTGCAGGCGAGCCCGGCCGCGCATGGCGTACAGATGCAGGTTCAGGAACCCGAGCGTGTAACCCAGGCCGTACCACCAGACGTGGACGCCGCCGATCGTGGCGATGATCGGATCGATTCGGTGCACGAAGAAGGCGAGCGGCAACGTGTCCTCCGCAGCCGGTCCGTTGGCCTGGTGAGGAGTAGACCACAACTCGTCGCGGGCTGGGGAGCGGGTGGCCTCGCCGCGGCTCCGGTGGCAGAATCGAGCCGTGGCGACGCGGGTCTGCCTGGCGGTGCTCGTCTGGTGCGTGCTGGCCGGGACACCGGGGCCCGCGTCCGCGCAGGCGCCTGCCGACGCGGACGCTGACAGCCTCTACGCGCGCCGCGAGCAGCTGTCGAGCGCGGTGGAGGCCGCCGTGATCTGGGAGGCGCGCACCCGGGGCGGCCGCGATTTCGAGGCCGCGTGGAAACTGGCCCGCGCCACCTACTGGCTGGGTGGCCACGTGCCGGCGGGTGAGCGCAAGGCGCAGTACGAACGCGGCATCGCGGCCGCGCGGCAGGCCGTGGCGATCGAGCCCGCGCGGCCCGAGGGCCACTTCTGGCTGGCGGCGAACATGGGCGCCATGGCCGAGTCCTTCGGGCTGCGCGCGGGCATCCGCTACCGCGGCCCGGTCAAGCGCGAACTCGAAGCCACGCTCCGGATCGACCCCGCGTTCGACGGCGGGGCAGCCGATCGTGCGCTCGGACGCTGGTATCACCGGGTGCCGGGCCTGTTCGGCGGCAGCAAGGACAAGGCGGTCGAGCACCTGCGCCGGGCGCTGGCCTTCGATCCGGCCAACCCCGCGTCGCACTACTTCCTGGCCGAAACACTGCTCGCGCTGGGCCGGCGCGACGACGCCCGCCGCGAGTTCGAGGCCGTGCTGGTCGGAGACGTCGACCCGGCGTGGGAGCCCGAGGGACGCGAGTTCCGCGCCAAGGCCCGCACGCTGCTGGCGGCCTGGCGCTGACCGGCTATTCGCGGAAGCGCCCTTCGAACGCGAACGCCGCCACCGGCTTGCGGTCGTTCCGCCGTTCACGGGGCTGCTGGTGCGCGGGCAGGTCCTCGACGCGCCCCGGCCGGCCCACGGCCACCATCGCCTCGACCGCGTAGCCGTCGGGGATGCCGAGCGTCTCGCGGGCGGCGTCGTAGTCGAAGCCCTGCATCCCGTGGACGACCAGCCCCATGCGCGAGCCCTGGATCGCGAGGCTCATCCACGCCGCGCCGGTGTCGTACGAGTGCGTCCGCGCCGGCGTGCCGCTGTCGAATGTCGTCCTCGAGACCATCACCAGCAGTGCGCCGGCGCGCACGCACCACTGCTGGTTGCCCTCGTTGAGCAGCGAGAAGAACGCGTCGAAGGCCGGCGTGTCGCGGCTGGCGTAGACGATGCGCCACGGCTGGTTGTTGCCGGACGACGGCGCCCAGCGGGCCGCCTCGAACAGCGACTGCAGCTCCTCGGCCGTGACCGGTTCGCCCGACATCGCGCGCGGCGACCAGCGGGCCGTGAAGATCGGGTCGATCGGGAAGTCCGGGGTTCTGGGCACGGAAGCCTCCAGTGCGGGGTCAGGACGACGCGTGCCGCGTCATGTGCGGCAGGGCGGCGCGCAGGACGTCGCGGGCGCCCTCGTGGGTCAGCAGGTCGAGCGCGTCCTCGGGCGACAGCCAGCGCGGATCGCGGCCGTCCTCGTCCGGCTCCCGCTCGGCCGTGGCCTCGACGAGGAAATAGCGCACGCGCACGCGAGCGCGGCCGTCGTGGAATTCGAGCGGCGGCTCCAGCGCCTGGATGATCCGCCCGATCACGCCCGCCTCCTCCTCGGTTTCCCGGAGCGCGGCCTCGGCGGCGTCCTCGCCGGCGTCGATATGGCCCTTCGGAAACACCCGGTGATGCCTGTCGCGCCGCGCGCGGATCACCAGTACCTCCAGCCGTCCCCGGCTCGCCCGGAACGCGATGGTTCCGGCCTGTTCGATCGTCGACGCCATGCGCGGCCCCCTCGCCCGTTGAACCGTTCTACAATTGTCGGCCAGATGAGCACCGCATTCCACAGTCGTCGCATGTCGCTCGCCGCGGGCCTGCTCGTGTGGGCGGGCGTGGCAGCCGGCGGCCAGCGCGCGCTGCAGGCCCAGGCCGCGCAGGCGCCGCGCGGGGCGTCCGCTCCGGCCAGGTCCGCGCCGCAGACGCCATCCGCGCCGCGCGCCGCCGCACCCGCGCCCGCGGCCCGGGCCGCCGAGCCGCTCGAGGTGATCCAGGTCCGTCCGAACGTCTACGTCATCGCCGGCGCGGGCGCCCATGTCGCCGTGCAGCTCGGGCCGGATGGCGCGGTCGTCGTCGACACCGGCAACGGGTCGCGCTCGGCGGACGTCGTGGCCGAGATCCGCAAGCTCACGCGCGAGCCGATCCGGTACATCATCAACACCAGCGCCAACCGGGAGCACGTCGGCGGCAACGACGACCTGTCGAAGGCGGGCCAGTCGGTGATTCCGACCGGCGGCCTCAACGAGATCGGCGCCGCCGGCGGCCGCGCGCCGATTCTCGCCGAAGAGCACGTGCAGGAGGCGATGACGGCGCCGACGGGCGAGCAGGCGGCGTATCCGGTCGGCGCATGGCCGACCGTCACCTACTCGGCCGCGCTCGACGAGTTCCAGAAGGATCTCTACCTGAACGGCGAGGCCGTCATCACCACGTACCAGCCCGCGGCGCACTCCGACGGCGACAGCATCGTGTTCTTCCGCCGTTCCGACGTGCTGGTCACCGGCGAGGTGTTCGACATGACGCGCTTCCCGGTCATCGACGTCGAGAAGGGCGGCAGCGTCCAGGGCGTGATCGACAGCCTGAACCGCATCATCGGCATCACCGTTCCGCCCGTGCCCCTCATCTGGCAGGACGGCGGCACCGTGGTCGTGCCCGCCCACGGCGAACTGGCGCACGAGGCCGACGTCGTCGACTACCGCGACATGGTCACCATCGTCCGCGACCGCGTGAAGGACATGATCGGCAAGGGCATGACGCTCGCGCAGGTGCAGCAGGCCGATCCCACGAAGGGGTACCGGAGGCGCTACGGCGCCGACACGGGCCCGTGGACGACCACCCAGTTCATCGAGGCCGTCTTCAAGAGCCTCTCGGCGGCGAAGTAGTGGAGGCGCGACGCGTGCGCAGCAGCAAGGTTCGAGTCGTGCATCGGTTCGCCGTGGCCACCGCGCTGGCGGCTCTGGCGACGGCGGGGGTGGCCGCCCAGGGACGCGGGGCGCAGGCCCCGGCAGGGACGGCCCAGCCGGCGGCCCCGGCCGCGCCCACCGCGAAGGCCGGGGCGCCCTTCGACATCACCGGGACCTGGGTGTCGGTCGTCACCGAGGACTGGCGCTGGCGGATGGTCACGCCTCCGAAGGGCGACTACGCGAGCATCCCGCTCAACATGGCGGCGAAGAAGGTGGGCGACGCCTGGGACCCGGCGAAGGACGAGGCCGCCGGTGACCAGTGCAAGGGTTACGGGGCGCCCGGCGTGATGCGCCAGCCCGGCCGCCTGCGGATCACCTGGCAGGACGACAATACGCTGAAGGTCGAGACCGATGCCGGCACGCAGACGCGCCTGCTCCACTTCGGCGACTGGAAGGCCGCCGAGGGCAGCCAGCCGTCGCGACAGGGCGACACGGTGGCGCAGTGGGAGACGCCGCCGGCAGGGCGCGGCGCGGCGGCGCCGCCGCGCATCGGCAACCTCAAGACGGTCACCACGCGGCTGCAGCCCGGGTACCTGCGCAAGAATGGCGTGCCCTACAGCGAGAAGGCCACGTTGACCGAGTACTGGGACCTGCTGCGGCAGCCCAGCGGCGATCAGTGGATCGTGATCACGACGATCGTGGAAGACCCGACCTACCTGACGCGGACGTGGATCACGAGCCTGAACTTCAAGCGCGAGCCGAACGGCGCCAAGTGGGATCCGTCGCCGTGCTCGGCGAGATGAGGAGAGGACCGGGCATGACACGCGCAGCACTCAGGGGACTCGTGGCGGCCGCCGTGGCTGCGGCCGTTGCCACCGGCGTTGCCAGGCCGGCCGCGGCGCAGGGCCAGGTCGAGGCGGCGCAGGCCGCGCTGCAGGGACGGTCCGTCGACCTGTCGGGCACGTGGGCCAACCGGCTGCACGAGGATTCGATCGAGCGCGCCCCGGGGCCGCACATCGGCGACTACACGGGCCTGCCGATCAACGACGAGGCCCGGGCCGTGGCCGACGCCTATCAGGTGTCGATGCAGAACATGCCCGAGCGCCAGTGCATCCTCTACACGAGCCAGTACATCGTGATGGGGCCGCAGAACCTGCGGATCGAGCAGGAGCTCGACCCGATCTCCGGCGCGGTGCGCGAGTTCCACTTGAGCGGCACCGTCGACCGGGCGCCGCACGTCATCTACATGGACGGCCGGCCCCACCCGTCGGCCTCGGCGCCGCACACGCCGGGCGGCTTCTCGACCGGCGTCTGGGAGGGGCAGCAGCTCAAGGTGCGCACCACGCACCTCAAGGCGGGCATGGTGTGGCGCAACGGCGTGCCGCACAGCGACCGCGCCACCATGACGGAGTATTACATCCGGCACGGCAACCTGCTGACCGTGACGATGATCCTCGAGGACCCGGTCTACTGGGAGGAGCCGTTCATCCGCAACGCGACCTTCGAGCTCGACGCGAACACGCGCGTGCTGCCCGAGCCGTGCGAACCGCAGGTCGAGATCCCGCGCGCGGCGGGCGAGGTGCCGCACTACCTGCCGGGCGCCAACCTGTACCTGAGCGACTACGCGAAGATGTACAACCTGCCGCTCGACGCCGCCCGTGGCGGCGCGGCGACGACGTATCCCGAGTACGCGAAGAAGCTGCGCGCCGGCTACACCGCGCCTGGCAAGTGCCCGGTGTACTGCTGCACGGGGACGACGATCGCGGCGATGGGCAACAACCAGGGCGCGTGCCGCGAGGACGACGCACCGGCGACGCCGGCCCCCGGGCCAGCCGCGGCCACCCCCGCCCAGGGCCGGCAGGGGCGGTAGCCCCGCGCGCCGGCCCTCACCGGTTCGGGCAGTCGCCGCCCAGCTGCCGCCAGCCCTCGACGTCGAGCACCACTTCGCTGTAGCCCGGATCGTTGGCGACGGTGCCGAGCCCCGTGCGCGGCATCGCGCCGCCGATGCGGATCCGCCCGCCCGCGATGGCGACGCCGCCGGGCCCTGCGAGCTGCCCCTTCCGGACGAGCCCCGTCACCTCGATCATCGTCGCCTCGTGGAGCCTGATCTCCTTGAGCACCGCCTTGTTGCCCGACAGGCGGAACCGGCGGCCCGTGGCGATGGGCGTGCCCCGCCGCTCCCCCGACGGGTCCTCGGCGACGATGAAGCGGCCGCCCCTGGCGCAGCCGGGAATCGAGATGCGCTCGGAGTCCTTGGGCGGCTCGCGTTCCTGCGCGAGGGCCAGACCGGCGGGGAGGAGCACCAGGGCCACGAGCAGGGCGCGCGTCATGGCCCCAGTGTACGCCTACTTGGCGGCGGCGTTCGCCGAATCGGGCACGCCCAGCCGGCGCAGGATGGTCATCATCGGGCACCAGTTGGTGAACGACGACTGGAAGAGGTTCAGGCCCACGAAGGCCGTGAACCACAGGAAGTTCGAGTTCACGTAGATCCCGAGCAGCACGCTCACCATGATGAAGAACCCGGCGATCTGGCGGAGATAGCGGTCGACGGTCATACGACACTCCTCTGGCGGTGGGTCAGGTAATACATGACGGGGACGGTCATCCGGGACAGCAGCAGGGAGGCCACCTCTCCCGCCATCAGCGAGATGGCCAGGCCCTGGAAGATCGGGTCGAACAGGATCACGGCCGAGCCGACGATCACCGCGGCGGCGGTCAGGACCATCGGCCGGAAGCGGACGGCGCCGGCGTCGACGACCGCGTCCTCGAGCGACATGCCCTCGCTGACGCGGAGCTCGATGAAGTCCACGAGGATGATCGAGTTGCGGACGACGATGCCGGCGCCGGCGATGAAGCCGATCATCGAGGTGGCCGTGAAGAAGGCGCCCAGTGCCGCGTGCGCCGGCAGGATGCCCACGAGCGAGAAGGGGATGGCCAGCATGATGGTCATCGGCGTCGCGAACGACTGGAACCAGCCGACCACCAGGATGTAGATCAGGACCAGCACCGCGCCGAAGGCGAGGCCGAGGTCCCGGAAGACCTCGTAGGTGATGTGCCACTCGCCGTCCCACTTCATCGCGTACTTCGTGCTGTCGAACGGCTGCCGGGCGTTGAAGATCTCGAAGCCGTACCCCTCCGGCAGCGTCACCCCGCCGAGGGCGGTGTTCATCGCCAGAATCGCGTAGACGGGGCTCTCGACGACTCCCGCGACGTCGGCCGTCACGTAGGTCACCGGCAGCAGGTTCTTGTGGTAGACGCTCTGCTCCTCGGGCGCCTCGGTCGTGGTCGCGATCTCGCCGACCGCCACCGGCCGTTCGTGGCCGATCCGCAGACCGCGGACGGCGTCGAGCGACCCGCGCGCCTCGCGCGGCAGCCGCAGCACCATCGGGATCGGCTCGCGGGCCTGCGGGTCGTGCAGCAGGCCCACGGGCGCGCCCGCGCCGGCCATCTGGACGACGGAGGCGAGCTCGGCGGCCGTCAGGCCCGCGGCCGCGGCCTTCTCGGCGTCGAAGGTCAGGCGCGTCTTCGGCCGCTCGCTCTCGACGTACCAGTCCACGTCCACGACGCCTGGCGTCCGCTCGAACGTCGTCCGCACCTGCCTGGCCAGCGCCAGGCGTCGGTCGGCGTCTGGGCCGTAGACCTCGGCGACGATCGTCTGCAGCACCGGCGGACCCGGTGGCACCTCGACGACCTGCACGGTGGCGCCGAGGCGCGCCGCCACGGGCGCCAACGCCGTGCGCAGCCGCTTGGCCACGTCGTGGCTCTGGTCGTCCCGCGCGTCCGGCGGCACGAGCTGCACCTGCAGGTCGGCCAGGTTCGGCTCCTGCCGGATGAAATAGTGGCGGACCAGGCCGTTGAAGGTGTACGGCGACGACGTGCCGGCGTAGGTCTGCACGCTGCGGACGTCCGGGTCGGCCAGCGCCGCGTCGGCCAGCGCCGCCGCGACGCCGGCCGTCGACTCGAGCGCCGTCTGCTCAGGCATGTGCACGACCACCTGCAGCTCGCTCTTGTTGTCGAAGGGCAGCATCTTCACGGTCACGAGGCCCGTCGGCACGAGGGCCGCCGCGGCCACCAGCAGCACCGCGACGAAGGCGAGGAAGCGCAGCCGGGCCCCCGGACTCGAGATGAGGCGCCGCATCACGCGGCGGTAGAGGGCCGTCATCCGGTCCTCGGCGCCCTCGACGTGGTGGCCGCCCCGGCCCAGCAGGCGCACGGCCGTCCACGGGGTCACGACGAAGGCGACGACCAGCGAGAACACCATCGCGGCCGACGCCCCGACGGGGATGGGCCGCATGTAGGGCCCCATCAGGCCGCCGACGAAGGCCATCGGCAGGATGGCGGCGATCACCGCGAGCGTCGCGAGGATGGTCGGGTTGCCCACCTCGTCCACGGCGCGCGCGGCGATGCTCGCCAGGCTCTCGTCCTTCGGCGCCAGTCGGGCGTGCCGCACGACGTTCTCGACGACGACGATGGCGTCGTCGACCAGGATGCCGATCGAGAAGATCAGCGCGAACAGCGTGATGCGGTTCAGCGTGTAGCCGTAGAGATAGAACACGAACAGCGTCAGCGCCAGCGTCACCGGAATCGCCGTCAGCACGACGAGCGACTCGCGGCGGCCCAGCGCCAGCCAGATCAGGATCGACACCGAGAGGACGGCGAGCAGCATGTGCCACAGCAGTTCGTTCGACTTCTCCTCGGCCGTCTCGCCGTAGTTGCGCGTCACCGTGATCTGCAGGTCGGCCGGCAGGAGGTAGCCGCGGACCGTGTCGATCTTCCGCTCGACGGCCTGGGCCAGCGCCGTCGCGTTGGTGCCCTTGCGCTTCGCGACCGACAGCGTGACGGCGGGGAAGGAGGCCCCCGGGCGCGGATGATGCGTCACGTAGGACGACGGCTCGGCGCCGCCACTCGTGACCCGCGCCACGTCGCCGAGGTGGACGGAACCGCCCGCGGCCGCGCCGACCACCACGTCGGCCAGCGCACCGCCCGTGTCGATCCACGCGCCGCTCTCGACGCGGGTCGACTGGTTGCCGCCGACGATCCGCATCGACGCGTCGCGGGCGGTCGCGCGCCCGAGCGCATCGCGCACCGCGAGCGGATCGAGCCCGCGCGCCGCGAGCGCCGCCGGATCGAGGTCGATCGAGACCTGGCGCGGACGCCCGCCGATGACGGAGACCTCGGAGATGTCGGGAATCTCCTTCAGGCTCTCACGCAGCTGTGCGGCCATCTGGCGCAGCGCCATGTCGTCATAGCGCTCACCCCAGAGCGTCAGCGCCATGATCGGGACGTCGTCGATCGATCGGGCCTGCACCAGCGGAGGCGCAACGCCCGCGGGCAGGACGGCCCGGTTCGCCTCGAGCTTCCGGGTGAGGCGCACGAGGGCGTCCTCCTCGTTCTGGCCGACCAGGAAGCGGACGATGACCATCGCGCGGCCGGCGCTCGACGTCGAGTAGACGTACTCGACGCCCGGCACCTCCCACAGGAGCGACTCGAGCGGACGCGTCACGCGCTGCTCGACTTCCGTGGGGCTCGCGCCCGGCAGTTCCACCGACACGTCGACCATCGGGACGACGATTTGAGGCTCTTCCTCGCGGGGCAGGGCACGACGACTGGAGCAGGCCGATGACACCCCGA